>JAISFP010000113.1 GCA_031263525.1 Deltaproteobacteria bacterium | reverse complement strand
CGCTCCCTTGCCTCCCCCCGGAGCCTGCCAGCCCCCCCTTCAAGCGGCGTGGGTACGGCTCCATCCCGCCTCCTCCCGAGCGACAACATCCCCCCCTTCCGCTTCCGATCATGCAACGCCGACTGCCCCGTCACCCCCATTATATAAGGTGCGGGCATCCCTCCCGTTACCGGCTGGATCAGCCCTCCGTCCTGTCCCCCGGATTTATTGATGCCGTCCCCCATTCCGGACTCGGCGGAGGGGCCCCGTCCGGGTCTCCTTTCTGCAGGACTGACCTGTGCCGGAGACACTATCCGTCTTCAGCCCTTCCGGCTTTAGGCTCCTAACTCCTCCTCCAGCCTTCTGGCTCAGGTCTCTCTCTCCAGGCTTCTGGCGCAGGCCCCCCTCCCCAGACTTCAGCTCCTGGCTCCGGGCTCCCATCCCGCCTTCAGGAGCCAGACTCCCCCTCCAGACCTCAGCCTCAGTGCCACCCCGCCCGGCTTCAGAGGGCCAGCGTCGCAGGCACGGACCGGGCCCAGGACCAGCCAGGTGCGGGCTCCCGCGCCATAATGCGGCCAGTTGCGGGCACGGGTGATCTTTCCCGCGAAATCTCCTATAATCGTTCCGGTCGTACTGCCGCGCTCCCGTGGCCGGACCTCCGGGAATTGAGCGGGCTTCGCGGGCCGGTCCGGGCCTTCGCCGCCTTCCCCGGCCGGCCCGTCCGGGGCCGGGGCATCGGGCGGGACCGGCCGGAACAGGAGGGCCCCAGGGGGCAGATGATAGTCCTTCAGAGCGTAGACTTCCCGGCGGCCTTCCTGGCGGGTCTCGCCATGTTCTTCACCCCCTGCACCCTGCCTCTGATCCCGGCCTGGCTCTCCACCGTGGCGGGCCGAAACTCCGGGCTCTACCTGGCGCACGGTGACGGGACGCCGTCCCCGCAGGGACGCGCCCGCCTCGCGGTGCTCCTGTCCACAGCCCTGTTCGTCCTGGGCTTCAGCGCCGTATTCACGCTCATGGGGGCCGCCGCGAGCGCCCTTGGCGACTTCCTCTTCGGGCACAGGGACATAATCCGCTACCTGGGTGCCGCGGTCATGACCCTCTTCGGCCTGGTCCTCCTGGGAGTCCTGCGGCCCAGGGCCCTGCTCGGCGAGCGCAGGCTCCCCGTGCCGGCCGAGCCCGCCGGCCTGCTGGGGGCCTTCGTGGTGGGCACGGCCTTCGCCGCCGGCTGGACGCCCTGCGGGGGCCCGGTGCTGGCGTCGCTCCTGTCGCTGGCCGCCGCCGAGTCCAGCCTCCAGAGGGGTATGGGCCTGCTCGCCGTGTTCTCCGCGGGGCTGGCCGTCCCCTTCCTGGCCGGATCGCTTCTCCTGGAGAGGCTCCTCCCTCTACTGAAGGGGCTGGGCAGGCACGCCGTCTGGGTGAACAGGGCCCTGGGGGCGGTGATGCTGGTCCTGGCGGCGCTCCTTGTCCTGGACAAGCTCTCCCTGGTCACCCCGGACGTCTGAGCGGGGGCCCGCTTTCCGGGACATCCCGGAGCTTTCCTGATTTTCAGGCGGTTTCCGGTCGTTTCTGCCATTTTCCGGCTGTTTCAGCCTTGTTCCAGTTTTTTCATTATTTTTCCGGCATTTCCGGCATTTTCCTTTTTTTTTCAGCTTTTCCGGCTTTTCCGGCTTTTCCGCTTGTTCTGCCTTTTTCAGGCTTTTTAGCCTTTTTTAGCCTTTTTTAGCCTTTTTCAGGCTTTTTCGTGCTTTTTTCTGCTTTTCCGGCTCCTCTCGCTTTTCCGACACCCCGGGTCCTTCCCGTGCCCCGTGCCCTCCCGGCACCCAGGCTTTCCCGGACCCAAACGTCCTCAAGATTTTCACTGCCCCTATCCTGTTTGTCTGTTCCCTGTCGATTTCCCCCGTTTTTCCTGGCCCCCGTTCCTCCGGCCCCCAGCTGTTCCTGGCCCAGTTCCGGTCCCGGCTGCCCGCCCCCGCCGGGCATGAAGTATCATGTCGGCTCGTGTCACCTTAGGAGGGCGCGACTCTCCCGCGGCAATCCGCCGGGTCTTCCTCGCGCAAGACAGATGAAAAAGACCATCGCGCTCACTCTCCTGGCCTTCGCGGCCATCCTGGCACTGACGGGCTTCCTTATCCTTCCCGACCGCCCGGCCGCCGAGGCCGTGGAGGCCTCCGCCGGCGCCCGCCCGCCCCTCTCCGACAGCCGCCAGTCCCTGGTGGCGGACGCCGCAGCCCGCGGGGGGATGACGCTCCCGGCCTCCGCGGCCCCCCCACGGGAGTACCCCGGCACGGGGATCAGGACCTTCAGTCCCAACGACGCGGCCCAGGAGGCCAGGAACACCGGCAAGTACGTGGTCCTCTACTTCTGGGCGACCTGGTGCGGGAACTGCGCCTTCTTCGACGCCAACGTCATCCCCGACAAGACGGTGGTGGAGTCGCTGAACGCCTCGTTCGCCATGGCCCCCATCGACTACGACCAGTCCGAGGCCATGGTGAAGCTCTTCAGGATCCGCGCTGTCCCCACGTTCATCTTCCTGGATCCCGAGGGGAAGCCCGTGACGGTGCTCCCCGGGGCGGTTCCGGCGGACGTCTTCAACGCCGTGCTCTCCTACGTCAGCACCGGCTCCTACAAGACCATGGACTTCGAGGAGTACGCCACCAAGCTCTGACGCCGGTGTCATGACGACGGCCCCTCCTCCGGAGCGGGCCTCCAGGTCCTCAGTTTCATGCGGCCCCGGGACGATGCCGAACTCCGGCCCCGCCCCTGGCGTTGGCCATGGCTTCAGGGGGCGTCTGCCCCCCCTGCACGGGCCGGCCTCCGGGGAGCCGCCGGCCTCAGGGAAGTCTCTCCCGGCCGGGGCCCTGCCCCGTTGCGGACCGGCCTCCGGGGATGCCTGACCCAGGCCCTGTCCTGGCCCCGGCGGGGCCTGTCCCCTGCCGGAACCCGAGACCCCGGGCGAGCCGGCCACGGGACAGGGCGGTCGATCGCCATTCGGCCCCCCCCGGCCGCCGCCCGTCTCCCCTGTCCCGGGGCCCCCTCTCCCGTCCGCGACCCCCCACGGGGCCGGCCCTGGCCACCTGGCTTCCCGAGGCGCCGGGACCGGGGTTCCAGAGCCACCGGGACCGGAGGTTCCGAGACCCCAGCCCCGATGGTCCCGTGATGCCGGGGCCTTCCCGGAGACTTTCCTGCCCGGCGGCCCGCCGATCCGCGGCACGTGCCGGCAAGTCCGGGCCGCCCGGCCCTGCAGCTTCCGGCACGGGACCTCCCCGGCCCCCCGGACCGGGCCAGCGCCACGCGCGGCCCCGCCCCGAAGCGCTCAGGCCGACCGAGTCACTCCTCACCCAGCCACGCCCGATCCGGGATGCCCGGATCCGGGCCCCCCTCCCGCCCGGAACCGGACCGGCCGACGCCGCGTCAGGATCCGGGAGCGCCGGCCAGGGCCCGCGGCCCCCGCCTGCCATGAGCAGTCGGCCACGCCGCGGACCACCGCCGCGCAAGGTACGGGAGGGCGGCAGTTCCTTGCCCACGCCCCGCGACCCCGGCCGGCAGCCCTGAGTCGCGGAGGCCGCGCATTTTCCTGGCCCCGCACGGGGCCGAGTCCGGATCCGGCCGGCATCAGATGTCTTCCCGGCCCGGGAATCCGTCAAAGGTGCATCTCACATGGCGATCAACAACCTTGCAGGCGCTCCCGCCCGCGCCCTCCCCCGCCGCCTGGCCCTGCTCGCACTCCTGGCCCTCCTTTCCGGCTGCGCCCAGGTGGTGGGCACAGGCCGCTCGCAGCTGAGCCTCGTGAGCGACGCGGAGATAAACCAGCAGTCCGCGCTGGCCTACCGCCAGACCGTCGCCGAGGGCCGGCTCTCCTCCAACCGCGCCGACACGGCCACCATAAAGAGGGTCGGCCAGCGCATTGCCCAGGCCGCCCAGCTCCTCATGGCCTCCGAGGGCCGCGAGGCCGAGCTCGCGGGATACGCCTGGGAGTTCAACCTCCTCGAGTCCGACGACATCAACGCCTTCTGCATGCCCGGCGGCAAGGTGGCCTTCTACTCGGCCATCCTGCCCGTCTGCCAGGACGACAACGGCATCGCCGTGGTCATGGGCCACGAGGTGGCCCACGCCCTCGCCCGCCACGGGGCCGAGCGCGTGAGCCAGCAGATGGCGGCCCAGTTCGGGGGCAACGTCCTGGGGGCCGTGATAGGCCAGACCAGCATGGGCTCCAGCACGGCCCAGATGGTAATGATAGGCTACGGGCTGGGCGCCCAGTTCGGGGTGCTCATGCCATTCTCCCGGACCCAGGAGGCCGAGGCGGACCGCATAGGCCTCTCGCTCATGGCCATAGCCGGCTACGACCCCGAGGCGGCCGTGGGGTTCTGGGGCCGCATGGAGCAGGCCACCGGGAGGACGTCCGGCTCGGACTTCTTCTCCACCCACCCCTCCAACCCGGCCCGCATCCAGAACATCCGCACCTACATCCCCGAGGCACAGGAGAAGGCGAGAGCCCTCAACTCCGCCGTGCCCGCCCGCCGCTGAGAGCGCCCCCGGGGGCCCGGGCCGCCGTCCGGGCCTTCCGGCGGACATGACCCCGTTACCGGCCGGGGAGGCTTTCCCCGCCTCCCCGGCCCTGCCCGGCACGCTATTCCTCGATCCCGTCTGCTCCGTTACCGGCCCGCCCCGTGTCGAAATCCCGCGGTCCCGTCTACACCGTTCCCGGCCAGCCCCGGCTCGAGATCTCTCGGTCCCGCTCTCGCTGCGTTCCCGCCCCCGACCTTGCCGACCTGGCGGCCTCCTAGAGCTCGGCGCGGGCGGGGCAGACGTGGCGATCCGCAACTCACTGGCCGCCGCGGCTCGGCTTCCCAGTTCCGCCCTGCGGTCACCCCCTCCCCGCGAAAGGCTCCGGTCCTCGCCCCTTACGGAAACCTGCAGGCGACACGCCTCCGCCTTCCGGACGCCTCCGGCCCGCCCCGGACGGCTGTGCCCTGGCCCGTGCCAGGGGTGCCGGAAGGAACTTCCTCCTCGCGGGAACCCGCCGGTCCGCCGGCCGAGGCGAAAAAATTTGGCCTGTGAGCCATTTCCTAATGATTACGCCCTTCCGGAGCGGGAATGAAATTCCCATCTCATGATGTAGCATATCTATGTGACATCATGCCGCGACCGGCTGCCCCATCCTCCTTCCGCCCCGCCGGTTCCCGGTGCCCTCCCCGACATGAGGCGCGGCATCTTGGTGCGGAATGCTGTATAATCACCCGTGGCCATCCGCCCGATGCCCTATCCCCTCGCCGGACCATAACTTCCCCCCAGGCCCCGGTCCCCTTCCGGAGCGCTCCGGGGCCCGCCGTCCCGCGCCTCCGGCCCCCCCCGGCTTACCGGAATCTCCTGACTTCAGTTCATGGCGACTCTCCCCGCGCCCCGAATCTCCCGGCGTCCGCGCCCTTTCCGCCGTTCCTGACCGGCCCGCCGCCTGCGCCCTTTCCGCCATTCCTGACCGGCCCGCCGCCAGCGGCCTTCCGGCGTTCCTGACCGGCCCGCCGCCAGCGGCCTTCCGGCGTTCCTGACCGGCCCGCCGCCTGCGGCCTTCCGGCGTTCCTGACCGGCCCGCCGCCTGCGCCCTTCCGGCGTTCCTGACCGGCCCGCCGCCTGCGGCCTTCCGGCGTTCCTGACCGGCCAGGCGTCTTCGGCCTTTTCGGCTTTTCTGACCGGCCCGCCGCCTTTGGCGTTCCCGGTTCCCGCTGCGCCCCTTTTCATGACTCCCTGCGCCGAGCCCGCTCCGCCCGGCCCCCCTGCTTTCCCGACTATCCGCAACGCGCAGCCGCCGGGCCCCGCGCGGCCACTGCCCTTCCGGACCCGGTGCCCCGCCTCTTCACGGCCCGGCCTTCCCCGGAGGCGCGTCGGCCCCCTTTCCAGCCCGTTGCCCCGGCAGGCGCCCCCAGCGCCCCCTGCCGGGCCAGACCCCCGCTGACCCCCTGCCGTCCAGCGGGTCCACGGCCCTCCCCGGCCCCGACATACCCCCCAGGAAAGGCACGAACCCTAAACATGTCGCTTCCCAACCCCTGCCCCGGGCGCCGCCGGGCGCCCGTCGCCCCCGTCATGGCAGCCGTCGCGGCCCTGGCGCTGGCCGGCTGCGCCTCCGCTGAAAGGCACGTGATTTCCAAGCCCTACCTCTCCGACCCGCCGTCCGCCGAGACCGTTTTCGGCGAGGCCACCTTCGGGCCGGACGCCTCCCGCGAGAGGGCCAGGAACATAGAGACGCCGCCCCTCCCGCACTCCGGGGCTCTGTCCCTGGACGAGTGCCTGGAGCTGGCCAGGAAGGTGTCGCCGTCCCTGGACAGCGCGCAGCAGGGCGAGCTCGGGGCCATGTGGGACCTCTGGTCTTCCATAACCGAGTTCCTTCCCACCGGCACCGCCAGCTACGGGATGACCCAGCACGACAAGGACCCGTCCGTGTCCCAGACAGTGGGCCGCCAGCAGTACAGCTGGCAGGTGGGCTTCTCCCAGCCCATCTTCACCGGCGGCAGGAACATGGCGAACTACTTCCTCTCCCGGCTGGGGGTCGCGGCGTCATCCATCAAGACCGCCCAGGCCCGCGAGGACCTGCAGCTGGCCGTGAAGCAGGCCTTCTACTCGATACTCGCGACCGAGAAGGCCCTGGCAGTCGCCCGGACCAGCGTCGTGAACCTCCAGAGCCACCTCTCCGTGGCCCAGAACTTCTTCGACGTGGGCATGAGCCCGCGCAACGAGGTCCTCCAGGCGGAGGTGGAGCTGGCCCGCGCCCAGCTCGAGGAGTCCACCCAGGCCCGCAACCTCATCGTGAACACCGCGAGGCTGAACATCCTCCTGCGCCGGCCCCACGACGCGCCCCTGAAGATCAGGGACACGCTCCTGCACCCCCGCTTCCCGCTGACCCTCGAGCGCTGCCTGGCGCTGGGTATGGACAACAACCCTGAGATAAGGCTGGGCCGGAACCAGGTTGAGGCCGGGGCCCGGAACGTTGACATGGCCCGCTCGGCCCTCTACCCCCAGATCATGATGACCTATTCGAACAACTCCACCGGAAGCACGCCCAGGGCCCACGGGGGCTGGGCCATTGACAGCTCGTCCTGGTCGGCCGCGGTGGTCGCCTCCTTCAACTTCTGGGAATGGGGCCGCTCCAAGGCCGGGGTCGAGTCCAGCAAGGTGCTCCTGAACCAGTCCATGGACGCCCTCCAGTCCCTGGAGGACTCCACGACGCTCGAGATCACCTCCAACTATCAGACCCTCATGAGCGCCGGCCGCAACATAGACACTTCCGCCACGGCGGTGGTGGCCGCCGCCGAGGACCTCAGGATGGTGACCGAGCGCTACCAGGAGCAGGTGGCCACGGCCACGGAAGTCCTGGACGCCCAGACCCGCTACTCCACGGCCCAGTACGAGCATTTCTCGGCCCTGTACAACTACAACCTGGCCTGGGCCGGGCTGGAGCGCACCCTGGGCCAGCGCGTGGAGCCCCAGGGCTGAGCCCTGACTTCGGGACGGGCGGCCGCGGGCGGCCCTCCTTCTCCCCGCCGCACGGCGTCCGGCCGCGGCTCCGCTGACGGAGGTCCTTCACCCAGCCGCATGGCACTGACGGCGGGACTTCCCCCCGCGCGGCGGTCGGCACCGGGTCCGCCGACGGCGGGATCTGAACGCCTGTCCCTCGAAGGACGCGACAGAACGCCTTCTCCGCCGTCACCGACAGCTCCCTTGCCGGTGACGCCCGGCCCTGACGCCAGCGCCTTCGCCCCGCCCCGGCACCCAGCCGGCGACTCGGTACCGGGCGCCGTGTTCGCGGGACCTTCCCGGCACCAGGGCTGCAGGCCCCTGCGGCGATGCCGGCACCGCCGCCGGCCGCATCGTGCCGGGAAGACGTATCTTGCGGAAATCCTTGCCCGACATCAGATTATGGAACAATTAGCCTGAATTTCACTCAGCCTGCCTTAATTTTGTTCGGGCGGGGCCGCCGGACCTCCTGACAGGACTTTTGCCAGATTTTTCACGCCCCGCCCAATGAGACAGGCGAAACCTCATGACATCGGATCGGCGGGCCGGGCGGACGCCCGCCGCGGGAACGGGGGAGAAGGCGATTGAGTCAGATCCGCAAAGTCCTCCTGGCGGACTCACTGGTCGACGGGCCCTTCTCCGGGGCCCCCACGACGGTGGTCTACCTGGGCGAGCCCCTGGAACGGTTCAAGATGGCGTCCCTGGCGGCGGAGTTCGGGACTCCGGAGACGGCCTACGTCTACCCACACGCCAAGTCGTTCCTGCTCAGGTTCTTCACGCCCGCGACGGAACTGAAGGTCGGCATCAACGCCTGCCAGGCGGCGGCGCACGTGATCTACGAGCTGGGCATCCGCCCGCCCTCGGAGCCCCTGAGCTTCCTCACCCAGGACGGCGAGATCACCGCCAGGCTGGACGGCGGCGCCTGCATCTCCATGGAGATGGACCGGGAGGACGTGCTCCCCCTGGACGAGGCCCGCATGGACAGTTGCGCGGAGCTCATAGGCCTCGCGCCCGGAAAGGTCCGGTGGGGCTTCATGACCCGGGAGGATCTGGCCGTGGTGGCGGTGGAGGACAGGGAGACCCTGAAACGCCTGTCCCCCGACATTGCCGGGCTGTTCCGCGCGGAAGTTAACGGGGTGGCAGCTACCGCCCTCTCCACGCAGGCGGGCGACTGCGACTACTATCTCAGGACCTTCAGGCCCCGCCAGGGCCAGGCCGAGGAGCACGTGTCGGGATCCGTCAACCGCTCCCTCGCCCCGCGCTGGGCGGAGATACTCCGCAAGAAGGAGCTGTGCGCCCGCCAGCTTTCCAGGCGCGGGGGCCTGGTCCGCACGGAACTCCGCGACGGGGGGAGGATGGCCGTGAAGGGCCGCGCCCGCATAATACTCCGCGCCGACATCAGCCTGGAGTCCGTGACCGGCGCCGGCCCCTTCTGATGCGGGACGGGACCCGGAACTCCTGGGCCTGTCTTTTCCGAGGCGGGACAGGGACGAGCCTATAAATATTCAGCCGCATCTGGTGGCACGGCTAGCGCCCCGTGCCGGAAGACGCGGAAGACCCCCTGAATACCCTGAATGCCCGGAAGCGCCTGAGCCTGAAGCCCTGTCAGGACCGGATCCCAGCCGGACTGGCGGCAGAAATATTCGGCAGCATGCTGTTGCGCGGCTAGACAGCGACAAGTGCCGGAGGCCTGGGAAGCCCCGGAAGTCACGGAGCTCGAGCGGACCGGAGAGAACTCCCTCGCCGGGGGTGCCCGTACGCCGCAGAACCGTGGACGGAAGACCCGGAAGACCCGGAAGACATGGAAGCCTCCGAAAACCGCAGGGCCGCAGGGACCTGAACGGCCTGCCGCGTCCGGGACCGGAGAGCCGAAGTCCGCTTGTGGCCGAAGGGGATCCGCGAAGCCAGGGACGGATGGCCGAGGGCTCCGCGACGCGGGCCGGCCCGCCGTTAGCCCATGAGCCCGGGCGCCTCCTGGGCCCTCACGCGGATGACCCTGCCGGACCGGCCCCGACCGCCCATCTGGTTGAAGCTCTCCGCCAGGGTGAACTGTGCCGTCGCCCCGGCGGGCCCCATCGCCTCCAGGAGATCGCGCTTCGCGTCCTCCAGGCCGTAGTCCCGTCCAATGCGGCGGGTGACGTTCAGGGTCGGCATGGACAGTGTCTCGAGGGCCGTGTCCGCGTAGAGCTCGCACTCGGAGGCGGGACGGGCCAGGGCCGCGCCCAGGGCGTTGGCCCAGGAGGCCTCGGGCGGGGCGGCGACCGGCAGGCCCATGACCCCGGCGGCAAGAGGCGCCAGCGCCCGCGCGGGCGCACCCAGCAGGACCGCCCGATCGGGGGCGAGCTTCCAGTCGACCAGGAACTCGCTCACCGTGTAGACGGGCTGGCGGTTTATGCGCCCGACGAACTCGTCCGCCGCCTCCTTCAGGCGGCGGAGCGCGGCACCCGCCGCCTCTGCCGCCAGGGCCTCGGGGTCGGAGCCCAGGCGCCGGAACGCAGCCCGCGATATTTCAGGGTCCCCGACCCCGCAGCGTCCGAGCACGTTCAGCGCGTCGGTGAGGGTGGGCGGCCTTCCCGCCCGCGCCCCTTCCGGGTCCAGCGAGAGGGCGGGCCCCCTGCGCCTCGGCTCCGGGACGAAGCCTCCGGGCCCGAACGCGAGATCCGTGTCCCCGCCCAGGGCCACGGACCAGGTGAGGAGCCCCCTCACCAGGGTGTCGCGGCCTGCGATGCGGAGCCCCTGCGGCGCCATGAGGGGGTTCCCCCGGGAAAGGACGGCCAGGTCCGTGCTGGTGCCGCCCACGTCAGCCATGAGCGCGTCGCCGTCCCCCCCGCGGCCGAGCGACCACAGCCCCAGGAGGGACGCCGCCGGGCCCGCCGCGAGCGCGGAGGCGGGCCGGCTCCTGGCCTCGTCCGCGTCCATGACGCCCCCGTCGGACTTCAGGACATGGATCCTCGCCCTGAGCCCCAGCTCCCGGCAGGCGCCTTCCAGATTCTGCAGGAACTTCCCGTAGAGGCGCGTGACCGCGGCGTTCAGGACGGCCGAGGCGAGCCGCCTGGGAAGGTTCAGCCCTCCCGAGAGGCGGGACGCGCAGACGACAGGGCCCCGGAATGCGGCCTGGGCCTCCCCGGCCATCATGCCCTCGAGCTCCGGGTTCTTCGGCCCGAACTTCGCCCCGCACACGAGTGCCGCCGCACCTTCGGAGGCGAGCCAGGCCGCGGCCTCCCCGGCCTCGCCGGGCCGCCAGGGGACGACGCTCGCGCCCCTGTGGTCCTGTGACGCCGAGAGGATCCGCGTGGCGCAGACGCCCAGAAGAGACGGGTCGGGCGCTAGCCCCGGGCCGCCCGTGACCATGAGACCCACCGGGTCGGCCGTGCCGGTCAGCAGGCTGTTGAGGCCCAGTGTCGTGGACACGGTGAGCCGCTCCACGAGGCCGGGGTCCGAGCCTCGGGCCGCCTCGGTCACGACCTCCTTCAGCGTGGCTATCAGATCCGTCCCCGTGGGGACCTTGGCGGTGGCGCGTGTCGAGAAGGACTCGTCCAGGAGGACCGCGTCAGTGTGGGTGCCGCCCACGTCCACGCCCATGTACATGCCGGTTCTCCTTCTTTCCCCAGTTGTCCCGACCGGTTCGCGGCGGTGTTTTCCCGGCAGGCGCGCGGCTGTCCCGGGACCTGGCGGGGAGGCGCGGGGAGGGGCATCAAGAAAAAGGCCCCCCGGAAGCGGCTTTCGGAGCCGCCCCGGGGGGCCGGTCAGGTCGCGGGCGTCGGTCCGGGGCCCGGGACGCGGCCCCTGCGTCAGCCGGCGTTCAGGTAGGAAAGGTTGAACTTCAGGGCCGGGTTGTCGGGCTGGCCCCCGAAGGCCGCGGGGAGCGGGGGGAAGCGGGAGCGGTTTATGGCCTGCTCGACAGAGAGGTCGTAGTCGGAGTTCCCGGACGAGATCCTCAGGTTCTTCCCCATGAGCCTTCCCGTGGTGTCTATGGCTATGACGAAGGTGGTGGAGATGTTGGAGGCGCTCACGGCGGAGGCCGGCGGAAGCCAGTTGGAGCGCACTATCTCCATTATCTGGAGGTAGTAGCGCTGCTTTTCCGGATCTATGCGCTGGCCCGCGTTGTTGGGGGCGGCAGGCTGGCTGGAGACGCCGTTTCCGCGCCCGCGCTCCGCCGCTATGTTCGCGATGCGCTGGTTAACGGTATGCTCCTCGTCCCGGAGCTCGCGCTTGCGCTGGAGATCCTGGATGGAGCTGTTCAGCTGCTGCTGGTCGGAGGGCGCCTTGGGCTTGGGTTTCGGCTTGGGCTTCGGCTCAGGCGGCTTCTCCGGCGGCTTCACCTTGGGAGGCGGGTCCTTGGCCTTCTGGACCGGGGGCGGCGGCGCCACCGGGGTGGGGGCTATGGGGATGACCTCGGGAGGCGTCTCCGGGATGACCAGCTCCTCCAGGGGAGTGGGCTGGGGCACGGCGGGCTCCGCGGTGGGAAGCTCGACCAGGTCCGGTATCTGCAGGTCGGGGTTGACCGGAGCGGCGGGCGCCGCAGGCGCGGGCGGCTCCACGGCCCCGACCAGCTGGACCGTGATGGCGTCGAAGGGAAGCTCCTCGGGCCTGCCGAAGAAGCTGGGGGCGAGCACCATCGCCCAGTACAGCATGAAGTGAATGACGAGCGAGCCCGCAATCACCCCCATGAGCGCGGAATCTGACTTCCGTGTCTGGGTGTCGTAAGGGCTGGCGGACATCATGGCCCTCCCTGGGCTGGGCCGCGGCGCGGCAGGGGGTGGTTTTGGGCCGGAAAGGCCGGAAACGCCGGGCGGGCCGCAGGCCGTAACGGCCCGGCTCGGCAGGGAGCCCGGAGGATACTTGCAGGGTGAAGGCCGCGCTCGGGCCGCGACCGGGACGATTTTAAACTGCCCGGAACGAAAAATCCAGACGTGACGACCCCGGCATGCCCCCCTCCACGCCGGGTCCGGCCCCGGACGGGTGGGAAGGCGGCGGAAAGGGCCAGGAGGCAGGGGGCCGGACGGGAGCCCGGGGCGGAGGTAGCGGGAGCGTGCCGGCCGGTCATGAAAGCGCGGGGCGGGCCGCGCAGGACGCGGGACCGTGCCGGCAGGCCGTGAAAGCGCGGGGCGCAGGACGCGGGACCGTTGCAGGCCGGTCGCGTAAGCGCGGGGGGCGGGGAACCGCCCCTACCGGGAGGAGCCGCTCCCGGCGGCGCTCGGCGGGGTGCCGGCCGCGGGGTCCACGCCGCCCAGGTTTGCGGCGGCGGCGGGGGCGCCAGGCTGATCCGGCTCGTGGCCGGGCTCCGTCACCAGCCCGATGTTGGTGATGCCCGCCGTCCGGAGCATGCCCATGACCCCCGCGACCCGGCCGTAGGGCACGTTGCGGTCGGCCTTGAGGAAGACGCTCTCGGTGTTCTTGTTCTTCATGACGGCGCGGATCTGGGCGTCGAGGTTGGCGATGTCGGACAGGGGGGTCTCGTCGAGGAGCACCTGGCCGCCCTGGGTGACGGTGAGCACCACCATGTCCTGGTCGGTGCGCATCACGGTGGCGTCCACCTTGGGGAGCTCCACCTCCAGGCCCTGGGTCATCATGGGGGCGGCCACCATGAAGATGATGAGCAGCACGAGCATCACGTCAACCATGGGGGTGACGTTTATCTCGCTCATCATGGACTGGCGCCCCCCCTGGCCGCCCTGGTCGAAGGAGAAGGCCATCAGCCGTCACCCCGCGAGCCCGCGGCGGGCTTCTTCAGGAGGTCGCGCTCGAGGATGTTCACGAAGTCCGCCATGAAGTTGCCCATGTCGGTCTCGAGGATCCTTATCCGCGAGTTGAAGTGGTTGAAGAAGATGACGGCGGGGATGGCGCAGGCCAGCCCGGCGGCCGTCGCGACCAGGGCCTCGGAGATTCCGGGGGCCACGGCGGCGAGGTTGGCCGACCCGCGGATGCCTATCTCGTGGAAGGAGCCCATGATGCCCCAGACCGTGCCGAAGAGACCCACGAAGGGGGTGGCGTTGCCGCAGGTGGCCAGAAACGAGAGGCTCTTGTACAGCCGGGAGCTCTCGGCGGAGGCGGCGCGGCGCAGCGCCCTCTCGACGTTGCCCATGGCGGTGCGGGTGTCCAGGCGGGCCTTGTGGACCCTCCCGAGCTCCTGGTAGCCCACCCGGAAGATCTGGGCTATGGGGGAGCCGGAGTAGTCGGGTATCTCGGCGAAGAGGTTCGCGAGCGACCGGGACTTCCAGAAGCTGTTCAGGAAGCTCGACGAGTGGTTCCTGGCCCGCGAGAGCTGGAAGAGCTTGAAGAGGATGATGGCCCAGCTGACGAGGGAGGCCATCAGGAGGAGGGCCATGACCAGCTTCACGACCGGCCCGGCGTTCAGGACCATGGCGACGATGTTGCTCTCGACGCCCCTGCCGGTGATGGCATCGACCGCCTGGCCTGCGGCCGCCTGGCCCGAGACTGTGATTAGAAGACTGAGGGACATCTAGTTACTGGCCCTTATCCTTGTGATTTTGGGTTGGGCGCGGGTGGGCGCGGGGCGAGGCCTGGCGGCCGCCCTGGGGCGGAGGCGCGAGGCGGAAGTCCGGCGGGCGTCGGCAGGCGCCCGGAGGGACTGCCTGGTCGTCGGCCCGGGGGCCTTCGGGACCCGCAACTCGGCTTCCGGGGCCGGATCCGGAAGGCGCGGAGGGGCAACCTTCCGGAAAAACTCAACAATGTTAGTAGAAAATCACCAAAGAGTCAAACAAAATGGCAAATTTTGCCTCTAACTGCCCAGAATGAAACATGACGGAAAGTTTTCATCCCGCCGGGAAAGTCTCGGCAGGGACGCGCTCCGCAGGCTGTCGCGGGCTTGCGCCGGAGCCGTCCGTACGGGCGCCGGAAGGCGGTCCGGGCAGGTCCGGGAAATGTCAGGAAAAAGCCAGGATAAACTACGGAGAAGCTCTGGAAAATTCAGAAGATATGGTAGATGCAGAAGATATGGAAGCTGCTGAAGATGCAGAACATAAGGCTGAAGATGCAGAACATAAGGAAGATGCGGAAGATGCGGAATACATGGAATACATGGAATACATGGAAGACATGGAAGACATGGAAGACATGGAAATGTCAGGAATAGGCTGGCAGGAGTCGCGGGGGCGGCAGGGGTTGTGGAAAAGTCATGAGAATCAGGCGGGCGGAAGGCGCGGGTCGGGCGAGTCACGGAGGGAGAGGAAAGGATACGCCAGGAGATGATTTTGTTGGAATTAAACGCAATATATGGAAAAAAATCATTTATCTCCCATAAATCAAGAAAGGCCGCCGGCAAACGGAAATGATTTGAATGGCAATTCAAAATGATTTCTGAAATTTGATAAACAATAAAATTTATCATTAACATATGTAGATAGCAGTTATGTTTTAACTGTAGCAGAATTAATAATTAAGCAACTCAAATAATTGAGTGGCATTTAAAATAAATATTACTGATAATTATTTTGATTATCAAGATAGTTCAAGTAAATTTATTATTAGCTGTAACTAATTTTCGAGGCTTCTTTTAAAAATGGCGGCAGAAATATTTAAAATAAATTCCAATATGGATAGATAAACATATGTAGCACTATTAATTGATTTCACATGCAAAGAAATGAATAATTCAAAAAAACTGGACTGATTCCACTAGTTGTTGGAAACAATCAAAATTTGACATGCTATATTAATTTTTTCTAATGAGTATTTGATATAGGTTCGATAATTCAAAACTGGTTATATCTTGATAGAATGCTGAGAAAGACGGGGTGCCTGTGCCGGCAGGGAAGGTTGTCAGCCGGCTATCTGGAGCCCCGGTGGCCGGACGACTTGTGGGAGATCCCAGTGCCCTTCGCTTTGAGAGTGGCAACCGGTGCGGCAGCCTTGCGGGAAGTGCCGGCACCCAACGCCTTGGGACTGGCAGCCGGTGCTGACGCCTTGCAGGAGATGCCG
>JAISFP010000070.1 GCA_031263525.1 Deltaproteobacteria bacterium | reverse complement strand
GGAGGAGCAGGCCGACGAGTAGGCGGCGGAGTAGTAGCCGGAGGCCTAGTAGGCGGCGGCGAAGAAGCCCGCCGCCCAGATGCCGGCGGCGAAGAAGACCGCCGCCAAGAAGCCGGCGGCGAAGAAGCCCGCCGCGAAGAAGCCGGCCTCCCGCTCGGCCTCCAGGCGCCCCGTGGGCCGCCCGCGCAAGCCCTCCGCGTCCTCCGCCCGCAAGCCGGCGGCGAAGAAGCCCGCCGTCAAGAAGTCGGTCGCGAAGAAGCCGGCGGCGAAGAAGCCGACGGCCAGGAAGCCGGCGGCGAAGGCCCCGGCCCGCAAGCCGGTCGCCAGGAAGCCGGCGGCGAAGAAGCCCGCCGCCAAGAAGGTCGCCTCCAAGTAGCGCCTTCACGTCAGGCGCGGGACAACTATCCCCGTGCTCGGGCACGTCGCCGCTGAGGCGGGCCGACCGGGTGCAGGGCAAATCCTGACCGTGCCCGGCATTCACGATACGGCCTCCGCAGGGCAGGGACATTGATGTTCCTGGCCTGCGGGGGCTTTCTCTTTTAAGCTTTGAAAATATTTTCTCTTATAAAACTATTGAAATATTCGTGATATGCCGCGTATTAAATAGTCATCAGAAAAAAATTTTTAAACAATTATTGTCATACCCATCATGACAAGCATGTATGTCATAAATTTTGCGGATAGGTGTATCTGGCCTGCGCGTCTTAATATCTTAATTCACTATTATTAAAGCATTTTGAATCGCTTTCTATAAGAGCGTTGAGGCAGTCTGACTCTGCGAGTCGTGTGTGTTAGGCAATTCACATAATTCTATATCAGCATTTTACTGGAAGATAATTCACGGCAGAGCGAAAGATATATCCAAGATGCACAAGATTCCGGGACGTCGCTTTCTCCGGTCGTCCAGCGGACGGGGATGCGCGGGGCCTCAGCTAGCCGACGGATTCGCCCTCAGACCGCCTCTGGAGCCGGTCGGTGCTGCAACATGTCGACCCGCCCCTGCCCTCGCGTCAGATGAGGGGAGAGGTTCTCGGAGCCGGTCCCTGACACGTCTGACCGGCTGGTCGGGAAGGTTGCTGACGATTCTCCTTGGCGGTGCCCGGAAAGTCTCTTCTAACCTCATTTTCCCTCTTTCTTCGCTCCTTTCCTCTGCTCTTTCGTTGTTCCTTACCGCTCTTCTCTCTCAGCTCCGCTCAGTTCCTCTCACCGCCCTCCTCTTCATCGCCATCTCTCCTCCCCCTTGTTCTTCCTCTTTCTCTTCCTTCACCTCATCACTCCACTTCTTTCTTCTTTCCTCTCCTTCTCCTCTCGCTTTAAAGATTCATGCTCTTCCCTCCTCCCCTTCTGCCCCTTCCCTCTGGTCTCCTGCACTTCTGCCCCTTCCCTCTGGTCTCCCGCACTTCTGCCCCTTCTCTCTTCCCTTTCGCCTCCATATTTCTCTTCCTCTCCTCCCCTTCCTTCTCGCCACCGCCTCTCCTCACATCCCCCCCTCGCTTTTATCCTTCTCATCATCCCTTTTTCTTGATCGTCGTCTTCGTCTTCGTGGTCTCCATTGCCATGGACATCGCGCTATCGCCGTCATAGTCTGCATCGTCATCATCGCTAAAGTCATAGCTGTCGCCATCCTGCATCCCGTGAAATATGCTCTGCCTGGCACCACGCAAGACAGTGTCCAGTCCATTTCCCGTTTCACGAAAAAAGGCCCTCCGGCAAGCTGCCGAAAGGGCCTTGAGGCGGGAGGGGCTGATGAGCCTGAGGGCTGAGGCAAGGCGCTCTGGGGACGGCGGCGTTGCCGTGCGCCTGGCTGGCGGGCGGCAAGCGGGTCCGAGGGGTTTCGCGGGCGCAAGCCCTGCGGTTTGGCGGCTCGTGAGGCAGGAGGGTCTCCGGAGGCATGGATGGACAGCGGGGGACGGGCGGGCGCGGCGCGTGAGACGTTCCTGCGGCCCGCGGCCGGCCAGCGGTGAGACGCGGCTCCTGCCGCGTCAGGGCGTCTCGGGGCCCCGTGCACGGGAGGCTCGGCCGCCCGCCTCTCCGGACGGCGGGCCCTCAGAGCGCCCATTCGGGGTTGTTGACCCGCTTCAGGCTCTCGTTCGCGAGGTTGTACGGGCCCACGGGCCCGAACTCGCGGGCGAGCCGCGTGACCGCCTTGGCGCCGGGAGGGGTCCAGGGCTCGTCGTCCTGGCGCGAGCTTATGAGCACGGAGTTGGCGGACCTCTTGCCGGCGAAGGCAAGCGGCGGCCCGCCGAAGATTTCCATGGTGCGCCTGAGCTGGGCGCGGTAGCAGTCCATCCTGTTCTGGTGGAGGTTCTGGACCAGCAGGCCTCCCGGCCTGAGCCTGGACCGGCACAGCTCCAGGAACCCGTCGGTGGCCATGTGGGGGGGGATGTAGTTGCCGTTGAAGGCGTCCAGCCAGATCTGGTCCGTCCCGTCCGGGGGCATGGAGATCAGGTGCTCCGCGCCGTCGGCAACCTCCACGGTGACGTTCCCGCCTGGGGAGAAGGAGAAGTAGGTGCTCGCCACCTCGCAGACCAGGGGATCCACCTCGGCCACGGTGAGCTTCCGCTGGGGCAGGTAGGCCTGGAAAAGCCTCGGGATGAAGCCCCCGCCAAGGCCCAGCATGGTGATCTCGCTGTTGAACGGCGAGACCGCGAGCGACAGGAGCATCATGCCTGGGTACTCGAAGATGGCGGAGAGAGGGTTCGAGAGGGAGATGGAGGTCTCGGACTCCCGCGCTCCCTCGCCCATGTACAGGGTCCGCAGGTCGCCGCAGTCCTTCACCGTGATGCGGCTGTGCTCCGAGTCGCCCTGGAACACTATTACGGGCTCAGGCGGGGAGAGCCCCGACGACAGGGCGTTCACTATGCGGCTGAATGCCCCGGGGGGCTTCTGGTCGGTCATGAAAAGTTTGCGCGTTCCCTTCCGGCGCTCGCCGGTTCGGCTGGAGATGGGCCGCCATGCGGCAGGTGCGGGCCGTGTCGGCCCGAGCGTCTTGACGCAGGCAGTAGTCTAACTGGCCTCCGGGCCGATGTCCAGCGCGGGGGAAGAATCCGTGCGGGCTCGGGCGTGGCGTGGCGGCCGGCGGGCAGTGGCCTGTCGCTGGACGCGGGAGGTTCGCCCTCCGGTCCGGAAGCACGGGGGCGGATGTCCCGCGGCCCCGGCGCGTCACGGCGGCGGGGAAAGCCGGTCAGTCCGGGTCGTCGGGAATCTCCGGCGCTTCCAGGGGCGGTTTCGAGGGGCCTGGCACTGGCCCGCCTATGAAGGGCGGCGGGACGTCCCTCCACGCGACCTCCAGCTCGGGCCTGCCGTTGGAGGAGATTCCGGTCACGAGCCGGGACAGGAAGCCTGAGACCTCGCGCAGGGCGTTCGGGTAGTCCCCGTCGGAAAGCGGGTCCACGAGCCCCGGGCGCACGGTTCCCAGAGGTAGCGGGGCCGCGGGCGTCACAGTCACGGCCAAGGACTGCGGGTCGGCTATGAAGCGTGATATCTCGTCGGCAATCTCCGGGGCGTTCAGGGCGAAGGGGTCTAGTCGGTACAGTGCCAGGATGCCCAGCCGGGCCGCCATGGCCTCCTTCGCGGACGCCAGGCGGCCGTCCCCCGAGGCTCCTGCGGCAGCTTCACCTGGCGGTCCCTGGCCGTCCGCGGGGGCTCCGCCGCCAGGCGCGTTGCCTGCGGGACCCTGGCCGTCCTCCGGGGCTCCTCCGGCAGGCGCGTTGCCTGCGGGACCCGGGCCGTCCGCCGTGGCTCCTCCGGCAGGCGCGTTGCCTGCGGGACCCTGGCCGTCCTCCGGGGCTCCTCCGGCAGCCGCGTTGCCTGCCGGTCCCTGGCCGTCCGCCAGGGCGATGCCGGCGGCGCCGGGCTCGCGGGGCACCGGCGTCGGGGCCTGGACGCCGGTTGCGATGGCCACGAGACCCCGCACGAGACCGAGATCTGTGTAGGCCGCCGTGAGGGACTCCAGGGCCAGCTCCTCGGCGGCGGGGCCGGAAAGGAGGCCGCAAGGCCTCGCGAACGGCGTCGCCCGGAGCTCTTCCAGGAACTCGGGGCCTGCACGGGAGAAGGCGGCGCTCGCGGAGAAGGCGAAGAGCCCGGCAGCCGTGACGTTCAGTTCCCGGACGGCCAGGCTGGCAGAGCCGGCATCGTAGCCGGTCTCGAGAGCGACGTCCAGGAGGGGAGGGCGCGCTGCCAGGCTCCCCGGAACCGTCCCGGCCCGCATGAGCGCCGGGAAGCACTGCTCGGCGAGCCGCAGGGCCGGGACCGCCGCGTCGAGGCCGTCGAGCTCGGTTCTCGCCGAGGGCGCGGGCGTGCCCCGCCCGAGCGGGCCGGTAATCCGGAGCTCCATCAGGCTTGCGACCGTCTGCCCGTGCGCCTCGAGGGAGACGCCGCCGGCAGTCAGGCTCTCCGCGGAGAAGGGCGGCTCCAGCAGGAGGGAGACGGGCGGATCAGGAGCAGCTTCGCCTGCGGATATCCGCGCGAGGTGCTCCCGCAGATCCGAAAGAATGACGACGATGTCGCCGCCCCGGACCTCCAGGAGGGCTGCCTTCAGGGTCAGGCTCACGGGCGTGACGGGGGACGCGGCGGCTTCCCCGTCACCTTCCCCGATCGGGGCAGCCGACTCGGGCGGCGCGGGGTCCGGCTCATGGACGGTCTGGCCGTCCGGCCTTTCCGGGCCGGCGGGGCTTTCCGGTGCGGCCGGGACCTGCACGGGGGCGGTTGGTCCGCCTGACCCTTCCGGGCCGGCGGGGCCTTCCGGAGCGGCCGGGGCCAGCCCGTGGGCGACCGGGCCGCCAGGCCCTTCCGGGGCGGCGGGGCTTTCCGGAGCGGCCGGGGCCTGCCCGGGGGCGGTTGGTCCGCCTGACCCTTCCGGGGCGGCGGGGCTAGCCGGAGCGGCAGGGGCCTGCCCGGGGGCGGCCGGGACGGCTGGCTCGTCCGGAGAGGCGGGGTTATCCGGCACCGCGTGGGGGTCCGGCTTCTCGGGAACCCCCTGCCCAGACAGGGCACGGGCGGCAGGATTCACGGCATCGGCGGCTGGAACCTCGGCTGGGGCGCCGGCGGGGCCGGCATGGTCCCGGACGTCCCGGTTCTCGCGGCTTCCGGGACTTTCCGGCCCGGCCGCGGCCGTCTCGGGGGGCTCCCGGCCCGGCGCGCCTGCGGACACGTCCGCGCCTGCGGGTGCGCCGGGAGTGCCGGCCTCCGCAGTGACGGCGTATGCGCCCGGTCTGTCGGGGCCGGCCGGCGGCTGGGGAGGGAAGGGCGCGGGGTGCCTCTCGATCCATGCCCCCCCGCCGTTTCCGGGGGTTTCGGCCGGGGCGGTATCGTCGGGGGCGAAGGAGAAGCCGATGTTCCGGACGACGTGGGAGACCGCCAGGAACTCCGGCTCGGCCGGGTCCGGACGGGCCCCGTCGCTGTTTCCGTCCGGTGGCTCCGGCGGCGCGGCGTCGTCGGTGCAGCCGGGACATTCCGGGTTTCCGGGCATGGGCGGGGCTGACGGGGGCCCTGGCGTCACCGGGGCGCCCAGGTCCGGAGCCGGTTCATGGGCCTCGGGGGCGGCGGCAGGGCCGTCTTCCCCATGGACGCCGGGACTGGCTGGGCTTTCGGGCGGCTCTTTGCCCTGGCGGTTCTCCTGCGCAGCCGGGGCATCACGTGTTCCCTGAGCCTCGCTCCCGTCCTGGCTGCCCGGGGCCGGCGGAGCCTGGGTCGCGGCAGGTCCGGGTTCCGTCCGGGAGCCGGAAACGGCGGAGCTTCCGGAGCTTGCCCCCTGGCCGCCCTCGGGCGTCGCCGGGGAATGCGGGGCAATCGGGACGCCCTGGGTTCCCGGAGAATCCGGGGTTCCATGTGTCTCGCTCCCGCCCTGGCTGCCCGGGGCCGGCGGAGCCTGGGTCGCGGCGGGTCCGGGTTCTGTCCGGGAGCCGGAAACGGCGGGGCTTCCGGAGATTGCCACCTGGCCGCCCTCGGGCGTCGCCGGGGAATGCGGGGCCTTCGGGGCGCCCTGGGTTCCCGGAGCATCCGGGGTTCCCGGAGCCTCGCTCCCGTCCTGGCTGCACGGGCCCGCCGGCGCCTGGGTCGCGGCGGGTCCGGCTTCCGTCCGGGAGCCGGAAACGGCGGGGCATCCGGAGCTTGCCTCCTGGCCGCCCTCGGGCGTCGCCGGGGAATGCGGGGCAATCGGGGCGCCCTGGGTTCCCGGAGCTTCCGGGGTTCCAGGAGCCTCGCTCCCGTCCTGGCTGCCCGGGGCCGCCGGCGCCTGGGTCGCGGCAGGTCCGGGTTCCGTCCGGGAGCCGGAAACGGCATGACTTCCTGGGGGATCCGCGACATGGCGGCGTTCGGGCGGTGCCGGGGCGTCCGGGCCTCCTCCCGGCCCGGAGACGTCAGCGGGCAGGCTTTCGCCGGCGGCTTCCGTGCCTTCCGCTCCTTCCGCTCCTTCCGCTCCTTCCGCTCCTTCCGCTCCTTCCGTGCCTTTCCCGGCCTGCGCGGAGCCCGCGTCTTTCCCGGCCGGTGCGCCGTCCGGTTTTTCCGGGCCCGGACGCGGGGCGGCGTCCGGCACGCCGGTCGCGTCCGGACCTGCAGTGACGTCCGTCTCGGGGACGGCCTGCGGCCCGGAGGGGGCGGCGTCCGCGCCGGGAGCCGGCAGGTCGAAGGCGATCAGGAGGCCCTCGGCCCTGCCGGACTTCGCGAGCCGGCGTACGGCGTCCGCGGGGCCGGGGCCGGCGGGGGCGAGGGGGCCCGCGAGCGTCAGCCGGTCCAGGGCGAGCGCGGGTCCCGGGCCGGTCACGGATATCTTTTCCAGGACGGTCTCGGCGGACGAGAGGAAGGCTCCCGGCGATCCGGCGCCCGCGGCCTGCGCCCCGGGGCTCTCGATGCCGGGCTCCCTGACCCTTGCGGAGGCGAGCGTCGCCACGGGCCGCTGGTCGCCTTCCCGGAAGATCCTGACGTCAGAGAGGCCGGTCTCGGCAAGTTTCGCGGCGCGAACCGCCTCGGGGACGGAAGGCGGACCGGGCCGGGCCCGGTCGAGGAGGAAGGCTCCGGACAGGGCAAGCGACGCGGCCTCGGCGCGGAAGCGGGCGCCGCCGCTCGCCAGCGGGAGGCTCGCGCCAGTGAGCTCGAGGGACGCGAACAGCCTGGCCCCGCCGGCCTCAGCCCTGAAGCCGCGCGACGCCAGAGCGCCGAGCGTCATCGGCAGGGGCGGCTCCCTTATGACCAGACGGTCCGCCCGGAGCCTCCCCGCCAGGGCGGGCGCATGCCCCCCCGCGCCTCCCGCGGGTTCAGGAAGGAGCCAGGCCGGGACGCTGAATGTCACCCCGTCGGCCGTGAAGACCCTCCCGTCAGGGTCGAAGGACATGCCCTCGGCGCTCCAGCCGTCCGCGCCGAAGGCGGCGTCCAGGGCGGCTGTCACGGAACGGACGCCCTCGTCGCGCATCCTGGCCCGGACGGCCAGGGTGGCGCCGGCGGCGAGGGCCAGGACGACGGCAAGCGTCACCGCCGCGCTCTTGAGCAGTTTTTTCGATGGGGGCATAGTTTCCGGGGGGATGGGGGGAGCGGTCCGCGCGGGGAGGCGGGCGGCCGCTCGGCCGGCCTCGGGCAGTATATGCCCGAAATCCGGGCGATGCAAAGAAAGCGGGAGCGGGCCGGCGGCATCGCCTCCGCGGCACGGGGGCGTCACGCGGCCCCCCCCCGCCGCAGGACGGGCGGACCTCCCGGCGGGACCGGGGCGGCGCGCGGCTCTCCGGCGCGGGACCGGGGCGGCGCGCGGCTTTCCGGCGCGGGACCGGGTCTGCAGCTACTCCGCCTTCCTTCCAGGCGGATCGCCCGGCACCGTCCGGGAGCGCGGGCAGGTGTCCCCGTCCGGGTGCCTCGGGCAGACCCAGAACTCCCTCTTCCCCACAGCGACCCTCTCGTAGGGGGTCTTGGGATCCTCGCGGCACGCGGGCGGCGCCTGGTAGGGCCAGCGCTCGTCCAGGGGCCTGGGGTCCCTCGAGAGGGCGCAGGACGGGTTCGTGCAGCCGAGCTTCAGGGGGTTCTGGTCCCCGAAGCCGCGGCGGCGCCCGCGGTTCGACAGGAGGAACGGCCACCCGCAGGCGGGGCAGGAACGGTAGGAGCCGGGGCCGAGCTTCGCGCCCATGAGCGGGAGCTGCATGACCTCCTCGAGGATCCGGGCCGCCCTGGGGGCGTCGATGGAGCACACGGCCTTCCAGGGCCTGTGGGGCCCGGCGCCCGGCTCGCCCCAGAAGAAGCGGCGCCCGTCCACCGTGGCCGCGAATCCCGGGAAGCCCTCGGCCATGAGCACCAGCGCCCCGGAGACGCGGAGCGCCCTGAGCGAGTTCTCGGAACGGTCCGCGGGCCGTTCCGGGGCCCTGGCGGCGGGGCCGTCCCGCGCCTGCCCCGCGGGGGCCGGGACGTTCGCGGGGAAGGCGGCACCTGCGGACGCAGGCGCGCCGGAGGCTTTCGCGGAGACGGAGGCGCCGGAGACTTTCCCCGTGACGGCGGCGCCCGCGGCAGCCTCGGCGCCGGAGGATTTCGCGGCCCCCGTGCCGCTTCCGGGGGGAGGGGCGCAGAGCAGCGTGAGCCTCACCTTGCGGCGCAGGGCCCCCTGGAAGCTCGGGGCGGCGGAACGCCACCAGTCGTCGGGCATCCTCGGCAGGGCGCAGAACACCGACTCGGCGGCACCGTCCAGGGCGTCCTGGAACGGGCCCTCAGAGAGCGGGGATCTCGCGAGCGCATGCGCCTTGTCCGCCGAGGCGCGGTACATGACGCCCAGGGGCCCGTCGGCCGGGAGCTCGGCCAGGCGCCTCTCGGGACCCAGGAGCACCAGGGCGCCGCCGGCGAGCGCGAGCGCCTGCAGCACGGCCCTGGCGGCCCCTGCCCCCCTGGCCCACGGGTGACGGCCCACGGGCTGGCCCAGGGCTGTGTCGAGTATCACGAGGGACAGGGGCGGGAACCCCTCGAAGTCGCCGGGCTCCCCGGCTAGGGCCTTCAGCCCCGCCTTCCCGAAGTCCGCCAGGAGCGCCCGGCACAGCCTGGCCTGGGACGGGGACGGGGCGAGAATCGCCACGGTCCTCTCCTGGCTCCCGCCCGCCTCGGCCGCGGCGGCCAGGGGCCTGGCAGGGCCCTCGCCCTCGAGGAAGGCCGCGGCCAGCCGCGCGGCCGAGTACGCGGTGACCATGTTGACCGGCCCCTCCTCGCCCCTGGCCCTCAGGGAGAAGGTCTCGGGCACGGCGAGCGGGCAGATGCCCAGCCCGTCCTGGACGTTCACCGACAGCAGGCCGGGGAAATCGGAGGGCCGGGGGCGCATGGTGCTCCCCCCGTCGGGCCTCGCGAAGGCGGGATAGGGCCCCAGGGGGTTGGGCGGCGGCTCCGGGCGCGCGGGGGGGCTCTCCCTGGCGGACTTCATGGCGGCGAGCGCCGCCGCTATGGCCGAGGCCGCCCTGAGCGGCCCCTGGCCCGCAGCCATGATCCTGAGCGCGGCGGTCTCTGCGGCGGCTAGGGCGGAGGGGAGCGGGGAGGCGGCGTCAGCTGCGGGGTCAGGGGAGGCCGCCTCCGGTGCGGCTTCAGAGGATGTGGCGTCCTGCGTCTCGGAGGGAGGGGAACCGGCCGCGGCTTCCCCGGCGGCGGCTGGCGAGTCTGGGGGGGACGCGTCCGGCGTTTCGGAGGGAGGGGAGCAGGACGCGGCTTCCCCGGCGGCTGGCGCGTCAGGGGAGGCCGCGTCCTGCGTTTCGGAGGGAGGGGGGGAAGTTTCGGCGTCCCCGGCGGCGGCTGGGACGTCAGGGGAGGCCGCGTCCGGCGTTTCGGAGGTAGGGGAGCCGTCAGCGGCTTCCCCGGCGGCGGCTGGTGCGTCAGGGGAGGTGGCGTCCTGCGTCTCGGAGGGCGGGGGGGAAGTTTCGGCGTCCCCGGCGGCAGGGGCGTCAGGGGCGGCGGCGGTCGGCGTTGCAGAAGGAGAGGGGCCTGTCGCGGCGTCTCCGGCTGTGGCCGGAGCGGTCGTGGAGGGGTCCGAGATCGGCGCGGCGGGTGTCCCGGAGGCGGCGGCGGGGACTTTCGCGGCGGCCCTCATCGGGCGGGCTGCCGGCGGGATTGCGACATGCGGGCCGCCGCCGGTAGCCGGGGAGCCGTCCGAGCCGGGGCCGGCGCTCCCGCCGGGGCTTCCGGGAGGGGCGTCATCCGCGAGCGGTTCCTGGCCGGGAGACGTGGCCCGCAGGGTTTCCGGTGATTTCTCTCCGCCTGCGGCGCCGGTCCCGTCCCGGTCTCCGGGTTCCCCGGAAGGCGCCTCAGCGCATTTGGCCGGGGAGCTGGGGGGGCTCCCGCCGGCTCCCGCGCTCCCGCAGGGGCTTCCGGGAGGGGCGTCACCCGCGGGCGGTTCCTGGCCGGGAGGCGTGGCCCGCCGGGTTTCCGGAGATCCCTCTCCGCCTGGGGCGCCGGTCCCGTCCCTGACTCCGGGTTCACCGGAAGGCGCCTCAGCGTATTTGGCCGGGGAGCTTTCGGAGGGATACCCGCCGGGTCCCGCGCTCCCGCCGGGGCTTCCGGGAGGGGCGTCACCCGCGGGCGGTTCCTGGCCGGGAGGCGTGGCCCGCAGGGTTTCCGGTGATTTATCTCCGCCTGCGGCGCCGGTCCCGTCCCTGATTCCGGGTTCACCGGAAGGAGCCTCCGGGAGCGGAGATTCCCCGGCAGGCGCGGGGCCGGGGCCCGCCATCGCAGGCAGGGGGTCCGAGGCCATGACGCAGTGCCATGCGGGCGAGCCGTCCTCGCCCGCGGGCGGAGCCTCGTGCCAGGCGCAGGGGGTGAAGTCGGCGATAACCATGAAGCGCTTCCGGGCGTTCGCCGAGCGGGCGGCCGCGGCCTCCCGGTCCCTGTGGCCGGCCACCCTGGGGGCCATGGCTATCACGTTGTCGAAGGCCGGGAAGGCAGGGGACGGCCCCGCCGGATAGCGGCCCTCGCGGGCCAGCACGAGCGTCACGCCATCCAGGTCCGGGGGGCCCGGAGGCCTTGACGCGGCGGCCGCTGCCTCGCGGGCCAGCTCCGAGATCCCCCTCCTCAGCTCGGCGAGCTCCCTCCGCAGGCCCCCGAGCGCCGCCTCGGCGTCCTCGGCGGGCCTGAGTCCCGCCGCACGCGCGCGGGCGTCCAGGAGCTCGTCCTTCAGGGCTTTCGCCTCGCGCACGAACTCCTCCCTCTCGCGGCGGGCGGTTCCCGCCGCCCGCTCTGCCAGGCTCAGCCTGGCGGAGCATTCGCGCTCGGCCTTCTCCAGCTCACGGGACGGCTTCCTGCCCGAGATGAGGCTCAGGATGCCGCCTTTGCCCTTCTCGAGCGCGGCCCTCGCCTCCTCCCAGGCCGCCAGGGCCTCGGCCCGACCGAACTCGGACGCGAACCAGCTCCGCTTGCGCTGGGAGATTTCCGAGCGCAGGCTTTCCAGGTTGGCCTCCAGGGTGCCGAGCGCCCTGTGGACCGCGAGCTCCTCCAGGAGGGTCCCCTCGGCGGCCTTCAGGGCCTGCTCCTCGGAGGCCAGCCTGGCGAGCGCCTTCTCCTTGTCCGCCTTCTCCCTCAGCCTGGCCGACAGGAGCGAGCGGGGGAAGAGGGACTTCGGGGCTTCCAGGTGGGGGTACAGGAAGTCCCGGCGGGAGCGCTGGAGCATTCGCGCGCACGAGGCCAGCGCGGCGGGGGAGGAGGCGGTGCAGAGGACGGTCTCGCCGGCCGGAATCCTCGCGAGCACCCTCTCCAGGGTCCGGGCAAGGTCCGGACCCGCCGCCCAGACGAGGGACGGGCCTTCCGGGATGGAGTCCGAGCCGTCCAGGCCCCTCCACAGGGCCAGGGCGTCCAGGCCCGTGCCGGGCCCTCCGCCGGCCGCGACGGCCCACCCTTCCGAGCGGTCAAGGAAGGCGGCGCGCCACGACGGGGCCTCGCCAGCGGGAGCGGGCGGATCCGGCGGAGGGTCAGGCGTCCACAGGAAGATCCCGTCCTCGGGCAGCCCGCCGGGCGGGGGGGCGTCAAGGAAGAACTGGAGCCTGATGCCGTCCGCGCCCGCCAGGAGCGCCCTGAACGGAGCGGACGGGAAGGCAGGCGCCGCCTCGGAAGTGCCGGAGGCGCCGGGGTCTTCTGAGGAAGGACGGGAAGAGGGCGTGGAAGAAGATGAAGATGAAGATGAAGATGAAGATGAAGATGAAGATGAAGATGAAGATGAAGATGAAGAGGATGGTGGTGGTGGTGACGATGAAGAAGATTCAGACGATGAAGATGAAGACGAGGACGGGGGGGGCGAGGCGGAGGAATGTCGCGAAGCGGACGAGGAGGCGCGCTGGTCCGAAGAGTCCGAAGAGCTCGAGGATGACGATGACGACGAGCGGGACGAGGACGTCCCGAAGGAAAAGGACGTGAAGGAGGACGTGCCGGATGGCCCCGTCGTCTCCGGGCCCCGGCTCGTGAACCAGGTGGCGTCGGCCTTCGGGCATTCCCGCCGCGTCCGGCCGTCCGAGGCGCCCCTGCCTGCCCGGTCCGGCTCCGGGCCGTAAGTGTCCGGGACGCCGGCAGTGTCCGCAGGGCCGGATGGTTCCGGCTCGGGCGGCACGGTCGCGAGCGTCCCCGGCCCCGCCTCCCCGCGGAACGGCGCAAGGCGGGACTCCAGGGTGACGAGCGTCCTGCCTCCTTCCGTCTCCAGCACCCTGGGGTTCTGGAGGAGGACGGGCTCCGGCGCTGACGGCGGCGGGGGGTACAGCTCCGGGACGGGGCCGCCCGGGTACGCCGGAGTCATCGCTTTCGTGTCGTTGGCCTGTGTCATCGTCCTCCGGCTTGGCTGACTCGCCGGGGCCAGCAGGAGCGGCAGGGGATGTGTCATGCGGACGGGACTGGGTGCGGGTTCTTCGGACCGGACGGGAAGCGGGACATGCGGACGCCGGTCCGGACATGGACGGGCGGAGGCGAAGCGGCAGAAGGGACAGGGCGATCCAGGAGGGTACGTCAGAAAGAAAATTGTACCATATTTGCGAAGAATTCAAAACAGGGTCAGCGGCACGGTATGTTCAGGAGGCGGTGCGGTGAGAAGCGGCGCGGGGACGGGGCATTTCCTGACGGTCAGGCGGCAAGCGACGCGCGGTTTCGGCTAGTTCGGATCTCCCGGAGCATCAGGACCGGCCTGAGAAGGCGGACTGCCGGATCTCCTGAATCAGTCGGCCGGTTATTTCGGGAGCCTGCGGAGCCGACTGGACCGATGGGTTTCACGAATTTTCGGAACCCTCGGGACGCCGCGGATTTTCTGGCGATTTCTGATCTTCCCGATCAGCTCGGATTCCCTGGCTCCTCAGGTTCCCCTGGTTCCCCTGGTTCCCCTTGCTCCTCTTAATCCTCTCGCTCCTCTGGTTCCCCTTGCTTCTCTGGTTCCCCTTGCTTCTCTTAATCCTCTTGCACCTCTGGTTCCTCTTGCACCTCTGGTTCCTCTTGCTCCTCTTGCTCCTCTCAATCCTCTTGCTTCTCTTGTTCATCTGGATCAATGATATTCTGAAATAGTGTGACTCTGCGGACATTTCGGAGCAGCCGGATCTGACGGAGTTTTTCTGGCTTCTGGACAGGCGTGGCGGCGTATGAAACGTGGCGGTTTCACTAAGAATCTTTGGGAAAATGTTATGGGAGCGCACGGCGGCCTCCGGTAAAGGAGCTTTCTGCCGAATTTGACGGATTGGCCGTGTTTCGTGTCTTGCGGTTCTTTCGGATTTCCACGGGCGTCCGGCCGGGCGTCGGGCGGGCCCCTGGTTCCTTCCCGGCCCGTGCCGGACAAGACGGTCCGGGGGGGGGACGGCATAAAAAAAGCCGCGGGTCCCGGAGCGAACCGGCACCCGCGGCGGAAGGCGCCTCGGCGCCACAGGCGGACGGGCTGCTACCCGATGTCCTCCACGTCCACCGGCTCATCGGCCTCCTCGGGCTCCTCGGGAGGCGAGGCGGTCAGGGCCGACCTGTCAAGGAACCGAACGGGCGGCGAGTCTCCGGTCTGGAGGGTGACGTTGATGAAGTCCATCAGGCCCGGCAGGTCGTTGGCCGTCAGGAAGGGAGTGAACGTCGTCATGGTCAGGGGGGCCCCGGGCTGGACGGCGAGGGCAATCCTGCCCGGCTCGTCAAGGAAGCCGGCAAGGGTGTCCAGGAACGGGCCGAAGGCCCGGGCGGGCATGCCCAGCTGGTCGGCCAGGAAGATGCCCATGTTTTCCACGGTGACGGACTTGACCCTCTCGGGCGTCTCGTTCCTGTTCTGGCTCTCGAGCTTGATGAGGCCCCGCGTCAGGCCCGCGTCGTCCAGGCTGGCGGTCAGGCCCTCTATGCCGAAGGTGGCGACGAGCCCCAGGAGGGCCAGGGGGTCCGGCTCGTCGGCGTTGATCTCGCGGAGCCCGTCCACCATTTCCTGGGTGATGCCCGTGAGCCCGACGGTGCCGGACAGCTTGGCCATGCCCGTGGCCTCCAGCTCGTCCATGGAGTATTTCCAGCCGCCGTCCGGCGTTACCTCTAGCGAGGCGCCGTAGCGGACCCCGAAGTCGGTCATGCCGAAGAGGTCCTGGAACTTCTGGGCGTTCCCGGCCTCCGTGGTGCCGGGCTCGCCCGTCAGGGTGACGTGTGCGGATAGCTCCGTTTTGTTCGGGGAGAGCGTCCAGGCGACGATCGGGCCGGTTCGGGCGAAGTTCGCGGAGGCTATCCGAATGCCCGAGAAGTCGACGTAGGCGCCCTGGAACGAGACGGAGTCGTAGGTGTAGGGGTCCACCAGGTACTCGGCCATGGACTTGGCCTTCCTGGCCTCGGAGGGATCGCCCGTGGCGATGGCGGCCACGATTGCCGGCATGTAGGCCGCGGCGGCCGGGTTAAGGTCGAGGCCGACCGCCTCGAGCGAGTCGAGGCCCAGTGACAGGGGCGGCATGGCGCCGGCCCCGGAGGGGGACTCGGCCATGTCGGCCTTCAGTCCCAGGAGCTTCGCGGACTGCGACTTGCCCAGGTTCTCGAGGCCCGACACCTCGGCGCTCGCGACGGTGACGGCAGAGTCGCCGCGGCCGGGGAGACCGGTCACCGTGACCTTCAGGTCGGTCCAGGCCAGCGACGAGGCCTTCTGGCCCATGATGATCCCCATGAGCGGGGGCAGCATGGGGAAGGTGTCGGTCATGGGGGCGAAGCCCATGCCCCTGCCCTCGAAGGAGGCCAGGGTCATCTCCATGACCGCCTGGGGCCCGGACGGGGCCGCCGCCCGGTCGGCAGAGGCGGCCGGGTCAGCCGCCCGTTCGGGGACCGAGGCGTCCGGGTCCGCCGCGCCTCCGGAGGATACGTCCCCGGCCTCGGCGTTGGCCTGCGTGCCCCCGCCGGGCTCGCCGGCGCCGCCGCCGGACGCCTCGTCCGCGCTGGCCGCGAAGGCCGCGAGCGGGCCGGCCCCGTTCGCGGCGGAGTCCAGGAGGGAGCTCGGGAACCGGACGGAAATCCTTATTCCTTTCTTGGAGAGCGAGCCCAGCTCCAGCGAGTTCAGGAGGCTCATGTCCGTCTCGCCCTGGGCGGGGGCCGGGTCGGAGTTCGCGCGGAGCTTCACGTCGGCAAGCTCGACAGAGTCGGCCGAGGCCTCTATGACGAATTCCCCGGAGCCGAGCGGCGCGGTGAGCCCCTTCATGGAGAGCGACCTGGCCAGCACCGTCTCGGGCCTGCCGCGCCAGCTGGTGGCCTTCGCGGCCTCCGCCATCCGGGAGGTCTCCAGGATGCCGGTGACGGTCAGGCTCTCCATGCGGGCCTTGCCCGTCAGGAGTCCCTCGTACTCCGGCGGCAGGGCCTGCGGCCTGTGCGATAGATCGCACTCGATCCCCGTCACCGTGAGGGCGGAGGACAAGGTGTCGAAGGAGTGGGAGGCGGCAGTCCAGCCGCCCTCGCCGAAGGTGGCGTTCATGAGGATCTCGAAGGATTTCCAGGCGCTCTCGTCCTCCGCCTTCTTTCCGCAGGAGACGGCGGCCAGGAGCGCGAGGACGGCGGGGAGCGCGAGGCTTAGCGCCCGCGCGAGGGCGGCGGGCCGCCTCCCGGGCCTGTCAGGGCTTTTGGCTGTCATTTTGGAGACCTTTATACCAGGGGTGGTGTCCGGGGCCGGTGGTTCGGGGGACGCCCGAAGGTGCCGTGCGGCGCCGCGCGGGCCGGCGCCGCCGCCAGCGCGGCGGGAGGGCCCCCGCCGCGCTGGCGGCCGGGGGCGAGTATGGCGCCCTGCGGGAGGCTGTCCCTTGGGGACAGCATTATAGCTCAGTCCGCTAAACGGGCAAGCTGTTGGGCGGGGGAAGGCTCCCTCCGGATTTTCCGGGCTCCGGAGGCCGCCGGGAGGAGGCCGCCGGCCTGTCGCGCACCCGTCTCCGTGCTGCGGGGAGGAGGCCGCCGGTCCGTCGCGCGCCCGTCTCCGGCCCGCCGGGAGGAGGTCGCCGGCCCGTCTTCTGTCAGGCGGGGGGCGGTCGCCGGTCCGTCGCCCTCTCCTCTCCGGTCCGCCGGGGGGCGGCCGCCGGTACGTCGCCCCCCGTATCAGGCTCTCAGGGAGGCTGTAGCCTGCCCGTCGCCCTCTCGTCTCCGGTCCGCCGGGAGGCGGCCGCCGGTCCGTCGCCCCCCGTATCAGGCCTGCCGGGAGGCGGCCGCCGGCCCGTCGCCCCCCGTTTCAGGCCCGCCGGGAGGCTGTCTTCTGCCCGTCGCCCCCCGTATCAGGCCCGCCGGGAGGCTGTCGCCTGCCTTTCGCCCTCTCGTCTCCGGCACGCCGGGAGGCGGCCGCCTGCCCGTCGCGCACCCGTCTCCGGCCCGCCGGGAGGCGGCCGCCGGCCCGTCGCGCACCCGTCTCCGGCCCGCCGGGAGGCGGCCGCCGGCCCACTGGCAAAGGAGGTCCTCGGTGGCGGGGAGGCCCCCCTGTCCGCATGGTCTGCGGCTGGCGGGCCCCCCGCCTTTCGGGGTCGGCGATCTGGCGGGGCGGCTCCGGACACCCCGGCCGCTAGGGCTCCAGGGCCACCGGCAGGCGCTCGTTCGCCGTGACATTGATGTTCAGGAGCTCGACCAGGGTGGACAGGTCCTTCATGCCATTGCCGAAGGCGACGGCGTTTAGGGGGGACGAGGGCTCCAGGGTCACGGTCAGGGCCTGGGGCTTCTTCATGAAGTCCACCAGCGAGTCCGTGACTGCCATCACCGACTCGACGGAGGCGTAGTTGGAGAGGAAGTAGAGGAGCGTCATGGAGACGTTGGAGGTCATCTCGGAGAGGGCGGCGGACGGGAGGGTCTCCTTCTCCTCGGCGGTCCGGATTACCAGGCGGTCCATCGCGGGCTGGGCGGAGAGCGCGATCTCGGTGTTCCCGATCCCCAGGTCGTGGGCGGCGATGGCGGCGATGATGCGGTCGATGTTCCTGAGCCTGATCTCAGAGAGCGCCGCCAGGGTGGAGTCCTTTACCCCGGTGAAGTCGACTTTCAGGTACAGCCTGCCCAGGTCGCGGAGATCCAGGGAGTCGAGCCGCCAGTGGACGACCGAGTTCTGCGGGTCGTAGGTCTTCCAGACCGTGACGTCGCCCCTTATGATGTTCGTGCCCAGGAATTCCGCAGTCTTCTGCTGGTATTCCGGGAACCAGACGTCGGACGGGAACTCCAGCACCATGCCCCTCATCTCGAGGGTCGTGCTGGCCAGCTTGCCCCGGAGCATGGGGCCGGTGGCCTCGACGCTCCTGAACTCCAGCCGGTCGCCGTCCGGGCCCGAACCCCTGAACCCGTCGAGCCTCCAGGACCCGGCGGAGTAGCGCTGGCTCAGGACGCAGTCCCAGCCGGGCCACAGGGCCTCCACGAGCCCGCCGCCCTCGGCGCCCAGGAACTCGTTCAAGAAATATGCCCCGGGCCTCGCGCCGTCGCCAGACAGGGCCTCGCGGACGTCAAGCGCCACCGCGGTGAGCGACTCGGCCGTCCCGAGCCACATGGGGTCGGGCTCGTTCCCGAGCACGAACACCTCTATCTCCGTGAGCCTCGTGTGCTGGGCCGAGTAGGCTCCGTCCAGGCCCTCGGACGCGATGAGGCCGATGGACACCCCCGCCGTCAGGAGCCCCTGGCGGGCCCCGAGGGCCAGATCGAAGTTCGCCGCCTGGAACCGCGCGGCCTTTATCCCCGAGAGCGCGAGGCCCGCGTCCCCTCCCAGGGACACGTTATCGGCCGCGTAGGAGGAGGCGTCCATGCGGAGGCTCAGGCGGAAGTCGGCCTCGGGGTAGAGGAAGATGAACCCGAAGCCGTAGCCCTCGCCGGAGCTTATCCTGGCCAGGGTGCAGGCCGGCGCGGGAGTGCCGCCTTCCTTCGCGCCGCCGGGGCGGCAGCTCAGGCCCGTCAGCACCGTCATGGGGACCAGGATCTCGGCCGACCCGAGCTCGGACGAGGCACCCGTGTGGACGTGCAGGCCCTCGATCTCCATGGACGCGAAGACCTCCAGCGGGTCGCCGGAGTTCTGGAGCAGGGCGGGGAGCGCCTCCGCGGCGGCCAGGCCGCTTATCTTCACGCTCTTTACCGAGATGCCCGGGTTCTCGGCCGTGGGGGCGTTCGGGTCGTCGTCCGCGGCAGTCGCGGGGGCGGCCTCGCCGGAAGCCGGCCGTGCTTCTGCGGCGGCGCCGGCCTCTCCGGAAGCGGCGTCCGGTGCCGGAGCGCCGGTGACGGCGCCGTCCGCGGCGCCCGCTTCCGTGTCGGAGCTGGCCGCCGAGTCGCCGTCCGATGCCGTGTCGGAGCTGCCTGCCGAGTCGCCGTCCGATGCCGTGTCGGCACCGGCACTGCCGGCCGCTGCAGCGTCTGAGGCGGTGCTGGCGCCGGAACTGCCTGCCGAGCCCGCGTCCGCTGCAGTGTCGGAGCTTTCTTCCCCGATAGCGGCAGTGCCTGCCGCTGCCGCGTCGGCATCAGTGTTGCCGGACGTGACGCCGCCGCCTTCCGGGGCCGGTGCTGCGTCCGCGTCGCCTGCCGACGGGGCCGAGGGGGCTGAAACCGTGTCTCCGGAGCCGGCGGGAGCCTGGGCGTCGGGGGCCCCGTCCCCGGACTGGGCCGGACTCCCGGAGGCGTCCGTGTCGCCGGAGGCGGGAGCGTCGCCGGCCGCCGGGGTCTGGGGGTCGTCAGGGACGGCCTCGCCGGCTTCCTCGGCGGCCCGGCGCTCGGCCCGTTCGGCGTTGATCTTCCTGGCGGCCTCGGCGTCCGCCAGCTCCTGGGCGCTCTTGGCCTCGAAGGCGGCCTGCGTCCTGGCCGAGGCGTCCGCCTTGGCCTTCAGGTAGGCGGCCACGCGCGGCGGGACGGGTGTCCTGACGCCTTTCACGGTCAGGGTCCCGTCAGCGAAATCGTGTGACTCCGCCGTCCATTTGCCCTGGCCGAAGGCGGAGTCCATTATCTTGGAGAAGGAGTCCCAGGCCTTGTCCTCGGGGCCGGCGCAGCCGCCGGCCGCGGCCATGGTCAGAACTGTGGCTAGGAATAAGGGGATAAGAAGGGCGGGGAAAGCTTTCTTGCGTCGCATGTTCCGGTTTTGCCTGCCTGTCTGGTGGACCCGCCCGCAGAGAGGGCGGGGCCGGCCGCCGGGAGTGAGGCGGAGGCCGGAATGGCGAGATGCGTCCTTTTCGGGGTGGATGCCCCGGGGCGGAGGAGTCCGCGGCCCGGGGGCGGGGATCGTGCGGAAGAGGCCTTGCAGCTCGCAACGGCGCCCGCAAGGGAGGCGGGGCCGGTGAGCTGGGCTGGAGGTGAATGAGGCATTGTACCAGAATGCCGGGCCAGGTTAAAGGGGGTGCCGGGGACCGGGGACCCTGGGACAGTCCGGGAGGGTTGCGGGAAGGACTCGGGGGGGCTGCGGGGTGCCGGGGAGGGCCGTCATTGCAGGCGAGGCCGGGACAGGTGGGCGCGAAGGCAAGCTGAGCTGGGTGGATGACCGGTCGAGGGTGCGGGAAGGCGATGGTGAGGATCCGGCAGGTCCCGAGAGACAGAGGGAAGGGGAACCAGGGAGCCGGTTGGTCCCGAGAGACGGGGAACTGGGGTGAAGCCCTTTTGGTCTCGGCGCAGCTAAAATCCGAGTTTTCGGTCGTCTCCGACAGCCGCCGAGGCCTTTGGCGCCGCAGTCATCCGTCAGGATTCAGCTTACTCAGATTAAAAATAGTATTTGCATCAATATTTTGGAACTTAAATTTATATCTGATTTTTTGAAACTCATATGCGGAGTGAATGACTGTAGTCTGTAAATTAATGATTGTTATATTTCAGCATTTTAAAATTTACTATCGAAATATAAATTTTGTCGTTTATGGAATAATTATTAAATATTACGCTTTCACGAAAATATGAACGAATGGGGAGGCGAGCTGACGAAGCCGTCCGGCTGTGGCGGCAACCGCTTGCCGGCCTCTCACACCCGCATGATGCATCTTGCGAAGAGTGATGCGCAATCAGTTGCGGATAACTCCCAAGTTTCGTATAATGTCCCGTAGCCCACAATTCGTTCATATTAAAGTGAAAGGGTAATATTAGTTATAATTAATTTGATTAAATTCATTCTATGGCAATATATAAAGAAAAGAAAATAACTGTAATTAAAATGTGGTTATATAAATTAATTCTATATATTTAATATGTTAATCTGTTTAAGGAATATGTATTGTTTAAATGTTGAAATTTAACAAATATTTTATTGATAAAATATGTTTAGAAGACAACAATGAGCGTATGTATTGAAAGTTTGATGCTAAAGACAAGGCAAGCATTTCCTACCAAAAAAATATTTATCATTAATTTTGATGGCGTTAAAATACTTATAAGAATCAAGCGAAGATCGAAAATTTTGAGAATTTAATACGGAAACGACAAACAGGATTAGGAAAAACGACGGAACGAGACGACGCGCAATACGATTACCGAGATCGCGAAAGCGCAGTTCCCAGGCGGTCAAGCAGGCCAGTCACGGACCCGGAGCAGGAGCTGGCCTGGGGCAGGATGGGCCGGATGGGCCGGATGGCGGCTCGGGAACGTTCAGACGAGTTCTACAGTGTCACGTTCTTCCACAGCCCAGACTACCTTCTTAAACTTCACCATCACGTCGGAAGTGCCGTAGACGGCAATGGCGGCCGCATATACGTCTTCGCACTCGGCGAGATATTTTTTAGCGTAATTTTTTTCAATTATCTGGACGAAGGCGGCAGATATCATTTTCTCAAGACGAGAGTTCACGTATTCGCTGCGCTTCCCGAGGACGATCGTCTCGCCGTCAAAGGA
>JAISFP010000529.1 GCA_031263525.1 Deltaproteobacteria bacterium | reverse complement strand
TGGCGATGCCCTCGATCTGGTCCCTCATGGCGCGGGGCGGGTACTTCTTGTTGCGCTCGAGGCGGCGGCGCACCATCGACTTGTAGGCCTCGAGGGCGTCCCGCGTGCCCTTGCCGGTGCCGCCGCCCATGCCGCCCTGGCCCGAGCCGGGACCGCCGCCGGGTGCGCCGGCAACTCCGCCCTCCATGCCTGCCACGCCCGCGCTGGCCTGGGGGCCCACGGGCACCGCCGGGCGGGCCTCGGGGGGCTTCGGCTTCGGCTTGGGCTTGGGCACGTCCTTGGGTGCGGGGGGGGCGATCTCCTCGGCGCGTTCCGAGGTGCTCTCCACGAAGTCCACGGGCTCGGGATCCGGCTCGGGCTCGGGTTCAGGCTCGGGTTCGGGCTCCAGGGCGGGGGCAGTCTCGGGGACCTCGTCGCCGATGGTGTCCAGGCCGCCTCCGGGCTCGCCGCCCAGGGGGTCGTAGACGTCGTACTCGTAGACGGCGAGCGTCCGGAAGCTGGAGTCGGCGGAGGGCGGCATCACGATGAAGGCCACCACGGCCGCGTGGAAGACCAGGGCGCAGATCAGGGCCCTGCGGAAGGCCCTGGAGTCCTGTTCGGGGGTGGAGGGAGCCATGCGGGACCTCCTTTATGGGGCGGAAGGCGGGGTTTGAGGCCGAAGGAAACTGTTTTGGGGATGCGGGGGGGCATCTCTGGAGCGGTCGGGCGGTGCGCCGGGGCACACCGGAATGCGGGAGGGCTTGGCGAGGGGCGGCCCGGGGGAGGCCGGTCGCTCAGGGGCCCGGGACGGGGCCGGGAGTCGGCGGAAGGAGCCCGGGCGTCTGCGCTCCGTGTCTGGGGGGGGCAGGTGCCCGAGGGCCGGGTGTCAGGGCCGAGAGGCCGGGTCACGGTGTTCCAGGGCCGGGAGTTCAGAGGGCGCTGGCAAGAAAGGGCCGGGGGCTGTGGGGGGGCAGGAAAAAAGGCCGGGGGCCAGGGCCGGAAGGGCAGGAGGGCCTGACAAAAAAAGCCGGATGCCGTGGCCGGAGGCCAGGGTTCAACTGGCCAGGACCGTGAGTTCGGGGGGCCCGGCAAAAAGGCCGGGGGCCGCGGGCGGAAGGGCAGGGTTTAAGTGGCCAGGGCCGTGAGTTCAGAAGGTCCGGGCAAAAAAGGCAGGATGCCGTGGCCGGAGGCCAGGGTTCAACTGGCCAGGACCGTGAGTTCAGAAGGTCCGGGCGAAAAAGGCCGGGGGCAGCGGGCGGAAGGGCAGGGTTCACGGGACCGGGGCCGTGGGTTCAGAAGGTCCTGGCAAAAGGGCGGGCGGGCCAGGATTCAGGGGGCCAGGGCGGGGGGGCATTGGTGTGGCGGTCGGGTGTCCGGGACCGGGAGGGTACGGCGCAGGGAGTTCGTGGCCGGGAGGCCACGGGTCACTGGGGTACGGGACCGCCGGTCCAGGCGAAGGGGGCCGGGGGCCGGGTGAGCCGGCGGGTCAGGTCAGACCCCCGGAGCTCCGGGCAGAGAGGCTGGGCCGGGGCTGGAGGAGGCCACGGGGGCGGGCGGAGCCGCCGGTGCCTGGGCATCGGGCGCGGCCGGCGCCGCCTCCGGGGTCAGGGACTTGCCATAGGCGCCGCCGGACGCCGCTGTCGCGGCTGGGGAGCCGTCCGCGCCTGCGGCCCCGGCAGGGGCGGAGGAGTCGGGCCTCACGTTCGTCACCAGGGTCACCCGGGCGAAGCCCGCCTGGCCCAGCTCGGCCATGAGGGTCATCATCTCGCCGTACTTGACCTCGCCGTCGCCGCGCACGAAGACCTCGCCGCTCTCGGAGGCGGAAGCGAGCTCCCGGAAGACGGAGTGCCGGGAGGCCTTCTCGACCGGGTCCTTGTCCACGTAGGCGACGGACTCGGCGTCCAGGCTCACGATGAGCGGCTTGTCGGGACGGGGCATGGGGGTCCCGGCGGTCTTGGGCAGGTTTATGCGCACGCCCCCCATCATGAGGGGGGCAGTGACCATGAAGATGATGAGGAGCACCAGCATGACGTCGATGAAGGGCGTCACGTTTATGTCGGAGATGGCGTGGACATCGCTCTGTCCGGGTATGAGCTCGTCTGTCAGGTTCATTTCACGCCCTCCCAAGCGGCGTCATATGAGTGCGCTTCCGGCCATTACTGGCTCTCGACCTTCTTGAGGACGGGCGCGGGGCGCCCCCCCGTATCCGTCTCGGAGAAGTGGATCCTCGCGAGCGAGTTCCCGACCAGGCTTATGGCGTTCAGGGCCTCCCTGGTCATCTTCTTCATGACGGAGTTGATCTTGTTGTAGGCGATGACTGCGGGCACGGCCGCGATGAGGCCCATGGCGGTGGCGAACAGGGCCTCCGCGATGCCCGGGGCGACCACGGCGAGGGTGGTCTCGCCCGAGGCGGCTATGCCTATGAAGCTGTGCATGATGCCCCAGACCGTGCCGAAGAGGCCCACGAAGGGGCTGGTGGAGCCCACGGTGGCGAGGAAGGTGGTCCTCGCGCCGAGCCGGTCGATCCTCCCGGCTAGTATGGCCCTCATGCTCCTCTCGGTGCGCTCGCGGAAGTCCGCCCGGGTCTCGTCGCCCGCCGTGTCCCGCGCCTCATTCACGCCGGCGGCGACTATGAGGGCCGTGAAGCCCGGGTAGCCGTCGTCGGGGTCCACGGTGCCGGCGATTTCGGCGGCCCTCCGCTTGAAGGCCAGCACGTTGCGGCTGGCGCGCTTGAAGAGCGCGGCCTTCTCCAGGATCACGACCCAGCAGGCTATGGAGGCCAGGAGGAGTATCACCATCACGCCCTGGACCACTATGTCGGCGTGGATGAACATGTTCTGGATGGAATAGTTGCCCAAGGTGGTTGCCTTTAGGGGAGCGGGATGCCGGGCGGGGGACAAAAAAAAAGCCCGGAGCACGAGAACGTGATCCGGGACGCCCATTTATCCTGGAGACGGCGGGACAGGACCCTGGCGTACCCCCACGCCGGGGACCTAGCGGATTGTGCTCAGCGGCAGGTCTTCTGACTTATCCCGTCCCCGTTAATAGCCTTCCCGACCGACTTGGAGTGGTTAGTGGCTGTGAAAAACGGTTAGCGGAGACGTCCGGTTGCCCCGGATACGGAAATACAGCGATGGGCTCGTCCCTGACTTGCACAGGATTCCCAATTAAGCCTTTTACGGCGCCTGCTGACGAAACGGATTATAGCCCCCCCGCAATTTTGTTGTCAAGGGCGCGATTCGGTGCCCGGACCCCGGGCTATCTGCCTGAAATGACTGGGGAAATTGGCCTGGAGGACCTGTTCCGGACCGTCCCGGGCACCCCGGGTCGGCACATTTATTTGCAATCGGGCAAGTGCCACGGGAGGTCCGCGGAAGCCTCACGGATACCTGGCGGGACGGGCGGGCCGCGTGCCATTCGTCGCGCGGAACCCCTGGAGCTACCGGCGCGTGGGGCGGGATGGCCACATCCAGAGCCTCTGCCGGCAGCCTGTGCCGAAGGTGGGGCTTTGGCGGTTTGGCTTGGCCATGGGAGAGGGGAACGGAGTGGGGAAGGGAATCGAGCGAGGTGGGGGGCGGGAGCGAGAGGGGGGCGGGAGAGGCAATGTTGAAGTAGCAGGTGATGTGGATTTTGAGGGGGTTATGGTGGTGATGTGGCAGGAGTAGTGAAGTTTGATCTGGAAAAGCTGGGTTGGGAGCGGAGGAGGGCTGTGGAGGCAGGGAAGGGAGCCGGAGATGCGGGGCT
>JAISFP010000525.1 GCA_031263525.1 Deltaproteobacteria bacterium | reverse complement strand
CCGGGGAAGGGGCGGCGCGGTCCTGGCCGGGCGGGGGTGCCGGGGAAGGGGCGGCGCGGTCCTGGCCGGGCGGGGGTGCCGGGGAAGGGGCGGCAGGGCCGGACAGTGTCCGCCCCGGTCAGGGAAGGACGGCAGGCCAGTGATTCGTCACCACAATTATGATGTGAAACCCGGCCCGGACACGGTCCGGAAGGCCGAGGGCCGGGTTCCGCAGTCTGCCGCCCGGCAGGCATGGGAGGGCCCGCGCGTCAGGTTTCAGCCCGGAAGCACCTGGGGCCCTCGGAGCGAGGGCAGCCGAAACGACAGGCTGACATGCGCACGGTTCCGGACATCATGCCTCATGCCGCGCCTTTCATTGACAGGAGTTCCGGCAGGGCCGGGCCGGTGCCCGGACCCTACCTGTCCATGGGCGGCGGCGGGGATCCGAGGATGAGGCTGGACGGGTAGTCCCTCGCGGTCTCGGAAAGGGTGCGGAGGTTCTCGCTCATGACCCTCAGGTTGTCCATGGTGGCTGGGAGGGTCGCCTGGGGGATGCGCAGCAGGGAGTCCAGCCGGTTAAGGGTCTTCCGGGCGTCCCTCAGGGCCCCCTCCAGCTGGCCGAGGCCCCCGCCGCCGTCGGCGAAGCCCGAGAGGATGCCGTCAAGGTTCTGTGCGAGCTGGGTCACCGTGTCGGCGGAGGTCCTGACGCTCTGGAGGGTGCTCACGAGCTGGTCGGAGAAGCCCAGATCCCTGTTGAGCCTCTCGGAGATCCCGTTCAGGTTGGTCAGGAGATCCTGGGTCTGGATGCCGATGGAACGGAAGTCCACCTCTCGCACGGACTTCAGGAGCTGGGTCAGCGAGTCGCCCAGCTCCATTATGGAGCCGGGGGCGCTGGGGATGACCAGCATCCCTTCGTCGTAGCCGCCCCTGGTATGGATGGGGTTCTGGAGCGCCAGGGGCGCGGGCTCGTCGGGGCCGCGCGCGGGGGACGGACGCCCCGGCGCTCCCGGCCGAGGCCTGTCGCCGGACGGGTCGGTCTCCCGTATGGGGGGGGCGAGCGCCAGGTAGTCCAGGTTCAGGTTGCTGATGCCCGCGACCAGCTGGGCGTTGAAGAAGCAGCGCAGGCCGGTGGCCATCTCGGCCAGGATGAAGTCGGCGGCGTCCGTGGGCCCCGAGGACTTTCTGCCGGTTATGAGCTCGGGCGTCACCTTGAAGGTGACCTTCACGAGCTTCTTGGGGGCCTCCTCGGAGCGGTCGCCCACCTCCCGCGGCGCGTTGGCGACGGAGATGGAGGTGACCTGGCCCACCTGGAAGCCCCGGAAGCTCACGGCGGAGCCGTTCCCCAGGCCCTGGACGGAGTGGTCGAAGTAGGTGGTGCATTCCAGCGCCGGCGAGAAGGCCTTGGTTATGCCGAAGTAGATCACCCCGGCCGAGAGCACAGCGAAGGCCAGGATGGCGAAGAGGCCCACCTTGAAGTAGCTTGATTTACCGGACATATGACTCCGCTCGGGCGCGGGCCGCGCGGCATGGCAGGTGCCGTGCCGGCCAGCGAATCTGCAGTTGAACTCTGTGGAGGCCCTTCCGTAGCCAGGCTCAGGGGAGGGCCTCCCGCCGCCGGGCTCTGTGGAGGCCCTCCCGCCGCCGGGCTCTGGGGAGGCCCTCCCGCCGCCGGGCTCTGGGGAGGGGGTTCCGCCGCCGGGCTCTGTGGAGGGCCTTCCGTGCCTCGCCCGGCCCCCGTGCGCCGGCGGCCCGGGCCCCCCGCGTTCAGGGCTTCTCGTCGCGCAGGAAGAAGGCCCTCGCCTCGGGCGTCCCGGACTGCTCTGCCAGGAACTCGGGCGTGCCCATGGCGGCTATGCCCTTCGCCTTCTTGTCGAGGAGGATGGCCCTGGTGACGGCCCGCCTGATGCTCCTGAGCTCGTGGGTGACGACCACGAAGGTTATCCCGAGGTTCCGCGAGAGCGACAGGATGAGCCTGTCCAGCGACGCCGCGGTCACGGGGTCCAGGCCCGCGGAGGGCTCGTCCAGGAAGAGGAGGTCGGGCTCCAGGGCCATGGCCCTGGCGATGGCCGCCCTCTTGCGCATGCCGCCCGAGATCTCCGAGGGCATGTGCCGCTCGAAGCCGGAGAGCCCCACCAGCGCGAGCTTCAGCGCCGCCGCTGCCTCCAGGGCCGAGCGGGGGAGGGAGGTGAACTCCCTCAGGGGCATCTGGACGTTCTCCAGGAGGTTCATGTCCCCGAAGAGCGCCCCCCCCTGGTACATGATGCCGAAGCGGCGGCGGGCCCGGGCCAGCCCCTTCTCCCCGTCGGCGAAGATGTCCACCCCGAACTGGGTCACCTTCCCCGTCCTCGGCCAGTTCAGGCCGACCAGGTGCCTCAGGAGCGAGCTCTTGCCGCACCCGGAGGGTCCCAGGATGCCCAGGATCTCCCCCCGCTCGGCCTCGAAGTTCATGTCCTCAAGGAGGGGCGGGTCGTCCCCGTAGGCCACGGTGAGGCCCTCGGCCTTCAGGGGGAGCGCCGCGGGGTCCGGCTCCGCCGCCTTCGCGGCTCGCCTGCCGGGGCCGTGCGCCGGGGGCCTCCCGAAGGCGGGGCGCGGCCCTCCGTCCGGATCGCCTGACACGGACACGAGGCGGACGCGCGGGGTCCCGGAGGCGGGGGCGGAATTTCCCGGGGCCCCGGATTCGGAGGTTGCGGAATCGCCCGCTGCCCCGTGTGCGGGGGATTCTGCCGGAGTTCCGGACGCGGAGGCGGGGGGGATCGAGCCTTCCCCGGAAACCGCGCCGGGCCGGCCGATCCCTGTCACGGCCCCCGCAGGCGGGACGGAGCCACCTGCCGCGGCGCCGCACGGGCCGGCCGCGGCGTCCGGCACGGTCCCTTCGCGGGTCCAGACGTCCGGGACCGTGACGGATTCGGCCTTCACGAGGGACGGGCCGGGGTACGCCACGGGGCCGGCACCGGGGGCCTCGGGTGACGCGAGCGTGCGGGGCGCGGGGGAGACGGGGCTACCAGGACTTTGCATAGAAGAGCACCGCGAAGAGCGAGTCCAGGATGGCGATGGCCAGGATGTTGGTGACGACCCCCCTGGTGGTGGCCTCGCCGACCGCCCCCGGGGACTCGCCGGCGTACAGGCCCCGCTGGCATCCTATGAGCGCCACCGTGAAGCCGAAGACGAAGGCCTTGAAGAGGCCGGTGGCTATGTCCGACATGTCCAGGTGGCGGGAGAGCTCGTCCCAGAAGGCCATGAAGGGGTAGCCCAGCGTCATGAGGACTATGTTCCCGCCGAGTAGGCCGGCGAGGTCGGCGAGCACCGTCAGGAGGGGCGTCGTGAAGGTGAGCGCCAGGATCCTGGGGACGGCCAGGTCCTTCGCGGGGGAGAGCCCCATGGTCAGGATGGCGTCGATCTCCTGGTTTATCTTCATGGAGGCGAGCTCGGAGGAGAAGGCCGACCCGCTCCTGCCGGCGAGCACTATGGCGGTGAGGAGGGTCCCCAGCTCGCGGATCAGGGATATGCCCACCAGGTCCGCGACGAAGATCTCCATCCCGAACATCTGTATCTGCATGGCGGACTGGAAGGCCAGGATCAGGCCCACCAGGAATGCCACCAGGGCCGTGACCGGGAGGGCGTTGACCACGCTTTTCTCGGCCTGGTACGAGACCTCCCCCCACCTGGCGGTCCAGGGCCTGGGTATGCAGCTCGCCAGGCAGACGAGGGCCTCCCCCAGGAAGAAGCAGAGATCCCTCAGGTCGGTGGCCATGCCGGCCATGAGCTCCCCGACCCGCTCGATCCTGCCGGACTTTCTTGGCTGGGGGAGCTCCCCCGCGCTGAGGAAGCTCCCCTCGGCGAGCTCCCACACGGGCATCAGCGCCGCGGGGAGGCCCCTGAGCTCGGGGCCGGGGAAGGCCGCCGCGGCGGAAGTTCCGGTTCCCGCAGCTCCCGGCCCGGAGGAGGCCGGACCCTTGCCGGTTCCCGCGGCTCCCGGCCCGGAGGCGGGCGGACCCTTCCCGGTCCCCCTGGCTCCCGGCCCGGAGGATGCCTGACCCTTGACGGTTCCCGCGGCTCCCGGCCCGGAGGAGGCAGGATCCTTCCCGGACTCCGCGGCTCCCGGCCCGGAGGCGGCTTTCCCCCCCACGGAGCGGGGCGGGGCGAGCGCCCTGCGGAGAGTGAACAGCCAGGCCGCCCCGTTCAGGTCCATGTGGGATAGGCCGGAGAGATCCACGGCCTTCACGCTCCCCGGGGCGAAGGCGCGGGGCTTCAGGAGCTTCCCCGGGGCCGTGAAGGCCGTGAGGGAGCCCGTGAGGCGCAGGACGCCCGACGCGTCCGGGCCCTGCCAGCCCAGTTCGCGAGGGCCCCGGGCCACTACTGCGCGCCTCCCGCGAGGTTCAGGGACTCAAGAATTGACCTGCGTGCGGCCGTCTCGGCGTCGAAGGCCTCGCGGGCCTCGTCCGCGGTCATTGGCGGGCCGGTAACGAATGGGAAGTCCTGGGGCGAGGCGAACGCGGCAGAGGCCATGGCCGCGAGCCTGGCCGGGGCGCCCTCCTGGAGCCTGGGGCCGGTGGCGGAAGGGTAGTAGAAACCGAAGAGCTCCCTCACGCCCGGGGCCGCCCCGGGATCGGCCGGGGCAGTGCCGCCGGGGAGCGCGAGGTGCGCGGGCGTCCCGACGCCGGCGGCTGGCGGGGAGAGCGTCATAACCTGGGCGGGGGACAGGCCCAGGGGGGGCAGCAGATCCAGGGCCTCGCGGGGAAGGGCCAGGAGCTCGCCGGGCTCGAGCGCGGCGAAGGCCGCGGCCCAGGGGGCCTCGCGACCGGACGCGCCGGCGGGGGCCTCGCTGCCGGATGCTCCGGCGGGGGCCCCGGCCGCGTAATCGGCGGGAAGCTCGCGGACCGAGGGCACGTAGCCCAGGGACCTCAGGGCGGCCACGGCCGCGAGCGTCGGTCCCGGCACGGGGTTCAGGGACGGGGCCAGGAGCCTCGCGGCCCTGTCCTGGCCGGGCCTTCTCCGGGAAATCTCCACGTCCGGGCCGCCGGGGCGGCGGACCAGCACCGGGGGGTCGCCGGGAAAGAGGACTGCCGGCAGGAAGTCGGACGCCCTGTAGGGGGCCAGGTCCTGGAGGGGCCGGGTTATCGTCTCGTCCAGGGACAGGAAACCCAGCGTCAGCCCGTCCGGATCGGCCATCGCCGTGCGGGCCCCGGCCACGGCGCCGGGCCCCAGGAGCTCCACCTCGGCGGACCAGCCGGTCTGGCTGGCCAGCTCGGCTATCCAGCCTTCCAGGATTTTCGACCTCGGGTCGTCCGCCGAAAGGGACGCCTTGACCGAGAGGGAGGTCTCGGAGCGCAGATCCCCCGGGAAGGCCGCAACGAGGGCAAGAAGGGACATGGCAAGCGCGAATGCGAAAAGCCGCATGGGACAGGGCTCCGGATGGGGGCCGGAAGGCCGGGGGACAGGGGAGGGCGGACGGCGGTCCCGGACGGGCCGCGAAAGCCAGCGCGAACAGAGAGAGCGGAATCGAAAGAGAGACGGAAGCCGGGCAAAGTCCGAAAGCGAAACGGAAGGCAGAAGATATTGGCAAAACTTGAGAGCGAAACGAGAGGCGGAAGAAATCCGAAAGCCAGGTGAAAGACAAGAGATGGCTTGAGTCTGAAGGAAAATGAAATGTCCGGGTTAAGTTAAAAACAAACTTATAGCTTGCCGGAAGGTCAAGGACAGATTGAATCGAAAACGATACGAAATATAAAAGAGACAACGGAAAGGAATCTGAAAGCTAAGTGAAATGACAAGGGTTAAAGGCTAAAGGATAAATGTGAAAGGCAAAAAGTAAAGGAAAAAGACACAAGATAGAAGGCATAAGGCATAAGGCATAAGGCAAAAGACGAAATGCAAAAGTCAAAGGATGAAATGCAAAAGGCAAAAGGCGAAATGCATAAAGTATTAAGACGAAATGAAGAATTAAAAAGGCTAAAAGCATAAAGTTAAAACAAAAAAAAGTTAAATGCTAAATGAAAAGGTTAAAGGCAAAAGGCTAAAGAAGAAACAGAAAGTGAAAATTAATGCGAAATGGCTGAGGCAGTTACGAAAACCGATAGCTGGAGAAATCACACTGAGAAAGGGAGGCAATTCTGAAGGCGCGGCATGCAAGGATTCGACCGAGCCGTGTCGCGTGGTGCCAGCAGGGGAACTGCCGGGTTCCCGAACGCGGGGGGAGGGCGCAGCCGCGAGGCCCGAAATCGGGCAACGAAAGGCGAAAGGCCCGGCCCGTGGCCCCCGTTGGCACCTGCCGCAGTGGCCGGTGACGGAGTCACGGTCGGGACTGAAACGGTTCCCCTCTCTCGCGGGGCAGCCCGGGCACGGCCCGGGCCTTGAGATTGGCGGCGGTATTCGTGCGGGCCCAATTGTAGCGCACATGTTGCCAAATGGACAAGGCGTGTGTGGATTTCGGCGGGGGCGGGAAGGCCTGGACCTTGGGGGAGCGGGCTGCGGAGGGCGTCAGCCGGAAATGGTGCGGAAGCGGGAAGGGCGGATGCCAGGGGCAACGGCTCGGAAGTTCACGGCCCGTTCGGGGCGATCGTGGGCCGGTTGCCGCAGGAAGGATGCCGAAGGAGGGACTGGAGCTGGAGCTGCCCGGAAAGAGGCTCTCACGAGTCTGCCGTCCGATAAAGAGCATTATCTGCTATTATTACCCGTCCAAATAAATATCGGAATTTTGGTAACCATTCAGGTACCCCTCTATAGAAGACATTTTTCGGGGGAAGAGAGCCATGATGAGGAACCTTTGAAGTTAAAGAGTCAACTATTGATACTTCATGTAGGGGTAAATAGTATCAA
>JAISFP010000089.1 GCA_031263525.1 Deltaproteobacteria bacterium | reverse complement strand
TCCGGACGCGCGGAAGAAAGGCTCCCCCGCGCCCGACCCCGGGACGTCCGGCTTCCCCGTCCTGCCCGAATCGGCCAGGGCGGCCGGGACCGCGAGACCCAGGCACGTCGCCCGCCCTGGGGCGATCGGGTGGCGCGGCCCGTTCGCCCGGACCGCAGACTCCATGCTTTCCTTCAGATCCCCGATGGCGTCCGGCGCGCCTCGCGCGTGGCGCTCGGCTCCCGCGACCGTGCCGGCACTGTCTCCGGCAGATGCGTCGGGTGCCGGGATTTTCTCGGTCATGGCTCTTCACCTGCGGGCGGCCCGTGAAGCGTCTGTAGCCTTCCTGGATGGCGGGGCTGCCCGGTCACGCGTGTCGATAGCCCAGGGACGGGCGCCCCTTTTCCGGGGGCTCCGCGCGCGGCGGTTCCACGGGAGAAGTCTTGGGCGACGCGTTGGTTGTCGGGCCGTTCCCGGTCATGCCCCGCCGAGTCCCGGCAGCCTGCACGGGACGGCGATCCGGGTCGGGACCGCGAGCTCGCCCGATCTTCCCGCGAGCCTGTCGATTTCTTCAGGAGGCCCGAGAGACGTTCCGCCGCTTCGTCGCGCTTCCTGCGGACGCACTGCGCGAGGGCCAGCTCGACCTCCGCCGCCATGACGTCGGCCTCCTTCTTCTTCCTGTCAAACCTGGACGAGGTCCCGCTGTCAAACCTGGACGAGGTCCCGAGCGCCTTCTCGAAATATGGCTGGGCCGTGTCCATTCCGCCGGCGGCGAAGGCGCGTTGTCCAGGCCGGCGAGTGCGCGGTATCCGTTCACGGGATAACGAGGTTGACCAGGGGGGCATGTCTGGGATCCTGGCTCAGGAGGTGACCCAATCAGCCCCTGAAACCTGCCGTGACCTTGCACTTTTGGTTGTCCAGTCGTTTTCCCAAGCGGTTACTAGCCTTCGGGGCCCCCGAAAAAGTTAATTTTGGTATCCGTTCACGGGTAGGCCGCCCAGGCCACGGAGGTAGCCCGTCCTGGAGCTGGAGGAAGGCAGCCCTGGCCACGGAGGCAGCCTGTCCTGGAGCTGGAGGAAGGCAGCCCTGGCCACGGAGGCAGCCTGTCCTGGAGCTGGAGGATGGGCGCTCTGGCCACGGAGGCAGCCTGTCCTGGAGCTGGAGGATGGGCGCTCTGGCCACGGAGGCAGCCTGTCCTGGGGCTGGAGGATGGCCGTTCTTACTCTGGAGGAAAGCCGTCCAGGCCCCGGAGGAAGGCCGTCCGCGCCACGGCGGAAGGCAGTCCAGGCCCCGGAGGAAGGCCGTCCGCGCCACGGCGGAAGGCAGTCCAGGTCCGGGAGGAAGGCCGTCCAGGCCCCGGAGGAAAGCCGTCCTGCACCAGGAATGATGAAGATCTTGGTCCTGCTGTAGGTTCCCCCGCTTTGTCAGTGAACAGATTCTGACAGCGTAACTGTTCAGGTGCTCCTCTATTGAAGACCTTATCGGAGGAAGAGAGCCCAGATGCGGAACCGTTGAAGTTGAAGAGTCAACAATGGATCCTTCATATGGGGTGAAAGATATTCTGAATAGGTCATTTGGGTTGGAAATGCCTCCTGTTGAGCTCCACTTGGGGTGGCACCTGAACAGTTACGAAAATTCCTACATTTGATAGGACGAGTAATAGTTAATGCCTCTCATATCCAAGCCCGCCCCCTGCATTGACAATAAGCCCACCTCCTGACCTGAGCAGACATGCCCTGACTAATTCAAAAATATTATGTAAAGATTTAGGGCTAAACACTAGGATTTTGGCTAAGTTTGGGAAATATCTTAACATAACCATATTCTTTACATAATCCCATGGCCATGGCCATGGCCGTGAGGCTGAAGCTGTTCCTGGCGCGGCTTCGTCTTCTGTCGGGCAATCAGGACCGTGCCTTCTCCTTTTCCTCAAGCCTGAGGTGGCGGTCGTTGATCCTGTCACCCTTGTCGACATGGTACCACGGGGCGGTTTCGGCGTCCTTTCCCCGGTCCTTGTCCCATTTGACGTTCAGCCTGTGCCTCAGAATGCAGACACCTTTCTTGGCGTCATCACCGCTGTCATGCTCCGTCATGAAGGGGCGGATGTTGAGGCGCACCCCGTCGTTGATGTCGGGGTGCCACCCGATCGGCTGTTCCTCGAGGGGCTTCCAGCGCACGAAGATGTCGTAAGGTGCCTCGCCCCAGAGAATGGCCTTGAGTCGATGCCGAAGGTTCTCGGCGGCAATCATCCGTCTTTCCGCGCCCTCGACATTATTCTTCAGGTCGTATCTCTGGCGGGCTATCCAGTCGCGGAGGTAGTTGAAAGTCAGTGAATACAGAAGGTTGTAATTCAGCTTGTGATAATTCACCAGCGCGGAAAATCCGTCCCTGAGGCCGTCCCAGATTTGCCAAATGAAGGGTCTGTCCTTGAACAGCTTGCAGTGCTGTGCGAAGAACTTGTCCCTTAGCCAGGACTCCAGGGTTCCGTTCGGATTATCCGAGGCGGCGAGAAGTCGGGTCAGCACCCCATTTGACCAGTCGTCCCCGTATGAGGCGATCAGCATGTCGAGAAGTCGGTCAGCAGCATTGGCTTCGCCTGTAACTGCCGGGATGACGACTATGCCGTCCCTATCGACCAGCCCCGCCAGGTCTTCGCAACGTCTGACCCATTCGCGTTGCTCGTCAGCGAGTTCCATATCCACGTCGAGCTCTGCTGGCCAGCGGTAGCCGAGCAGACGGGCGACGGCCAGCTGGAGGACGGTGGCGTCAGTCCTGAGCGGCCCGTGCGCTACTCTTTTGGCGTTATCGTCCCAGATAACGGAACCGCAGGGGTGCCCGTGGAATATCCACTGGACAGGGTCATCGGAGTAAGGATTAGGGAGGCCGTGCGGATACTGCTCATTCGCGACTTGAGTCCATCGCTCGATGTCGAAACTGACTTTGACAAGGGTGGCGACAGTAATGCTCAGTTTCTGGTCGAGAACTCTGACTGCCTTGTTGTATTCAGGTGAAGAACAGAAACACCAAACAGGTAAAAGCTCGCTTTCATTGTTAGGTATAATTATCTGAGCACCATGGTTGAAAGCACAACCCACGTGTAACGAGACAGGAAGTTCGCGCATACAACTCACGATCACCCCGCGTTTGTTCCAGGCTTCGAGTCCTTGCTTTCGAGCTCCCGGCAACTCGTCTATCGCTCCTTTGCCTCCACCCCAACGCAACAAATAGATCATGCCGCCGAAATGAATCGAGTCGTTGACAGTGCCGCGGAAATGTATCCAGCGGTCATCGGGGACATCGAATTCCCAAAAGTGCAACCTCATTCTTGGTGTGTCACCGGTATGAAGACCTTCAATGCTGCAAGCCACCGTCTCGAGAAGCTCCCCGGACCCTAACTCTTCAGGCGACACCCTTTTGTCAGGGTTGTCGAGTTGCCTCGCCTGGGCGACGCTCGCGACTTCGGAGTCGGCCAGCGCCTTGGACTTGGCCGAAGGGATCTTCACTGAGGACGCGTCCAGGAAACGTATCACCGCGTCAGGCGCGGGTGCCCCGGTGGAGAGTATGACCATAGCCACGAAGGCTCCCGCAGCTGC
>JAISFP010000510.1 GCA_031263525.1 Deltaproteobacteria bacterium | reverse complement strand
TCACGCCCCCCTTTCCGCCCCTTTCCCGATCCTCCGCACGGCCATGTTGGCCGGCCTGAGGGCGTCTCCCCCCTTCTCCGGCACCTTGCCCGCTTCCTCCTGCACCCGTACTGCGTCTGCAAGGCATTATGCCGTTCGCGTTCCGGCTTCAAGCCCGCTTCCCCCGGATTCCGGCCCGTGTTTGCCGGCGGCCATGGCAGACAGCATTTGTCATCATGGATCTACTTTGTGACGCCTGTCCAGTTACGCTGCGTGGCCATGCAGGGCACGTCCCGACAACATGTCGCTCACGCTCGAGCTAGGCTGGCCGTCATCCGGCAACTGGCCTGTTATGCCGGCGAGCGGATGCCAGTCGCGGTTAGCGTTATTTCGGATTGGTGCTCATAGACGGGGCATTTGGAAATCAGTGGCACATCCTCATACGGCAGTTTGAATTGCTAAGGTTGAGGGGGACCCCAAAGGGGGGAGGAAATTTTGTTAAAACTGAGCCGAACGGGAGCCGAGTGTCCGTGTAAGTCCTGCCCCTCGCGCGATCGACGTCCTGCCCAGTTCCCTGCCTGCGGGGGTGGAGTCCGGTCGGTTCCCACCGCCCGTGGCTGGTCGTCCGGGTTGGTGCCCGTAGCCTGGGTGGTGGCGCCCGGGCCGCACGTCTCCCGTGACGGGACGTCTGGTTTGGCCACCGTAGCCGGGGGGGGGCGTCCGGCTCGCACGCCGCCCGTGGCCGGACGTCCGGATTGGCCCCCGTAGCCGGGGGGGCGTCCGGCCCGCACGTCTCCAGGGCCGGACGTCCGGCTCGGCCCCAGCAGCCCGGGGGGCGTCCGGCCCGGACGCCTCCCGTGTCTGGACGTCCGGCTTGGCCCCCGTAGCAGGGGGTGCGTCCGGCTCACACGCCGCTCGTGCCCGGACGTCCGGCTATGCCCCCCCAGCCGGGGGGGCGTCCGGGCCACACTTCTACCGTAGCCGGACGTCCGGCTCGGCCCCAGCAGCCGGGGGAGCGTCCGGCCCGCACGCCTCCCGTGGCCGGACGTCCGGCAATGCCCCCGCAGCCGGGGGCGTCCGGCCCGCACGCAGCCCGTGGCCTGACGTCCGGCTCGGCACCCGCCCGGGGTTGCGGGCTTCCGGGTCAGTTCCCCGCCATCATGGCCCTTATGTCGTCCTCGGGGACGCCTGTGGGCCTGAGGCCCCAGCGCTCGGAGAGCACGGCCAGGACGTCCGGGTGGACGAAGGCCGGGAGGGTCGGCCCCAGCCTCACGTTCCTGACGCCCAGGTGCAGGAGGGTCAGGAGCACCGCGCAGGCTTTCTGCTCGTGCCAGGAGACGGCGAGGCTCAGCGGGAGCTTGTCGAGGGGCAGGTCCAGGGCCTGCGAGAGGGCTGCCGCGACCTTCACGGCGGAGAGGGAGTCGTTGCACTGGCCCATGTCAAGGAGGCGGGGGAGCCCGTCTATGTCCCCCAGGTCGAGGTCCAGGAGCCTGAACTTGCCGCAGCCCAGGGTTAGGATCACCGTGTCGCTGGGGGCGAGCTCGGCGAGGCGCGTGAAGTAGGACCTGGATGACCTTGCTCCGTCGCATCCGCCAATGAGGATGAACCTCGCGATCCTGCCCGCCTTCACGAGGCCCAGGATCTTTTCCGCCTGGCCCAGGACGAAGCGCCAGTTGAACCCCGTCAGCGGCGCGGGCCTTCCGGGCACGTCGGACGCGAAGCCGCCCGTGGCCAGGGCCTTCTCGATGACGGGGCCGTAGTCGGTGCGCCCGTCCGGCAGCCGGCCGAGGCGGCGGCATCCCGGCCATCCCGCAGGGCCCGTGGTGAAGACTGCCGAAAGATCGGAGGGCTTCTGGATGCAGTTTCCTGAGAAGACCGCGGGCCCCGGAAACTCGCGGAGCTCCCGGATCTGGTTCTGCCAGCCCGTGCCGAAGTGGCCCGCGAGCGCCGGGCGGCTGAGCCCCGGGTACCCGTGCGCCGGGAGCATCTCGCAGTGGGTGTAGACGTTCACGCCCCGTCCTTCCGCCTGGTCCAGGAGATCCGAGAGCTCCTTCATGTCGTGCCCGCTCATGAGCGCGGCCGGCCCGGCCCTGTGGCCCAGGGGGACCTCGGAGGGCACGGGCTCCCCGAAGGCTGCCGCGTGGGCCTCGTCCAGGATTTCCATGGCCCTGAGGTTCGCCTCCCCGGTCCGGAGTGCCAGCTCCAGCCAGTCGCCCGGCTGCGGATCTGGGTCCAGGCTCCGGGACAGGAGCTCCTCCGCGAAGGCGTCGCATGCGGGGTCCTCCCTGCCCAGGGCCCTCGCATGGTGGAGGTAGGCGGCCATGCCCTTCAGGCCCAGCACGGCCGTATCCCGGAGCGACCCTGCCGCCGTGCCGCCCTCGGGGGACAGGGCGCCGGCCCCCGCCATGCAGGCCTTCTCCTCCGGGCACCCCTCCGCGACGCCCAGGGCCTTCCTGGCGGAGACGGCCCTGTCCGTCAGCCCGGCGACGGCCGCGGGATCGAAGTTCACGTTCGTCATGGTGGCGTACAGCCCGTCCGTGATGACGCGGTCCGCCTCCGGATCCGGCTTCCCCGCGGCCCTCGCGGCGGCCGCCGCCCTGCCCAGTCCTTTCAGTGCGCAGAGCAGGAGGTCCTGGAGGCCCGCAGTCTCGTCCGTCTTCCCGCAGCTCCCCTGCTTCAGGCAGGCTGTGCCTCCCTGGGTCCATTCGCACTGTCTGCAGAACATGTGTCGCCTCCCTGCCCGCGCACGCGCGGGCCCTGTCGTCGCCAGGCATGAGGAAAGTCCCGGTGCCGTGCCGGGAAAAATCTCCCGGCCGGCCCCTGCCCTGGCCGGTACAATCTAGATTCGCCGGCAGGGGCTGTCATTGACATATGTTAAGCCTGGAAAGGCGAAAGAATTCAGGTTGCGAAATTTAAAACGGCAATGCATGTCTGAAAGTGCGGTTTAATTGTTTAGATATGATTATTACAATATGTTTGTCATATTTTATTATGATATAGCATATAAGAATGTTTAATGAACATTTTATTTGTCCTGGATTCTAGTCTTTAATTTATACCATATCATGACATGTATCATTGTTTAATTTGATCAATATGTCATCATGAAATATCATAAATTAAAAGACATATTGAAATTAATCAATATATTATTACTATATATTTTTAAATAGATAATTATACAATAGCAATAAAATCCTTGTATAATTGGCAATTTGAATATCTTAAATATTGATAATAAAAGTTATTGTTTTAATAATTTTAAATTGCTGTCTGATGGTCATGCCGGCTCTCTCGGAAAGGACGCCAGGCCGCCGAGGAACGGGAGAGGGGTGTCCTCCGGGATCGGGGCGCCTGCAGAGGTTCCGGGAGAGGCCGGGCGGCAGGCGGACCTCCTGCCTCAGCGGCCGGGTTTTGGAGGTTGCTCGTAAGGAGATGGGGATGAGTATGTTCGCGCTTGACACGATCCCCCCAGAGCGCTTAACTTATTAAGTTGTGACGACGATCTGTTAGTCTTCCCGGAGGCGCGATTGGTTCCGTTTCGTCCCGTTCCGCCCGGTGGCGGCCCGCTCTTCGCGTTCCCGCCTGACCCTGCAAGGCATGCTCCGACCGGTTCCGGTCCGCTTCTGCCCGAATGTCCCTGTCAGGCCGGTTCCTGCCGGCCCCCTCCGGAACCGTCACGGGCGCCCCCGAAGACAGGCGGACTGACCATGCGGCACTGGAAGTCCCGTCCCCCCCCGCACCGTTGGCCCCCGGACTCCGGGCCACTGCCCTCCGATCTCCTTGCTGCCCGCCCTCAGCCCTCCTGCCGGCTGCCGACCTCCGGGGCACTGCCCTCAGCACTCCTTTCCTCCCGTGCCCCCCCACTTTAGCGATTCCGGCCTCCGAGCTTCTGGCTCGGAGCCCACGGCTCCCGGCGTTCCACTGCCCTGGCCTCGGAACTCCGGCTTCTTTTCCCCGAGTTTCCGGCCTTCCGGCTCCCTGGTTTCGGAGCGCGCGGCTCCCGGCCTTCCACCTCCCTGGTTTCGGAGCCCGCGGCTTCCGGCCTTCCGGCTCCCTGGTTTCGGAGCCTGCGGATCCCGGCTTTCCGGCTCCCTGGTTTCGGAGCCCGCGGCTCCCGGCCTTCCACCTCCCTGGTTTCGGAGCCCGCGGCTCCCGGCCTTCCGGCTCCCTGGTTTCGGAGCCCGCGGATCCCGGCTTTCCGGCTCCCTGGTTTCGGAGCCCGCGGCTCCCGGCCTTCCGGCACCCTGGTTTCGGAGCCCGCGGCTCCCGGCCTTCCGGCTCCCTGGCCTCGAAACTCCGGCTTCTTTTCTCCGAGATCACGGCCTTCCGGCTCCCTGCTTCCTGCCTCGGAGCTCCGGCTATGGCCTCCGGCTCCCTGCCTCTGAGCTCCCGGCTCCTGGCCTTCCGGTTTCCAGCCCCGGAGTTCCGGCTCCCGGCTTCATGTCCCGGAACTCCTGCCTTCCGGCTTCCGGCCCCGGAGTTCCTGCTCCCGGCCTTCCACCGCCGGCGGCTCGCCGCATCATTTCAGGAGGACCTTCATGACAGCCGTGCTGGGCATAGATCTCGGGACGGAGCGGTCACGGGCGGCCGTGGCAGAGGCGGCCGGTCCGGGCGATGCGCCTGTCATTGTGAAGGCGCTCTCGATACCCTCGGCCGTGTGGGCCGACAGTTCCGGGACGCTGGTCACGGGCGACAGGGCGCTGAGGCATGCCGTGAGCTCCCCCGAGCACCTCGTCCGCTCCGCCATGCGCCTCGCGGGATGGGCGTACGGCTCCCCGTGGATAAGGCAGTATGCCGCCCGCTCCCCCAACAGGATAGTCGAGGGGCCCGGCGGCTTCGCGGCGGTCGAGGTCCGGGGGAGGGCCGTGAGCCCGGTGGAGATCCTGGCGGCCACGCTGGCGCGTCTCAGGGACGATGCCGAAGGCTATTTCGGGAAGGGCATCGAGCGCACGGTAATTGCCGTTCCGGCCCTGTTCGGCGTGCTGAGGCGCAGGGCCGTGAGGGACGCCGCCCTGGTGGCCGGCCTGGATAAGGTTGAGCTCGCGAACGCGCCGCTGTGCGCCGCGGTCGCCTGCGGGCCGGGGGGCACTGGCAGGAGGGCGGTCCTGGTGTGCGACCTCGGAGCCGGGTTCCTGGAGGTGGGCGCCATCTGGGCGGAGGGGGGCGACCTGAACGTCCTGGGCTACGGGGGCGATCCCTTCATGGGCGGCGAGGACATGGGCTTCGCCGCTGAGGGCGGCACGGCCCCGGACGGCTCCCAGGCCGACCTGGCCGAGCGCATGGCCTCGGCCGTGAGGAGGGCTATCGTGGCCACAGGCGCGCTCGCCGGCCGCGCGGACCGGGTGATACTCCTGGGCGGGATCCTGAAGGCCCCCGAGGTGCCAGCACCCGTCCGAGGCATCTTCGGCGACAGGGCCTTCGTCCTGGACGGCCCGTCCGGGGCTGTGGCCTCGGGGGCGGCGCTCATGGGGTTCCGCGATCCAGCGACCGTGAGGGACGTCATCTCGTACTCGCTGGGCATAGAGACCGACGGGGGCGGCTATTCCGAGATAGTGCCCCGGAACGAGTCCGCCCTGGAGGCCCGCTTCGGCTTCTACACCCCGGCCTGCGGCGGGGAGACCCGTGTGGCGGTGAAGGTCATGCAGGGGCCCGGCGGCCCGTCGGCCCCGGCCGTGCCCCTGGGCAGGCTCGTGGTGAGGGATCTCGAGCCCCGCCCCGCGGGCGAGTCCCTGGTCAGGGTGAGCTTCGCCTTCTCCGGCCTGGACCTGACCGGAGTCTGGGTGGGGGACACGAGGGGCGAGGAGGCGTTCTTCGAGCTGAGCCCGGGGGCGGGCATCCCCGAGGAGGACATCCTGTGCCTCGCGCTCGGAAGGGAGATCGGGCGGGCCGGGAAGGATCCCGGCAGGGCGCCTGGCGCCGTCCCGGGTCCGGGCGGGAAACCTGCGGGAGCCGCCGCCCCTGGTCCCGGCAGGGCGGGCGGCGAGGCCGGAAGCGGGGAGGGCGACGTCCTGGACGCCCTGCTGCCGGCGGCCCTGCGGCTTGCACGGGCCGTCGGGAACGTCCGCCGCGCAAGCGATCCGGAGCTTCACCGGGTGGCCTGGGAGGAGGCCTACGCCCTGTCCCTGGCTTTCCAGGAGGCTGTGGACCGCGCCACCGCCCTGCTGGGCCCCGGGGGGGAGAGGATAGCCGCGCTGGGTGCCAGGCTGTGGGCGATGGTGCTCCTGGAGCCCGCCGTTCCTGCCCTGGAGGAGGGGCCGGCAGGCGGCCTTGCGGAGTTCCGTTTCGTGCCTCTCGGCTGAGCCCGTGACTCTGGCGGGCTGGCGGAGTCCCGTTTCTGGCCTCTCGGCTGAGCCCGCAGCTCGCGGGCCCGGGCTGAGTCCCGTTCCTGGCCTCTCGGCTGAGCCCGCAGCTCGCGGGCCCGGGCGGAATCCAGTTTCCGGTCGCCCGGCTGATCCCGCACCTCGCGGGCCCGGACTGAGTTCTGTTTCGGGCCTCTCGGCTGAGCCCGCAGCTCGCGGGCCCGGGCGGAATCCAGTTTCCGGTCGCCCGGCTGATCCCGCACCTCGCGGGCCCGGGCGGAGTCCCGTTTCGGGCCTCCAGGCTGAGCCCGCAGCTCGCGGACTCTGGCGGAGTCCCGTTTCTGGCCTCTCGGCTGATCCCGCAGCTCGCGGGCCCGGACGGAGTTTCGTTTCCGCCCGCCCGGCAGATCCCGCAGCTCGCGGGCCCGGACGGAGTACAGTTTCCGGTCGCCCGGCAGATCCCGCAGCTCCCGGGCCAGGACGGAGTTTCGTTTCCGCACGCCCGGCTGATCCCGCAGCTCGCGGGCCCGGACGGAATACAGTTTCCGGTCGCCCGGCTGAGCCCGCAACTCGCGGGCCCGGGCGGAGTTCCGTTTCTGGCCTCTCGGCTGATCCCGCAGCTCGCGGGCCCGGACGGAGTCCCGTTTCTGGCCTCTCGGCTGATCCCGCAGCTCGCGGGCCCGGACGGAGTTACGTTTCGGGTCTCTCGGCTGAGCCCGCAGCTCGCGGGGCTTTCGGAGTCCCGTTTCGGGCCTCCAGGCTGAGCCCGCAACTCGCGGGCCCGGACGGAGTTACGTTTCGGGCCTCTCGGCTGATCCCGCAGCTCGCGGGCCCGGGCGGAGTTTCGTTTCCGCCCGCCCGGCTGATCCCGTAGCTCGCGGGGATTTCGGAGTCCCTTTTCGGGCCTCCAGGCCGGGTCCCGGAGGCTCGCGGGACACCCGGCAGGTCCGGGCCTGGTCCGCCGGCGGGCGGTGCCGGTCGTCCCAGCGGGGGAACCTACTCCCTGTAGAGGAGCATGTCCGTGCGTCGCCTGTCGAAGGCGCGTATCGGGGGCTCCAGGTTGAAGCAGATCTCCTCGGCGCTCACCCCGGAAGCCAGGCTGTCGAAGATCTCCGGGGCTCCGAGAATGAGGTCTATGGGCCTGCGTTCCGTGTCGTACTCGTAGGGCGGCTCCTTCAGGTCGAAGTCCTCCGGCCATAGCCTCAGGACGGCCTCCAGCACGGAGAGCGCCGCCCTGAGCGGCCTGAACCTGGGATCCACGGGGCGGATCTCAACGCCGCGGCAGGTCTCGCCGGCCCATTTGCCGTACATGGGCATGAACTCCGCCAGCCGGAAGAAGGCGCCGGGCACCCGCATGGACGCGAGCCGCTCTGCGAGCGGCCCGGTCCGCACGTAGGGCGCCCCCACGAGCTGGAAGGGGAGCGCGGTGCCCCTGCCCTCGGACAGGTTCGTGCCCTCGAAGATGACGCACCCGGGGTACAGCAGGGCGGAATGCGCGGTCGGCAGGTTCGGGCTGGGCATGACCCAGGGGAGGCCCGTGTCCTCGAAGTCAAAGGCCCGCTCCCAGCCGGCCATGGGCACCGCCGTGAGCTCGCAGGGGTTCCTGGAGGCGGCGTTGTAGAAGAGGGCGTGTTCGGCAAGGGTGCATCCGTGGCGGAGGGGCACCGGCGTCATGCCCACGAAGGACCTCATGTTCGGGGCCAGGAGCGGACCCTCCATGACCTGGCCCCCGGAAGGGTTGGGGCGGTCGAGGACCACCACCTCTATCCCCCGCTCGGCGCAGGCGTCCATCATGTGGAAGAGCGTGTGCGCGAAGGTGTACACCCGGACGCCCACGTCCTGGAGGTCGCATACCACCGCGTCTATGCCCTCGAGCATCTCGGGGGAGGGTATCCTGGTCTCCCCGTAGAGGCTCCACACGGGCCTCCCGTCGGGGAGCCGGCCGTGCGGGGACTCCACCATGTTGTCCTGCACGGTCCCGTGGAGACCGTGCTGCGGGGAAAAGACGGCCTTCACCGCCCCGGGCACGGCGGCGTCGAGGGCGTCCAGGGCATGCGTCAGGTCCGGGCCGACGGAGGCCTGGTTGCACAGGAGCCCGATGGCCCTGCCCCTGTAGGTGTCCGTGTGCGAGCTGAGGAACGTGGTGAGGCCGGTCTGGACGCGGGGAGCTCTTCGAAGCATCGTCTTGAAATCCTGGGGGGCGGGTCCGGCGGGCGGTTGGGAGCGGGCCCCCCGCCGCCGGGGGCCCGGGACGGGAGGATGGGGCACGGGGCGCCTGGGGGCGCCGGAAGGGCGGGGAGGCGCGGTCGCCTCGCCCCCCGGAAGGGTGCCGGGGGGTGGGTGTCCGGGGACTTGGCCCGGAAGGGAGGAAGGCGTCGGGCGGTGCCGCCAGGTCCCGGAGGGAGGCGGAGCGGGCCTGGAAGGGCTGTCCGGCATGGGGGACGGGTGCCGGGGCCTGGAAGCCGCAGGGGAATGCGGCATGGCTGACGGGCCGGCGGGTGTCGGGGACTGGCCGGCGGCCAGGGCCTGCTGGGGCGACAGGAACCGGCGGCCGGGGCCTGGCGGGGACGAGAAGGGCCGGCGGTCAGGGCCTGGAAGAGGTGAGAAGGGCCGGCGGCCAGGACCAGCATGAGGCGAGAAGGGCCGGCGGCCAGGGCCTGCAAGAGGCGAGAAGGGCCGGCGTCCGGGGCCTGGCGGGGACGAGAAGGGCCGGCGGCCAGGGCCTGGAAGAGGCGATAAGGGCCGGCGGTCAGGGCCTGCAAGAGGCTAGAAGGGCCGGCGGCCAGGGCCTGAAGGAAAGGATATGGGCCGGCTGTCAGGACATGAAGGAAGGGATAGGAGCCGGCGGTCAGGACCAGCATGAGGCGAGAAGGGCCGGCGGTCAGGACCAGCATGCGGCGAGAAGGGCCGGCGGCCAGGACCAGCATGAGGCGAGAAGGGCCGGCGGCCAGGACCAGCATGCGGCGAGAAGGGCCGGCGGCCAGGACCAGCATGCGGCGAGAAGGGCCGGCAAGAGGCGATAAGGGCCGGCGGCCAGGGCCTGGAAGAGGCGATAAGGGCCGGCGGCCAGGACATGAAGGAAGGGATAGGAGCCGGCGGTCAGGACCAGCATGAGGCGAGAATGGCCGGCGGCCAGGGCATGAAGGAAAGGATAGGGGCCGGCGGTCAGGACCTGCATGAGGCGAGAATGGCCGGCGGCCAGGGCCTGCAGGGGACGACAAGGGCCGGCGGCCAAGGCCAGCATGAGGCGAGAAGGATCGGCGGAGGAGGAGGCCGGCACGGCCACGGAGGCGTCAGGGCACGTCGGCAGGGCTGTCCGGGACATGTTCTGCCCGAACCGTGCGATTCGCCAGCTCCGCCATGTCCGTCCGAAGCGCCCGGCTCTCCCGGATCCGGGGCCGGCCGGAGCGGCGGGGGGCCTTATTTCTGGCAGAGCGGGCAGAACACCGTGGTCCTGCCCGCGGCCCTCACTTTCTCGAGGGTCGTGCCGCAGCGGGGGCAGGGCTTGCCCGCCTTGCCGTAGGCCTTGTGGAGCTCCTGGTAGCTGCCCGGCCCCAGCGGGGCCTGGTAGTTGGAGACGGTGGAGCCACGCATGCGGACGGCCTGGTCCAGGATGGACCGCGCCGCCTCCAGGATGATATCCGATTCGTGGCGGGACAGGGAAGCGGCCGGGCGGAACGGCGACACGCCTGCCTCGAAGAGGATCTCGGTCGCGTAGATGTTGCCCAGCCCGGCCATGACGCCCTGGTCCATCAGGGCCACCTTGAGGGGGGCCCCGGACGAGGCGAGTCTGGAGTGGAACTCTTCCGGGGAGAGCTCGGTCACGTCCCTGCCCCTGGCGGAGGCGGGGAGCAGGGCCTCCTCGTCAGCCGGCCGGCAGACGTGCAGCCGCCCGAACTTGCGGATGTCCCTGAACATCAGGGAGTCCTCGCCCTCCGGCCCCTCGAAGCCGTCCAGGACCAGGGCCGCGCGGACGTGGGGCGGCCAGGAGCGCTTGCCCTTGCCCCCGGCGGGGCCGCCCTCCCCGGAACCGGGGGAGCGGCCGAACACGAACTGGCCCGTCATGCGCAGGGAGGCCAGGAGCGACAGGTCCCCGAAACGGAGTATCACGCACTTCCCGCGCCTCGCGGCACCCGTGAAGGCCCTGCCGTGGAGTTCCGAGAGCGGCATGGTCCCGGCCAGGGAGGGCCGGAACAGGAGCTCGGTCCTCGCGACCGAGGAGCCCCTGAGCGAGCCGTCCAGGTCCTGCGCTATGGTCTGCGCCTCGGGGAGTTCAGGCATCTTTGGCCGCCAGCGCCTTGGAAAGCGCGGAGATCTCCCGGAGCGGCCTCACGGCGAAGCGGAGCCAGCCGGGCCCGAGCCCATGGAAGTTGGAGGCGTCCCGGACGAGGATGCCCTTCGCGTAGAGCCTCGACACTATCCCCGGGGCGGCGTCGCCGGCGTTCAGGAGCACGAAGTTCGCGTCCGAGGGCACCAGGGTCCCGTAGGGCGCGAGCTCCTTCGCGAGCTGCCTGCGGCACCTGGCCGTGAAGGCGGGGGTGTCCTGGACGAAGGCCTTCTGCGGTATGCAGAAGAGCCCCGCCTCGAGGGCCATGCAGTTGAGCGGCCAGGGCTCCGTCTGGTCGCGGAGCCGCCTTATGCTTTCCGGGTGGCCGGCCAGGTACGCGAGTCTCAGCCCGGGGATGGCGAAGATCTTGGTGAGCGACCTCAGCACCAGGATCCTCTCCGTCCGGGCCGCGAACGCCTCGCGGGACTCCGCCGCGGCGAAGTCTATGAATGCCTCGTCCAGGACCACCCAGCACCCGGTCCTGGCGCTCATCGCCGCCAGGGCGTCGAAGGTGGCGTCCGGCAGGAGCCTCCCCGTGGGGTTGGCCGGGCTGGCCAGGAAGAGCAGGTCCGGCGAGAGCCTGGCGGCCATCTCGATCACCTCTGGCCCGACCAGGAACCCCTTCTCCTCGGGGGCTAGGACGTAGCAGGGGGCCCTGCCCGCCGCGACCAGCGCCTCCTCGTACTCGGCGAAGGCGGGGCCGACGATGACCGGCCTCTCCGGGAACAGGATCCTGGCTATCATCCTGATGTGGGGGGTGGACCCCGCCCCCGGCAGCACCGACTCGGGCGGGAGGCCGGTGGCCGCGGCCACCGCCTCCGTGAGGCTCCCGGCCTTCACGTCGGGGTAATGCACCGTCTCCGGGAAGCTCTCGAAGAGATGGGACTTGAGCCCGCGAGGCTGCCCCTTTGGGTTTATGTTCGCGGAAAAGTCCAGGATCTGGGTCCAGGGGACGCCAAGGTCCCTCGCGGCCTCGAAGACGCGGCCTCCGTGTCTGTGCTCGGTCAAGGCTAACGGTGTCCTAGTGGTGGGATGGGGCGCCGGGGAGGCGAAGGCGGGGGCCAGCAGGCCGGGCAGGCCGGGGGGCCAGCAGGCCGGGTAGGCCACGGGGCCAGCAGGCCGGGAAGGCCAGGAGGCCGGGAAGGTCATGGGGCCAGGAGGCCGGGAAGGTCAGGGGGCCAGGAGGCCGGGAAGGTCAGGGGGCCAGGAGGCGGAACCAGGTAAGGAGGTGGCGGTCGGTCTCCGGCGGTCGGAAGACGAAGAGGGACGATGCCGGAAGGCACCGGAAAGGGGGAGTACCCAGGTTCCGGAAACCTGAGGCCCCCGGAAGCTGAGGGAGGGGAAGGGGAGTCCGGGACGGGGACGGACATGGCCTGGAATTAAGGGACTTTAGCACATTTTGACGGGTCAGGCCAGACCGTCTCGGTCCCCGTAGGCCCTCAGCCCTCCGGGTCAGTACCCGCCCGGAAGGAGCGCCTCGACTTCCGGGAGCAGTGCGACGGCCGGTGCCTCTGTACGGGAGCTGTGCCACAGCACCTGCCGGCGAGGCTTTTCCACAGTTCCCGCCGAAGAACTCAGACCACAGCCCCCTCCGGAATGGTCGCTCCGTAGCTCCCTTCCGGAGGTTGCTGCTCTAGGCACAGAAATTAAATGCTCTTCGCATCTTCCAGACAATTGATGCCAAATGACTTGTCGGAAGGCCGTCCCGGTCGGCCGCGCAGGAGTTCTCTAGCGCTCTGGGCCGCCTGGACTAAGGCTTTCCTGACGAAACTGGCCTTGACAGGGGCTGCGGGAGCGGATAACATTCCCCGCGCTGGAGGCACGTGGTCTAAGAAAGACCCGGGGCCGGACGCAGGGGCGCAGCGCCCCTCGCCGGGAGTCCGCCAGCCGTCTTCTGCAACCCCCTCCTCATCCTGCCCCGATCCGGGGGCCCGCCTGAGGGCCTCTCCGGGCAAGCGACCGAGGATCTCCACATAATAGCCGAAATGGCCAGGAAGGCCGCGTTCCGGATAACCTCCGGTCCGCGGCCTTTTTTTGTCCCTTCTCTCCCGGCCCCTTTGCTCCCCCGGCCTCTCTGCTCCCCGCTCTCACGGCATCAGGCCGTTCGGGCAGGGCCGGACAAGCCGGGCGCGAGCGGGCGGCGGGACGTCCGGCCTGACGCCTGCCCGCGCCCGATGCTCCGGTTTTTTACCTGCGGCCCCGGCCGCCCTTTCCCTGCGGCCCCGACCGCCCTTTCCCTGCGGCCCCGGCCGCCCTTTCCCTGCGGCCCCGGCCGCCCTTTCCCCTGCGGCCGCGGCCGCCCTTTCCCCTGCGGCCGCGGCCGCCCTTTCCCTGCGGCCCCGGCCGCCCTTTCCCTGCGGCTCCGGCCGCCCTTTCCCTGCGGCCCCGGCCGCCCTTTCCCTGCGGCCCCGGCCGCCCTTTCCCTGCGGCCCCGGCTGTCCTTTTCAGGAATATTGACTGCCCGGACCCGGGGCTTTCCCGTGACTCGCGGGCCGAACCTTCCCAGAGAGGTGTCCAGTGACCAGCATGAAACTGACGACCAAGCTCCTCCTCCCCGCACTTGCGGCTGCCCTTGCCGCCTCGTCCTCGGCCTTTGCCCACGACTTCTGGGCGTCGGTCGCAAGTCCCGTCCAGGGGCAGCCCGCCACAGTGGTCTTCGGCTACGGCCACGGGTTCCCCGACACGGAAGCCGTGGAAGACGCCGACTTCGATGCCAGGTTCAGCCCCCCCGTGCTGAAGGGCCCCGGAGGGGACGTCCCCCTCCGGAGAGGCGGGGACGCCATGACCTACGTCTCGCAGGACCCCCTGGGGAACGGCACCTACACTGCGGCCACGGAGAACAGGCCCTCCTTCGGGTCGTCCACCCCGGATGGCTACAGGCGGGGCTCCAGGAAGGACAACCCGACCGCCACCTCCTGCGGCCTCTCCCGCAGGTACGGCAAGGAGACCGTGGCCCTGGGCGGGCCCGCCTCGGGTTTCGAGATACCGCTCGGCCAGGCCCTTGAAATAGTCCCCCTTGCCGATCCCACCCGCGTGAAGGTCCGTACGCCCTTTCCGGTGAAGGTCCTTTTCAACGGCAGGCCTCTTCCCGGGGCGGAGATTACGGCCTTCTTCGCGGGCTTCTCCCCCCGCAACGCGGCCTCGGCCTTCGCGGCACAGACGGACAGGGACGGGGTCGTCAATATCATCCCGCTGGCCGCGGGACGCTGGCTCGCCAGGGTGGGCGAGGAGGCCGAGTACGCCGACCTCACGGTGTGCGACCGGGAGTCGTGGGTTGCGACGTTCACTTTTACGGTGACGGAGTGACTGGGTGGCGGACTGGTGAAGTTGCGGACTGTTGAACTTGCGGAGCGGCTGTGTGACGGGATTGTGTCCGGAGAACTTCCGGCTTCTCGGGCGAAGGTAGCCTTGTTATTCAGCCACGCTGTTTATGGTACCTAATTTCGACAAAGCATATCGGATTCCGGGGAAGTCTCCGGTTCCGGCCGGAGACGCCGCGGAGGGGCAGTCTGATGGGATCGCGAGCCCCGATTTTTTGTTGCAAGCTCCTGAGTGACTGGCGGAACTTTTTCGCCTCAGGGGCGGCCGCGGCTTCCTCCGCAGGGGCAGCCGGGCCCGGTTCGGATGACCCTCAGTTTCCGGATGACCCTCGGTTTCCGGATGACCCTCAATTGGAATATAGGTTCAGGGCCCTCTCTTGCGGCGACCTGTCCGGACTTCATGAGGGTTTTCCGGGAGCCCCGGGCTATTCGGTCGTGTCTGGCGTGACAGACGGGTTGCCGGCGGCCGAGGGAGGGCGGGATCGCCTCCGGGCCCCGGTGCCTGGCGAACCCGGCGTGCCGGGGGAACTCGAGGAGCCGGGCGTCGCCGGGACCGGCTCCCCCTGCACGCCCTTGCGCGGAGAGGAACCGGCGCCGCCCTCGCCCGTCCAGGCGGGCGATGTCGTGGCCTTCCGGAGGGCCTGCGTCCTGGGGCTCGCCTTGCATGCCGCAGTCGTCGCGGCGGTGCTCGTCCTGCCCCAGGGGACGGAGGAGCCGATCTGGACTCCCCTGGCTACAGTCGACATGTCCCCGTTCGATCCCCTTGGAGGTCAGGGGGGTGCGGAAGATTCCGTCCTGATGGGGGCTTCGGCCCCGGAACCGGAGCTTCCCCCCCCTCCTGAGGACGTTCCGGATCCTGAGCCGGAACCTGAGCCGGAGGAGCTGCACGTGCTGGAGACCGCGTCGGCAAGGGCGGAAGACCTCCCTCCGCCCGCTCCGGTTCAGGCGAGACCTCCCGTGGACAGTCCCGTGCCGAGGCCCTCCCCGGCTCACAAGCCGAAGACCGGGCCCGCAGCCGTGCCGAGCCAGGCCACGTTTCCGGGCCGGGAACGGGGAGAGGCACGGACGGTGGCTGCAGGCCCCCTGGCAGGGGAGCAGTCAGTGATGTCCGGACCCGGTTTTTCGGGAACTGAAGCTTCCGGAACGGGCGACACGGGTCCGGGTGGGACGCCGGGCGGCAGGGGGGCCGGGAACCCGAACGAGCTCGACGCCTACACGGCCGCCGTGAGAAGGCGGCTGGAACGGCGGAAGAAGTACCCCCCGGCGGCCCAGGCCAGAAGAATCGTCGGGGTTGTCAGGGTCAGCTTCACCGTCCTGAAGGACGGGACAATCAGGTCACCCTCCCTGCTGGAGAGTTCCGGGCACGGCATCCTGGACGACGAGGCCATGGCGCTCCTGGCCCGGTCGTCGCCGCTCCCTCCAATTCCGGAAAGCACGGGCCTGAGCTCTCTGAACATTTCCGTGCCGTTCAGGTTCTCGCTGAACTGACGCTCCCGTTCCCGTTTCCGTTCCCGCTGAGCTGACGCTGCAGTTCCCGTTTCCGTTCCCGCTGAGCTGACGCTCCCGATCTCTGAAATTACGCCCCTCCCACCATCCTCCATGAGGGCTGGGGCGACCCTTTCCCCGGAGCGGAACCCGTCTCCCGGGGACCTTCCGGAACAAGGGAGGCCGGTCCCGCAAGGGCATACCCCACGGCCTCCCCCAGTCCGGAGGGGCGTATCCGGCTCCGGGCGGCCCATGGCGGACCGGAAGGCGGGCAGGAAAGAGCCTTGCATCTGAACCTGTGAGGGGGGCCAACTGTCGACCCTGGCGGCCGTGAGGCCGGAGATCCGGGCGGTCGCCGAGCCGGTGGGGCTGAAAATTGGTCGGGAGGCATGCAAGCAAAGTCAAGCCATGGCATCTGTCCCTGCTGAAGAGGATAAATGTCGCAAGGGACTGCAGGAGGGCCATGGCTGGCTTGCCGGCAGGCCAAGGACCTGCACCCGTTCCGGCCTGAGAGGCGAGCGGTCGCTCCTGGTTGCATGGGGGACGGAAGTGAGCCCTTCGCTCTAGGGGGGACGGAGCGTGAGCGCTTCGCTCTCGGAGCGACGGAGCGTGAGCCCCTCAACTGCGGAGGACGGCAGATATTCCGGGGCTGGGCCGGGCACCCCGGACAGCCCGCCATCTATGGAATTTTGGGGGCACGTGAAGCAGTTTGAGCTTTTGCAAAGATCTCGGGCTCCACGTCTTCCTGAGCCGCTGGCTTTCAGGGCCCTCTTTCACGGCCTCGGGCCCCTGGTATTAGGTGCCCCGCGCAACGGACATGCGCACCTTGCGTTATTGGGTTTCCGGAGCTCAACGTTTCGGAGAGCCGCGCCTTCGGGAGCCCTGGGATTCTCGGGGCATCTCCGTTTCCCTGGAGTCTCGCGCGGCGGTCCCCGGGTTCCCCGTGCATCACTTTTTTTGGCTCTGGGTCCTTGGCTCCTGGTTCTGGCTCTTGGGGGCCTGCCTCCTGGCTCCAGGTTCTTGGGGCCTGGTTCCAGTTTTTGGCTCCTGGTCCTGGTTCTTGGTGGCAGTTGCCTGGTTCCGGGTTTCAGGCTCCAGGTCTTGGTTCCTGGTGGCCGTTGCCTGGTTCCGGGGTTCAGGCTCCAGGTCTTGGTTCCTGGCGCAGGCGCGCTGAGCCCTGTGCCCTGTGCCGTACTGGGACCTGCGGGTCCGGAGCCGTTCGAATTCAGACATGTCCTGAGGCTGGAGGGTCGGGTTGCATCACGCTGGAGACGTTCACGCGGCGGGCCTGGCGGGGGTGGAATCCCCGAGTCAGGCTCATGGCGCTCGTCCTGTGGTCCGTGGAGCTGGCCCTGGTCACAGATCTCGGGGCGGCGCTCCTGGGGCTGGGCGGATCGGCATGCTTTGCCGCCCTCTCCGGGGCGCTCGGGGACGGCTCCTTCTGGACAAGGCTCCTGGGCGTTAACGCCTTGCTCGTGTTCATCTGGCTCCTCCTCATGCCCTTCTCCGTAGGCGGGGAAGCGGTGGCCCGCTTCTGGGGGCTCACGGTCACCCGCGAGGGGCTGGAGCTCTCCGGGCTCGTGACGGTCAAGGCCCTGGGCATGACCGCCGGCGCCATGGCCCTCACCAGGACGTCGTCCGTCCTGGAACTCCTCGCCGCCGCGAGGGAGCTCGAGGCCCCGGAGAAGGCGGTGGCCCTGACGCTCATGACCGCCCGCTACGTCTCCGTGGTCGGACGCGAATATCAGAGGCTCAGGAACGCCATGAGGGTGAGGGGGCTTTCGGCCAGGATCAGCATTCACACACGATGGAGGCCACGTCAGCCATTTGGAGTTCGGAGGAGGCCGCGTCAGCCATGTGGAGTTCGGAGGAGGCCGCGTCGGCCATGTGGAGCTCGGAGCGCCGGGAGAAAGTCTAGGTGATGAGCCGCTCCGTGTGCTCCCCCGTGTCGGCGGGGCCCGGGCCAGCCTGGTCGTCCATGGGGTGGATGCCGACCCAGAGCGTCGCGGGGCCGATGAAGTAGAACTAGCCCGGGAAGGGGATGTCGCACTCGTTGTCGCGGACGAACCCGGCCACCGTCCCTCATCCGGCCAGGAGGACGGGAGGGCTTGGAGGGCCCAGTGTGGCGGCCATGATGAAGACGGCTCGTGAGCTGGGGCCCGCCAGGCGTCGCTCGGGACACATGCGGGCGGGTGCCGGGTGCGGAACGGCGGTCACCCGGCAGGAGGAACCGGCTCTTCTGCGGACCCTGGCGGACCCTGGCCGAGGATCCTCCCGCCGGCAGTATTTTCCGAAGGCTTGGCTTGGGACGCTCGCCGTTCGCGGCGGATTCGGACTGTATGCCTGGAGCTGGGAGAAACCTTGCGGTTTCCAACCGCCACATTTCAAATTTGCCAGTCAGTGTTTTCAGGTCGGTTCTTAGGTCGGAAACAGTGTTTTCCAAGTTAGTCTGTCTGGTTTCCTGTCTGACCATAGCTTTAGCCAGCTCAGCCATCGCATCTTCCAGCCGAGCCACCCGGGTGTCAAGTCCATTCACCCTGTCTCCCAGGTTCTTTTCTACTGCAGTTATCTTGTCTCCCAGGTTCTTTTCTGCTGCAGTTATGCTGTCCTTAATGGAGGTCAAATAAGCAATCATCAACGCAACAAGAAGAGTGACGTATATGGCGGGAATGATGGTCCCCTTGAAATTTGTGAACAAGCCGGGCATATCCTCAGATGTCGTGGGCTTCTCAGGAACTGCCTTGCTTCCGGCGGAACCCGTCTCGGGCGAAGTTACCCCATAACCCTCGAAAAGAGACTTGCAGATTCTGGCCTAGACATCACTGGGTGCCGAATGTATGGCGGTCTCGAACGAAGTCAAAATACTCCCCCCATCGTTTGCGGGTGGGCCGTTGGGGGGGGGCTCCGGGGATTTCCAAGTTGTGATCCGACATGGCATCAACTCCTCCTAATCAATTATGCTAGCGGAAACTCTAGCATTAGTAACCCTTGAGGAGGGCGGGCGGCTCGGCAGGGAGGAGGCGGGGGCAGCTCGGCTTCATCAGGCGTAACTGTTGATCGCACCGTAATATCTCAATAAGAAATTTATTACGGGTTCGGTTAAATGTTATAATTTTGACTGTCGTTCCAGGGGTGAGAAATCAGTGCAAGATCCAAGATATGGTATTTTTTTCCATGACACGCTCCCGTAATGTGGGAACAGATTTCAACATTTTCTAATATTTATCCGGAAGCGTAATATAGCTACTACAGCTCAATCGGCATAGTGGTGGTCTACAGGTCGAGAGGGGAATAGGCCTGGCGGTGCAGAGCGGTAGGTTTTTTGTCTGGGGAGGGGAAGGCAAGAGATGGCAGATGGTAGGCAGTTATCGTGATATTCAGCTTGGGAGGGTAAAGAAGAGAAGATATCCCATATGTTCTAATTATCTGCATCAATGACTACTTAAAGATGAGTGTCTCTTTGACATCATGTTGACGGTGACGTTGTCTTGATGACGAAAGGCATCAGGACTGGACGGTACGGGATGGTCGGAGATGAGGCCGGAAGGTGTATGGGCTGGACGGGGCGGGCGGGGAGGAGGCCGGAAGGCGGTCAGGGCTGGACGGGGCGGGCGGGGAGGAGGCCGGAAGGCGGTCAGGGCTGGACGGGGCAGGCGGGCAGGCGGGGAGGAGGCCGGAAGGTGTCAGGACTGGACGGGGAGGTCAAATGATAGGGGTGGAGATTTGGATTTGCCCCTGGATATTGGTGCATATATTGGACGAGAAGGGCTCTCGCCCTGCAGAGGGTTCAGGCACGCCACGCCTGATGACGGGCATCTTGCCAGGCAGACTCCGTGCCCCGACGGGCAATGACACAGGTCTGCCCGGCTACTTCCGTACCGCGGCCCGGCATTGCTTGAACTGTTGCACCCTCCTGAAATTCAAGACATTGCCCGCGAGCTTCATCCTGTAGGTCACCCGCTCCAGCCCCCTGACCGGGATGCGTCCGCTGCGGAACACCAGCCACTGCAGAATCTCGACGGTCCTCTCCACGCCGGCCCGGGGGCGGTAGGTCATGATCCACTCGAGGGTCTTCTGGAACGTGCGCCTGACGGCGAGCCCCATGGCTTGCCAGGTGTAGTTCAGGACGGCGGAGCCCTTCAGGAGCCTGGACCGGCAGTCGCCGCTCCGGGGGCACGCCGCGCAGCCCTCGCGGCAGAATTCGGCCCTGTACTTGCGGCCCTTCTCGGTCTCCACGAACGTGGACCTGGCCACGTTGCCGTGGGGGCAGGCCGTGATCCTCCTTTCGGAATCCCTGTCGAACAGGTCCAGGGGCATCCTGTTTCTCCCACGGTCGGCGGCCTCGTCCGACGGCCTCGTCCGTCGGTGTATTACCTTCACGGGGGAGTAGACCTTGACGTCCACGATCTTGGCGATCTCGTAGTCCGCTTGGCGCGTGAAGGCCGCGTCGAGCAGGAGCTTTGCGACCTTGACGCCGCAGCCCAGGAGAATCGTCAGGAACAAAATGAAGAACACGGAGTCGTGGACGTTCGCTCCCCTGACCTCCACCACCTGGAGGATCGCGGCCCCCCTGACCCCGTCCTCCCCGGGGGCTTCGGCCTGATCTCGACGACGCCGAAGTTGTACCCCTGGATGTCCTTCCTGCCGTTATGCGCGGCGTCCTCGTCGACGGGGCTCTGCTGGGCGGTGGCGGGAACCTCCAACCGGGGCTTCAGCCCGGTCGGGGGGACTTCCTCAGGTTGACCTGCTTTCTCCTTTTCCTGTCGACCGTGCACTGGTCGCCGAAGGCTCGGGCAAGGAGCTTCCTGGACTACAGCTCCCTGCAGAGGGACCGGTCCTCGGTGATGTGGAGCAGGTAGCTGATGTCGTCCACCACCTCCTCACTCTATGGCGGGATTCGTCTTCGCCCAGGAGCTCCTGTGGAAGAGCTGCGTCTTCGCCCTGTCGCTCTTCTCCAGCCTGTACCTTCCGAGGAGGTCGGGGGATTCGTTGGAGACCACCTTGAAAAGGTGGAATCCCGATTTCTTCAGGGCCAGCAGGAAGTCCCGGGCGACCTTGAAGAGAAGCCCCCGGCGGTCCAGCCTCTTGATGTTGGCGGGAGCGAGGGAACAGTCGCCCGCGGCGGTGTCGCTGTCCCCGCAGTAGTCTTCGGTGTACTTCCGCGTGATCGGGCCGTAGGCGTCGTCCGTCACGCCGTTGTTGGCAATCCTGGCCTCGGCATTCCAGAGCGTCTTCTCGTAGGGCTTCTTGTTGAGCCTGTAGGGCGGCATTCGGAGGACCCTTTTTAGCGCCTTGTCAAAGTCCAGGTGCCACATTGGTATCCGTTCACGGGTAGGCCGCCCAGGCCACGGAGGTAACCTGTCCTGGAGCTGGAGGAAGGCCGCCCAGGCCACGGAGGTAGCCCGTCCTGGAGCTGGAGGAAGGCCGCCCTGGCCA
>JAISFP010000493.1 GCA_031263525.1 Deltaproteobacteria bacterium | reverse complement strand
CGGTGGCTATGTCATGGAGGTTCCACCCGTTCCCATCCCGAACACGGAAGTTAAGCTCCATAGAGCCGATGGTACTGCACTTTAGGAGTGTGGGAGAGTAGGTCGCTGCCGGATTAATTTTTATGTTATATTAGACCATAGGTATTTATGACCCCGTCAGAGAAGCAGTCTTCTTTGACGGGGTTTTTTTTTGCCCTGTTCACTCCTTAGCCTGCCTGGCCGACCCGCGCTTTTCCCAGGGCCTCCGGATAATCTGTCCTGCCGGCGGAGGTGAGCGGCCCGGTGAGCCCGGATCGGTTCGCAAGAAAGGATACCCGTTCCGTCTGACCGATCACTAAGAACCTTTATGGCAACCGCCTCCCCAATTTCCAATACCCCCTGTCACCGGACGTGGAGGTTCTTTGTATCTGCCATTCGTGGCTTCCTCCGCGCCGCTATTCTTAAGCCCTACATCCGTAACCACATCTTAAGAACTCTTATATAATCCCAAAATGTTAAAACCGTGTGGTTAATTTTTTGAGACATATTCCCAATGTGCTTATATATAAGGCATAACCGGGTAAACTACCTACGGGTAAACTGCCTAATTAACGAATTTGGCGTTTGCCTGTACAAACTCAGGATTGACTTTCTGCCTCTCAGTTGACTGCTCTGGCAAAAGACGTGACGCGGACGACGGCCTCGAAAGACGACTGCCGGTGGCAGGGGCCATCTCGTGAGGGTAACAGCGGCCCCACCCTGGGTGCCGCGAATATTCTGTCTTAGTGCCATGCTGAATTCGGCATATTAAAAATCGTCCCGTTGCCTTGTGTAGTTGTACGCATAAGACTTGGCCAGATTACTGGCCTTTCAGCCCTGGCTCCGGTTCAGGCGGTTGGCTCGGCTGCCGTGGGCGGACGGGACATCCACACGTCTGAAGTCTCGGCACAGAGATGGAGCCATCTGTGGAGGAATGGATTCAGGCATGCGAATGAGCCTTGGAGATCTTTGACATTCGTTTATCACCTGCTGGAACTCATGGCTAACCGTACTCTGAAGAGTCCTCCAAAGCCTGATAGCGCTAGCGAAACGAGTATCTGTTCGCAGGGAAGTGAGGGGCTGCAGTCCCCTGAAGGGCTGGAGTAGATGGCTCCAGACCTGAAAGGGCCGGGGGGCTGAAAGGCCTGCTGGCTCCCTGATCGGCGGGAGGACCGGAGAGCTTGGGGAACTAAGGGACCCTGAGGGCCGAGCTGTCTGAGGGCGAGAGACCTTGGAGTCCGGGTCGATGGAAGGGCCCGGCTTCACAATCTTAGCCCCCCGTGAACGGATATACTTGTGACGGAATAAACAAAGCCCCTGCGGCACTGGGCCGCAGGGGCTTTGCTGACAGGGCGTTGAATGCCGCCGACCTTGCGGCCCGCAGGAGAGCTTGTCTCAGCCCGCGTAGTCCAGGGCCTCCTCGATCCTCCTGCGCACCATGTCCGGCCCCAGAATTTCCAGGATGTCGTACAGGCCGGGACTCGCGGTCCCTCCGGTCAAGGCCAGCCTCAGAGGCTGCGCCACGGCCCCCTTCTTGACGCCCAGCTCGCCGGACATCCTGTCGAGAAGGCCGTCAAAGACCTCGTGGCTTTCCGGAAGCTTGGCCAGTGCATCCAGGAAGGAGCGCAGGACGGCCCTGCCTCCCTCGTCAAGGAGCTTGGCCGCCGCCTTCGCGTCAAGTGAAATCCTGTCCCTGAAGTAGAAGGCGGACTTAGCGGCCAGCTCCTTCAGGGTCTTGCCCCTCTCGCGGACGGTCTCGACCGCGGCGCGGAGCTTCGTCTCGTCCATCCCGCTGACCCCCACGGCCGCGAGAAAGGGCCTTGTCAGCGCGGCGAGTTCGTCTGCCGGGGTCTCCTTAATATAGTGGGAGTTCAGCCAGTCCAGCTTGTCGTTGTTGAAGACGGCGGCGGACTTTCCCACCGAGGACAGGCTGAAGAGGGAGGTCATCTCCTCCAGAGTGAATATCTCCTTGTCCCCCGACGACCAGCCAAGCCTCGCCAGGTAGTTCACCAGCGCCCTGGGCAGGTAGCCCATTTCCCTGTAGGCAAGCACGGAGGTGGCCCCGTGGCGCTTGGAAAGCCTTTTCTTGTCGTCGCCCAGGATCATCGGCAGGTGCCCCAGCTCCGGGAGCTGGGCCCCCAGGGCCCTGTAAAGGAGTATCTGGCGGGGGGTGTTGTTCACGTGGTCGTCCCCCCTGAGGACGTGGGTGATGCCCATGGACACGTCGTCGGCCACCACGGCCATGTTGTAGGTGGGCAGGCCGTCCGAGCGGACTATCACAAGGTCGTCCAGCTCGTCGTTCTGGAAGCTTATCGGGCCCTTGATGAGATCGTTCCAGGCTGTCTCGCCGTCGGAAGGGCCCCTGAAGCGCACTACAGCGCCAGGTGCGGGCCCCAGCCCGAGATCGCGGCAGCGACCGTCGTAGCGGGGCTTGCCCTTGGTCTCCATCGCGGTCCTGCGGGTCTCGACCACGCGCTCCTGGCTGCAGTGGCACCAGTACGCGTGGCCCGAGGCGAGGAGACGGTCCACGTACTCCCTGTACAGCTCTGTACGTTGCGTCTGGTACACGGGCTCGCCGTCGTGATCCAGGCCCAGCCACTCAAGCGAGCTCAGGATGTCCCGTGTGTACTCGTCGCTGGAGCGTTGCTGGTCGGTGTCCTCTATGCGGAGCACGAACTCCCCGCCAGAGTGGCGGGCGGCTAGCCAGTTGAACAGCGCTGTGCGGGCACCGCCAATGTGGAGGAACCCCGTGGGGCTGGGGGCGAATCTGGTCTTCATAATTGGATTGTGTCGTCCTTGGCCGGCATGTCCTGCCGCCGGAGGTTTCACGGCCCTCAGTGAGCCGCGGGAGGCAGATGGCGCCCAGTCGCGCCAGGTGCCGGGGATTGATGCCGCTTGCGGCAGGGAAAGCCGGGCCGCATCCTGTCAATCGGCCTTGAGCGGGGCCCTCGGGCCACGGGCCGGGCAGGGCGGACTGTCCGGAAAGAACGGTGTCGGAAGGTGCCGGCGGTCTTGATGGACTGGGAGGCCAGGACAGCCTGGAATGCCGGGATGGCCAGACGTCCGGGAGGTCGGGTTGGACTGGAAGTCCGGGATGGCCAGACGTCCGGGAGGCCGGGTTGGACTGGAAGTCCGGGATGGCCAGACGGCCTGGGAGGCAAGGTTGGCCCGGAAGTCCTGGATGGCCAGACGGCCTGGGAGGTCAGGTTGGCATGGAATTCCGGGATGGCCAGACGGTTGGGAGGTCAGGTTGGCCCGGAATGCCGGGATGGCCAGACGGCCTGGTAAGTCCCGTGGTTGCCAGTGAGGGATTGGGAGGCCAGGAAGGCCATAGGTGACAAAGGTGGAAGGTGAGCCCGGGAAGCCCAGGACGGCAAGGGTGGCCGGTGAGCTCGGGAGGGCCAGGACGGCAAGCGTGGCCGGAGAGTGCGGTTTTGCTGGGAGGCAAGCAAGGCAGGGCAGGCCGGCGACTCATATGCCAGGTCATGGCTGAGAAAGGATTCAGTGGGGGAGCGCAGTGGCCCGGGCGTCAGACGGCCTGGGCGGAAGTGACGGCGGCCTGGCCTCCCTGGCCGTCCGGGCCACAGTACGGGTTCACCGGACGGTCATCGCCTGTCCCGAGAGCCGGAGCCAGGTCAGCTCCCGAGCTCCCGCAGTCCCCTGCGCTCCGGGGAACCTTTCCCGTAAGGATTCACTTAAAAAGATAGTGTATTATTCGGGATCCGGCAAGTCTTGTTTTTCCCTGCCGGATGCGCTAGTATGGGCAATTCAGTCGGACCGGAGCTCTGCCCAGGCCTTCTGATTTTCTTGTTTCTGGGCCACCGGCGGTTTCGCGCCTTCCGGTTTCCCGCTATGTCCCGGCTCCCAGCCGCCGCGCGGCCCCCCGCACGGGTCCCGCGGGCATCCGGTCCCGCCCCTGGCGGGACCAGCCGCCTCAAGGAGGTCGATATGTCTAGGACGCCTTTCCTGGCCGGCAACTGGAAGATGTACAAGACCGGGGCCGAGGCAGTTGCCTTCATAGAGGCCGCGAAGCCTCTCCTGGCCGGCACTTCCGGTCGGCAGGCCGCTCTCGGAGTGCCGTTCACGGCTATAGGCGAGGCGGCCACCGCCGCCCAGGGGACCGGGATCCTCATCGGGGCCCAGAACGTCCACTGGGAGAAGGAGGGGGCCTTCACCGGCGAGATCTCCGTCGGCATGGCCAAGGCGGCCGGGGCATCCTTCGTGATCCTGGGCCACAGCGAGCGCAGGCAGTACTTCGGCGACACGGACGAGTGGGTCGCGAAAAAGCTCGCGGCGGCGGTGGACGGGGGGATCGTCCCGGTCGTCTGCCTGGGCGAGTCGCTGGCCCAGCGCGAGAGCGGCGACACCTTCAAGGTCCTGGGCGCCCAGATCAGGGGGAGCCTGGCCGGCCTCACGGCCGAGAGGGCGGCCGCCCTGATCCTGGCCTACGAGCCCGTCTGGGCCATCGGCACGGGCAAGACCGCCACGAAGGAGCAGGCCCAGGAGGTCCACGCGTTCCTCCGCGGAGAGCTCGGGACCCTTCTGGGCGACAGGGCCGCCTCGGAGACCCGCATCCTCTACGGCGGCTCGGTCAAGCCCGACAACGTGAAGGCCCTCATGGGCGAGCCCGACATCGACGGGGCGCTGGTGGGCGGCGCGGCCCTGAAGCCCGACTCCTTCGTCCAGATAGTGAAGTTCGACCTCTAGGAGGCTCCAAGCCCGAAGCCCGGTGCCGGGGCCGGCCTCCGGGGAGCGCCAGGCACCCGCCGGACGCGGCCCGCTCCGGCCCCCGCGCGTCCGGACCCCGCGGGGCATCCTACCGATCCCTCTGCCCGCCCGGCTCGCGGCGGGCCCCACCCAGGGTAACCCCTTCATGGCAACCACCTCGTTTTTCCAGTCCAGCATCGCCTTCTTCCACGTTGCCGCGGCCATCATACTGATGATCAGCGTCCTCCTACAGCAGGGCAAGGGCGCGGGCCTCGGAGCGGCATTCGGCGGATCGTCCTCCTCCGTCTTCGGGGCCAGGGGCCCGGCAGGCTTCATTGCCAAGATCACTGCCGTGGCCGCCATCATCTTCATGACCACCTCGTTTTCCCTTGCCATGGCTGCACGCGGCGGCTCCAGCTCGTCCGTGGTCCCCGACGACGCGGGCGCGCCCCCGCCCGTCTCCACCCAGGCCGCGACCGACGCCTCTGCAGCCGCCGCCGCGTCCGCCACCTCCCTGCCACTGGCGTCCGGCCCTGCGGCGGGATCTCCCGAGGCGGCCTCCCCGGCTTCCCCCGTCGACGCCGCAGGAGCCGCCGCACCGGCGGCGGGCTCTCCCGCGCCGGCACCCGCCCCCACTGGCGAAGCCTCCGGTCCTTCCGGCGACGCCGCCGTGCCTGCGGCAGGCTCCTCCGACCAGTCCGCCGTCCCCGGCGATGCCGCAACCCCCGCTTCCGGCGACGCCTCCGATGCTCCCGTGGCCTCCCCCGGCGACACCTCCGAGGCTCCCGCTTCCTCCCCCGATGACGCCGGCTCGGCATCCTCCGGCACGGTCTCCGAGGCCTCCGGAGACTCAGAGACCCCCGCTCCCGCCGAGTGATCCACCGGCCCGCCTGCCCCCGGACCCCTTCTTCCGGACGGCATTTTCCCTTGACTATGCTCGCTCCACTGGCCGATAATATCCCTTCGGCCAGACTTCCGGGCTCCGTACCGGCCTGCCCAGGAGGGCAAAGAACGCGTGGAGAACGTCCGGGACAATCTGATGTTCTCGCTGGACTCCTTCTCGGAGGCAGGAGTCAGCTGCGAGTTCATGCTCTCTCCCTCCATACTCCTCCCATACCTCTCGGTCGGCGGGGAGGACGAGTCCGCCGGCGCCCCGAACCTCGTCACCTCCATGAGGGGGCGTCTGGATCTGAGCCTTGCCGGCAGGAGGCTCGCCATCAAGGGCACGTTCGCGGTGAAGACCGAGATGATCTGTTCCAGGTGCCTTTCCTCCTTCATCGGCAAGGTGGGGGACGTCATTGACGAGGTGGTCGAGCTGAGCGGCACCGTCCGCGGGCAGAAGATGGAGGATCCCGACCCCTTCATCACCGTGAAGGACGGCGTGTTCGACCTTGCCCCCCTCCTGGCTGAGCTGTTCTGGCTCTCCTGGCCGGTGAGGGCCCTGTGCCGCAACGACTGCAAGGGCCTCTGCCCCGGCTGCGGGGCCAACATGAACGACGGCCCCTGCCTCTGCGGCATGAGCACCGTCACCAGGCACTAGCCGAGTTTCCCGCCGGGGGCCCCAGGGCCCCCGCTTTCCGCCCGGACTGACGTGCCGGGCCTGCCCGCCGGCCTCAGGCTTCCGGGCGCCGGGCCGCAAGGGCCCGGGCATCTCAATCCCGAAGGATTTCGACCATGACCGTCCCGAAGAGAAGACAGTCCAAGATGAAGGGGAGGAAGCGCCGGACCCACTACACGGCCATCGTTCCCACCCTCTCCAGGTGTCCCAAGTGCAGGGAGTGGATCCGCCCCCACCACGCCTGCCCCATGTGCGGGTTGTACCGCGGCAGAGTCATCATGACCATCAGGACCAAGAAGGTCAAGGAGGAGGACTCCGGCAAGGGCGGGGGCACCCAGACGTGAGTGTCCCCTTGAACACGGGCGCCGGAGGCGCGGCTCTCCCATGACCGGGAGCCTCAGGACCGTCCTCGTGACCGGCGGGGCCCGAGGCATCGGCCGCGCCGTCGCCCTGGCCCTCGGCGGTCCCGGGACAGCCGTCTTCGTGACCCACGCCAACCCCTCCTCGCCCGGCGTTTCCGAGACCCTGGAGAGGCTGAAGTCCATCGGCACTGACCGCTGCGAGGCCCAGTGCTGGAGGGCCGAGGACTCGGCCGAGGCCGAGGCCAGGGTTAAGGCAATCGTGGAGGCCACGGGGCGCCTGGACGTGCTCGTGAACAACGCGGGCGCGGCCCGCGACGGCATCTCCGTCCGGATGTCCGACGAGGACTTCAAGTCCGTGGTCGACATCGACCTCTTCTCCGTCTTCGCCGTCACCCGCGCGGCCGCCCGCCACATGCTGAAGGCCCGCTCGGGGCGCATCATAAACATCACGTCCGTCGTGGCCTTCACCGGCAACCCGGGCCAGGCCAACTACTCGGCCGCAAAGGCGGGCGTAGTGGGGCTCACGCGGACGCTTGCCCTGGAATACGCCCCCCGTGGCGTCACCGTGAACGCCGTGGCCCCCGGATTCATTGACACGGAGATGACCAGGGCCATTCCCGAGAAGGCCGCCGAGGCCCTGAAGGCCCGCATCCCGCTCGCCCGCATGGGCACGCCCGAGGAGGCGGCGGCGGCCGTGGCATGGCTCGCGTCCGACGCCGCAGGCTACGTCACCGGACAGACCATCCACGTGAACGGGGGACTGTACATGTGATCCTGGCCCGGGGGAACCCGGCCGCGGCCCCGTGGCGCCTGACCGGAGACGCCGGTCTCCCCGCTCGTGCCGTCCCGGCCCGCCGGGCTCCTGAAGTCCCGAGGCCTTGAAGCCACGAGGCCCCCCCCAGGCATCTGACGTCTCGGGGCACCGGACGCACCGAGTCTCCTCTGGCCTCCGGGGCCTCACAAGCCCGCGAGGCCAGTGCCTCCAGTCTTCGGCAAGGTCGCCCCCGGCATCCTGCCCGCGCGGCTCCCTCCCTCCTCCCGATGTTTTCCGGGCGGCCCGGGGCTCCGGCTCCCGGTCGTCCCGCCGTGCCCCCGAAGGCACTTCTCGGGACGTCCTCCCGACGCCCCGATTTCCTGCGGCCTCACCGGGCCGTGCCGGTGCCCCGCCAGCCCCTCCGGCGCCCGCGCAAGTCGCGGGCCGGGGCCATCCAAGGGCGCCAACGGGGCCCCCCCGTAACCCTATCACCCGCCTTTTTCCGGCCTGCGGGCCGCAAGGGGCTCAGGACGCGACCCCAGACGTCCCGAGGAGAGTTCAAGTTTATGGCTGAGGACATTTTCGAGCGCGTGAAGAACGTGGTTGTGGAGCAGCTCACCGTTGACCCCGCGGAGGTCCAGATGGACTCCTCGCTCCAGGACGACCTCCAGGCCGACTCCCTGGATCTCGTGGAGCTCATGATCGGCATGGAGGAGGAGTTCGACGTCAAGATAGACGACGAGGCCGCCCAGCAGATAAAGACCGTGCGGGACGCGGTCGACTTCATCACCAAGTTCAAGAGCGCCGGCTGAGGGCGGCCCGACTTGAGGACCAAGGTTCCCAGAAGGGTGGCCGTGACCGGGATGGGCCTGGTCACCCCGGTAGGTACGGGGCTGGACAAGGCCTGGGCCGCCATCAGGGCGGGCGAGGGGGGCGTTGGCCCCATCACCCGCTTCGACGCGTCGGCAATGAAGACCCGGATAGCGGCCGAGGTCAAGGACTTCGACTCCCTGGACTTCATGGACAAGAAGACCGACAGGAGGCTCGCCACCTTCATCAAGTTCGCGGTGGCAGCCTCCAGGATGGCGCTTTCCGACTCCGGGGCGGAGATCACCCCGGAGCTCGCCCCGCTCGCCGCCTGTTCCATGGGCTGCGGGCTCGGCGGCCTCAAGATCATGGAGGACAACCACTCCATCCTCGCCGAGGGCCGGGCCGACAGGATAAGCCCCTTCTTCATCCCCATGATGATAGGCAACATGTCCGCGGGCCAGGTGGCCATAGAGCTGGGGCTCTCCGGCCCCAACTACCTGTGCGCCACGGCCTGTGCCGCTGGCACGCACGCGCTGGGCCTCGGGTTCGAGCTGGTGCGGGACCACGGCATGGAGATAGCCGTCAGCGGCGGCACCGAGTCGGTGGTGACCCCCATGGCGGTGGCCGGCTTCAACGCCATGAAGGCCATCTCCACCCGCAACGACGATCCGTCCCGCGCCTCCCGTCCCTTCGACCGCGACCGCGACGGCTTCGTGGTGGGCGAGGGTGCCGGCATGCTGGTCCTCGAGGAGTGGGAGCGGGCGAAGGCCCGCGGCGCCAGGATCTACGCCGAGGTCCTGGGCTACGGCGCCAGCTGCGACGCCTTCCACATCACCGCCCCCAGGGAGGACGGCCAGGGCGCCGTGCTCGCCATGGAGGCGGCCCTCAGGGACGCCGCCGACCGTGGCGTCACGCCTGGGGACATAGGCTACATCAATGCCCACGGGACGTCCACGGGCTTAAACGATCACATGGAGACCCTGGCCGTGAAGAAGGTCTTCGGCGATCTCGCGCCCGGGATACCCATCTCCTCCACGAAGTCCATGACCGGCCACCTCCTTGGTGCCGCCGGGGGGGTGGAGGCGGCCTTCTCCGTCCTGGCCATAAGGGACGGGGTGCTCCCCCCCACCGTGAACTACGAGTTCCCGGACCCGGACTGCGATCTGGACTACGTCCCGAACGTCGCCCGCGAGGTCTCCATACGGGCCGCCATGAGCAACTCCTTCGGGTTCGGCGGCACCAACGGCGCCATCATTTTCGGAGCTCCGGACGCCTGGTGACCGGCCCGGCGCCTCCGCCGCCCTCTGCCCGTCGGTGCCTCCCGTCCGTTGGCTCCGCCGCCGCCACGGAAGGCCGGGACTGCAGGCGGCCTCTCGCCCAGCATTCCGGCCCAGTTTCCGGAAAGTTTCCTGAAACTTCTGATTTCTCAGAAAAACTCGAGAATTTTCCGGAATCCTCCTGAATCTCTGAACTGTCTCCGGAGCGCCCGTAAATCCTCGGGAACCCTTCGGAATCATGGTCCTGTCTCCGGATAGCCCGGCAATCCTCCGGATTCTGTGGCATCCTCCGGAATTCTCCATAATCCTCCAGAATTATCCGTAATTATCCTGTTTCCTCCCGCAGCCTGAACGGTCCCGGAACTGCCGGGCAGGCCGCTGGCTCTCCAGGACGCGGGCGCTCCCGGCCCCGGACGGCGGGAACGCGACAGTCGATGCTCTCGCGGCGGCGCGGAGACAGGGCCCCGTGGCCGGTCCCGGAGTCCGGACGAACTTTAAGGAGAGGAGAGCGAGCATGAAACCGTCAATCTTCTTCGCCCTGGCCCTCGCCCTGGCCGTCCTGGCCCTGGCTCTCGGCGGCAGGAAGGCCCTGGCAGACGCCGAGGGCGGCTGGCACACGACCGAGTACGGCGGCCTCACGGTGACCGCCCTTTCCGACTCCACGGGCTCCATGCCCTTCACCCTCTTCTACGACATCACCGCCGAGGACTTCGCGGCCCTGGCCAAGGCGGGGGGCTCCCCCTCCGAGTCCGAGGTCACCAGCTGGATCAACGCCTTCCTGGTCAAGAAGGGGAACCAGCTTTTCCTGGTGGACACCGGCATGGGTGCCGGCCCGAGCATCGTGCCTCTCATCTCGGCCGCCGGATACACCCCGGAGCAGGTGACTCACGTCCTCATCACCCACTTCCATTCCGACCACATTGGCGGGCTTCTGGACAAGGACGGCAACCCGGCCTTCCCCAACGCGACCCTCTACACGCCCGTCCGTGACGAGGCATATTTCATGCCCGGTTCCGGCCCCGGCGTGAACGGTACGGAACTCGCGAGGAAGGTGACCGCCCCCTACAAGGCTGCCGGGAAGTACCAGGCCTTCGAGCCGGGGGCCCAGATAGCCCCGGGCGTCAAGAGCACGAGCCTGTGGGGGCACACGCCCGGCCACTCGGGCTTCGCCTTCGAGACCGCGGACGGCCCGTTCCTGTGCTGGGGCGACATCGTCCACGCCTATCTCGTCCAGTTCGCCCGCCCCGAGGTGACCCTGTCCTACGACGTCGACCGCCCGGCCGCGGCGGCCACCAGGCGCAAGGTCTTCAACGAGGCCGCGGACGGACGCTACCTGGTGGCGGGAGCGCACCTTCCCTTCCCCGCCCTGGGCCAGGTGCTCCGCAAGGGGGGCGGTTTCGTCTGGAGCCCCTACCAGACCTCCGCCCCGGCAGACGGCACCGCCGCACCTCCCCCCGCGGACGGCGGACAGGCCCCGGCCCCTCCAGCGGCCGAGTAGCAGCCTGAACCTCCGCCCGGGACCGGTCCCCGTTTTCCCCGAGCCCGGCCCCCCTCGACTCCAGGCCCGGAGCCGTTCGCCGGTCGATTCCTGACCCTGACCCTGAGCCCGACTTCCGGCCCCGGAGCCGCCCGCCGGTCGTTCCTCGATCCCGATCCGGACTTCCGGCTCAGGAGCCCCCGCCGGTCGTTCGTCGAGCCCGATCCTGACTTCCTGCCCGGAGCCGCCCGCCGGCCGTTCCGTTTCCCCGCCCGCACTCTTGGGCGGGGACATATTCCAAGGAGGCCCGGCCATGCCCGGAGTCATCGCAGTAGGCTCCGACCACGCGGGCCCGGAACTCAAGGACGAGATAATCTTCTACCTCTCGGCCAAGGGCCTGGGGACCCTGGACTGCGGCGTCCCCGCAGGCACAAAGGCCTGCAACTACCCGGACGTCGCTAAGAAGGTGGTCCGGGCCGTCCTGTCGGGCGAGGCCGAGCGCGGGATTCTGATCTGCGGCACGGGGGCCGGCATGTGCATGGTGGCCAACAGGCACGAGGGCATCCGCGCCGCCAACTGCGCAAACGAGTTCACGGCCAGGATGGCCAGGGCCCACAACGACATCAACGTGCTCACCCTGGGCGCCCGCGTCCTGGGCCGCGGGCTGGCCCTGGAGCTCGTGGACCGCTTTCTCGAGACCTCCTTCGAGGGCGGGCGCCACCAGGAGCGCCTTAACCTGTTCAACTGACACGCGGCCGGGACTGCCCGCCCCGCGCGGCCCCTGGACACCCCGCCTCCCGGATCACCAGAACCATATGTCTTCCAAGAGCCCGAACTATTCCCCCGACGTGCAGCTCGAGACGATCCTTGCCAAGGAGCTGGGCCGCCAGCGCGACAAGCTGGAGATGATAGCTTCCGAGAACTTCGTCTCCGAGCACATCCTTCGAGTCACGGCGTCCGTCTTCACCAACAAGTACGCCGAGGGGTACCCAGACCAGCGCTACTACGGCGGATGCGAGTTCGCGGACGAGCTGGAGATCCTGACCCAGGCCCGCGCCCGCAAGCTCTTCGGTGCCGAGCACGCCAACGTCCAGCCCCACTGCGGGTCCAGCGCCAACATGGCCGCCTTCTTCGCGGCCATGAAGCCCGGCGACCCCTTCCTCGGCATGAACATTGCCCACGGCGGGCACCTGACCCACGGGGCGCCGGTGTCCTTCTCGGGCAGGGTGTTCAAGGCCCACTACTACGGGGTGAAGAAGGACACCGAGCTCATCGACTACGACGAGGTCATGCGCCTGGCCGAGGAGATCAAGCCCAAGGTCATCGTGTGCGGCGCCTCGTCCTACCCGCGGGTCATAGACTTCGAGCGCTTCCGTCAGGCGGCCGACCGGGCGGGCGCGGCGCTGGTGACCGACATGGCCCACTTCGCGGGCATGGTGGCCGCCGGCCTCTACCCGTCCCCCGTGCCGTTCTCCGAGATAGTGACCACCACCACCCACAAGACCCTGCGCGGTCCCAGGGGCGGGCTCATCCTCTCCAAGAGGACCTACGCCAAGGCGGTGGACGACGAGGTCTTCCCCGGCATCCAGGGGGGGCCGCTCATGCACGTGATAGCGGCCAAGGCCCTGGCCCTGGCCGAGGCCCTCGAGCCGGACTTCATCGACTACCAGCGCCAGATCCTGAAGAACGCCTCGCGTCTCGCGACCAGGCTCGTGGACGCCGGCTTCCGCCTGGTCTCCGGCGGCACCGACACGCACCTTGTCCTGATCGACCTGAGGAACAAGAACATCACCGGTCGCCAGGCCGAGACCGCCTTGGACAAGGCAGGCATCACGGCCAACAAGAACACCATCCCCTTCGACAAGGAGCGCTTCACCGTGACCTCGGGGCTCCGCCTGGGGACTGCGGCGCTGACCACGCGCGGCTTGATCGAGAGCGACATGGACGAGGTGGCTGAGTTCGTGGCCACCTCTCTCCACAACTGCGAGGACGACTCCCAGCTGAAGAAGATCCGCGAGCGCGTGGTCTCCTTCTCCAGGAAGTTCCCCCTCTACCCGGGCCTGGACTTCTAGGCCCGCCTCCTGGGGAGCCTCCCGCTCCGGCACCTCCCGCCCTTGCTTTACGAATCGGGCCGGCTTCTGAACGTGACGCGCGGGCCGTAAGAACCTGATGTCGACCGGCCTGTCCGGGCCCGTTCCCGGCGAGGCCGTCCTAAGCCTGCCGGAAGCGGGTTTGTTTCCGGCATTTGTCAGTGCATTTTTTTATTTTCAAAATTTTATGTTTATTTTTTTTTGCTTTGTTTTACCCTTTTTTCTTTAACTTAGTTTTGCCTTGGTCTTGTTTTACTTTAGCTTAGCTTAGCTTAGCCTTGTTTTCCATTAACTTAGTTTTGTCTTAGCCTTGTTTTCCATTAATTAAGTTTTGTCCTAGCCGTGTTTTCCTTTAATTTAGTTTTGTCCTAGCCGTGTTTTCCTTTAATTTTGTTTTGCCTCAGCCTTCTTTTTTAATATTGTTTATATCTGGTTTTACTTTTTCTATCTTGTCCTTTTTTCAGGCAATGCCCTCCTCCGGTCGGTTCATGGCCGGTTTCCGGCCCCTCCGCGCTCGGATCTCCCCCTTCCGGGCCTGCCCCCCGCCCCCTCCGCCGATTTCCCCCCCCGCCGTTCAAGACGTCCCTGCCCCTGTCCCTGCCGGGTTCCGGGCCGCCAGGCACCATCATTCCATACGACTTTTCCGGCAAGCCGCGGCAGGTTCCGGAACTGGTGCTTCCTGCGCCATGCCCCCTGTGAAGCGAGATTGCTCCCGAGAAATCCCCCCGGAAGGGGCGCTCGCAACGCCGCTATCCCTCACAGCTCCACCATCACCAGGAGAAAGGCAAGCTATGGAGTGCAAGAGTCAGGGAATCCTGTTTGATCACGACAGGCCCGGGCGAATAGGCCTTCCCGAGGCTGTGCTCTCCGAGGGCAAGACCCCCGAGGCGCTCGCGAGCCTCCTTTCCTCCTTCCGGCGTGGCTGCGGGAGGCCGGTCCTTTTCACGCGGCTGTCCCCGGAGAGCTTCGGAGCACTCGAGCCTGAGCTCCAGGCGTCCTACGACTACGACCCAGTGTCCCGCACCGCCTTCGGCGAGAGCCTGCCCCCCCGCGACGGGTCCCTTGACGCAGCCGTGGTCTCGGCCGGGAGCTCGGACGCCCCGGTCTCCCATGAGGCCGCGAGGACGTTAAAGTACCTGGGCTTCAGGGCCGATCTCTACGAGGACAGCGGGGTAGCCGGCCTCTGGCGCCTTTCCGGCCGGCTGGACGAGATAAACTCCCACAAGGTCGTGATAGCCGTGGCAGGGCTGGACGCCGCCCTGGCCTCCGTCCTGGGCGGGCTCACCCCGCGGCCTGTCGTGGCCGTGCCGACCTCGACGGGCTACGGCCTCGCCAGGGCAGGGGAGTCCGCGCTCGCGAGCATGCTCCTGAGCTGCTCGCCGGGTATCACCGTCGTGAACATCGACAACGGATACGGCGCGGCCTGCGCCGCGGCAAGGATCCTGAACCTTCTGGACACGGCAGGCACCGGCCGGTCCGGGGAACGGTCCGGGCACGGGACCTCGGCGAGCTAGCTCGGGGCAGGGAAGGGAAGGGCCTCGTCACGGGGGACGGGTAGCGTTTCAGGCGCAGACAGTCTGAGGTCTTCAGCGCGGGGTGCCTGATGTTCTTCAGCGCATGGTAGTGGATGATGGTCTTCACGGCATACAGCTGAAAGGTTTCAGGGCGGGAGTGTCAGGATTTTTGTGAGTAGGAGCGAAAGGACTTCTGCGCGGCCTGGGGAAGGGCTTCATCCCGGTGGAGTCGATGGGTTTCATCGTCAAATATTACGAGTTCGGTTAAATGTTATAATTTTGTCTATCGTACCAGGGGTGAGAAATCAGTGTAAGACCCAAAATCCGGTACCTCTTAGCCATAACTCGCTCCCATATTGTGGGAAAAGCTTTCAATATTTTCTAATATTTATCCGGAAGCGTAATGATTGTAACTGTTCAGGTGCCCCCCCAAGGGGAGCTCAACAGGAGGCATTTCCAGCCCAAAAGCCCTCTGCATAATCTCTTGCCCTCCTTATGAAGTATCCATTGTTGATGAAGTATCCATTGTTGGCCATTCAACTTCGAAGGTTCCTCATTTGGGCTCTTTTCCTCCGAAAAGGTCCTCAATAGGGTGGCGCCTGAACAGTTACAAATAATTTTGTCTTTCTTCTTCTCGTTTGAGAATTTTTCAGTTTGAATGCTTTTGTTAAATTTGCTTTTAATTTCACTTTTTTCATCTTTTGTCTTTTTTCAATCAGCTCCGTTCACTTTATTTTTGATTATTACTTTTTGTCTTATTTTTAAAATTTTCGTCCTTTTGCATAAATTTCATTTAACTTGTTTTTTGTCAGGCCAGAAAATCAGCCCGTCGGCATCAAATCAGTAGTTTTGGTGCCTTTTTCCGTGGACGCCTTCAAGGTGCCCGTTTCCCGCGATTCCCGCACAGGGGCGGGGACAGACGTGTGCGGGAGGATCTTCCTATGGCTCCAGGCCTGGGCTATACCGAGATAGCCTTTATACTCCTGCTGGCGCTGATCCTCGTGAAACCCAAGGATCTGCCCGGAGTCCTGCGCTCCGTCGCCAAATTCTGGCGCGAGGCCCGCCGGTTCCTGTGGGGAATGAGGGACTCCCTCATGAAGGAGCTGGACGAGATCCAGAACATGGACGGGATAAAGGAGCTCAAGGATCTTAAGGACTTGAAGGAGATACGGAAGCTGAAGGAACTGGGTGACTCTGAGGAGCTGAGGGACCCCCTCGGCCTGAATTCCGAAAGGGATCGTACCGAGAAAGGTGCCGGGGACGGTAAGGATTCCGGGGACGGCAAGGACTCCGGGGCGGTGGAGGACAGGACCCCCATGGAGGAGATCTACCCTGAACTCGGCAAGGTCCCCTGCGGCGGCGAAACGGACAGTGCGGCAGAGAAGGTCGGCTGCTTGCCGTCCTCTGGCTGTGCCGGGGAGCCCGGGCGGGATGCCGGTGCCGCACCGGAAGGGGCGGATGATCCGGCACCAGGTGCGACGGAAGGCGCGGCCAGGGGCGGGCTGACCCGAGACGGGGAAGGCGGAGTGCTTCCGGGGACGGGCGCGAATGACTGACTCCGATATCGAAAGAGCTACCCATTCCAGTGACAATACTCGGGCCCCTCTGGACGCCCAAAAAGCAACTGGTGCCCCCCATCCCGTTCCGGACGCGCCGGACATGCCTGCCTCCATTGCGGAACCGGTCGCTTGCAGGCCCTGCCACGACGGAACTCGGGACATGCCGCTCCCCGTGCCGGCGGCCCAGGACGGAGCGCTTCCTGAAGCGGCTGCCCAGGACGGAGTGCTTCCTGAAGCGCCAGCCCAGGAAGGAGATCTTCCTGAAGCGCCAGCCCAGGACGGAGAGCTTCCTTTAACGCCTGCCCAGGACGAACAGCTTTCTGCTGCGGCTGCCCAGGCAGGACCTCCCTCCGAATCGCCTTCCCAGGATACACCACTCTCCGCAGTGGTTGCCCAGGACGTACCGCTCCCAGCAGCGGCTGTCCAGTCAGCGACCGCCCTGCCAGTGAAGGACGAGGGTCAGCCCTCGCCAGCTTACGAGGCTCCCGCCGCAGCCGGGTCGGCCCGCCCCGCGCTACCTGCCTCCGGACCAGCAGACACCTCAGGCGGCGACGAGAAGGAACTCGCGTTCCTTGATCATCTGGGCGAGTTGCGTTCAAGAGTTCTAAAGGGACTCGTGGCTATCGTGCCAGCCATCTTCATTGCCTACGAGATGTCGGGGAGAATACTGTCATTTCTGAGCGCCCCGCTGAGGGCTGCCATGCCGCCCGGCCAGGGGCTCATCGCCACCGCCCTCCCCGAAACCTTCCTCATCCACATGAAGATAGCCCTCTGGGGCGGGGTTTTCCTGAGCTCGCCCTTCTGGCTCTACCAGCTCTGGGCCTTCGTGGCGCCCGGGCTGTATCGCACTGAGCGCCGCGCCGCCGTTAAGCTTACGGCGGCGGCGGTCACCCTCATGGCCGGCGGTGCCGCCTTCGCGTATTACGTGGTCATTCCGGCCGGCTTCGTCTTCTTCCTGAGCTTCGGCTCCGGAGAGGTGACGGTTCTCCCCGCAATACAGGGCTACCTCTCGCTGGTGATGACACTGCTGGTCGCCTTCGGCGCGGCCTTCCAGCTTCCGCTCCTCCTGCTGTTTCTGGCAGCCGTCGGCCTGGTCGACAGCGACAAGCTCTCCCGCTTCAGGCGTTTCGCCATACTGGCCATCGTCATACTCGCGGCATTTCTGACCCCGCCGGACGTGGTAAGCCAGATTCTCATGTCGATACCTCTCATCCTTCTCTACGAGCTCAGCCTATTCCTCATCCGTGGCCGCGAGAAGGCCGCTCTCTCGCGAGAGGCCCCGGATGGCGGCGGTACGGGGCTCCGGGGGGTTGTCGTGGCCGGCAAGGGCAAGTCCGCGAAAGGCAAAGCCGGCAAGGGCAAGCCCGCGAAAGGCGATACCGGTAAGGGCAAGCCCGCGAAAGGCGATAGAGGAAGGACATCGCCGTGAAAGGCCATGCCGGCAAGAAGTCTTAACTTAAAGGGGAGAGAAGCTTCGGAAGTACTTGCGTGGGAAATGGGGGAGAGCCCTGCGGCGGTCCGTGGAACAGCCCAAAGGCCGCTTGCTTGCCAGCTTCAGGCACAGGAACTGTTTTCGGCTTTTCCAAGTCTGGCCCAGGGGGGCTGGGGGCCGGGTTGAAAATTTTCCAGCTTAATGCTAGCATTTCCGTATTCTGTGGTTCAGGCATGGGGACAAGGAGCCCGTGTCTGCCGGCAGGCCGCGGGAGGCAACGATCCCGCTCGGCTGGAACAGTTGAGAATGGAGGAAGTCGTATGAGGTACTGGAATTCGAGGCACATCGTTAAGAAAAAGGACATAGAGACCCTCAAGGACATGGCGTCACGGAGCGCCAGCGACCCGGAGGTTGCCGGTTGCGCAGACATTATCCTCAGGAGCATCAGCGGTTCGACTGGGGCAGAAATCGCGTCTTCGCTAGGCTTGAGGCCGAAAACAATCTTTTATTTAAGGGAAACGTTTATCAGGTCAGGGCCACAAGTTCTGCTCTCCATATGCCGTCCTGGCATGCTCGGGGACCTCTGGGGACGGTTGGCGCAGGAATCCTATGACAGAGACAGGGACGCTCTTGTCGGCCTTTTGAAGACCGACCCGCCGGGCAGCTGGCTTTCCTGGAGCAAGGACTCCCTCGCGGACGAGCTCGGCCTGAGCATAAACAGGGTGAATGAGATCGTCAAAAAGGACGGGATTGATCTCCCTCCCTTGAGGAAGAGGTTGGACGGTTTCTGGGAGACCCCCCCAGGACGGGAGCTCATGAGCGAGCTCAGGGTCTGGGCTGGCGGGCAGGGTCCTGACAAGCTGACCTGCTGGAGGGCGGCCATTGTCCTTGACATCCTGGAGACGAAAAACTGCTCCGTGGCCGAGAGCTACGGGATATCCGCTGGCCACGCGCGGAGAATGGTGAACCGGCTGTCGCGCGAGGGCCTGGACGGGCTGCGGCCCAAGATTCTTCCCCGCATAGACTTGAAGAGCCAGTGCGATGAGAAGATGAGGCAGCTCATTGACTCCCCGCCGCCGTCGGGGGCCTCCAGTTGGACACAGTCGTCCGTGGCCGCCACGCTGGGGTTCACCTACAAGCGCGTGTCTATCTTTTTCGCCGAGCATGGACTGTCGCCGCGCAGCAGTGCTTATTGCCTTCAGGACTTGTCCGACGAGTCCGTTGCCGAGCTCCGGCGCTGGGCAGAAGGGGCGGCCCCGGATTCGTTGAGCCTCGTGAGGTCGAAGGCCGTACTCGAGGTCCTTGATGGTGAGAAGCAAGTTGCTGTCGCCAGCCGTCACGGCGTCTCCTTCACTGCGTTGAACGGATGGATGCGGGACTTCATGAAGTTTGGCGTGGCGGGCTTGCACAAGTCTTCCAAGCAGATGAAGGCCGTGGCACTGGCCTCGCTGTGGTCGGCCTCCAGCATGGATACCGCCAAGATGCCCCCGCAGGCCGCCGCCGCGGCCCCCGCGAAGCCCGCCAAGACGTCCACGCGGACCGCCGCCAAGGGCCCCGCGAAGGCCGCCAAGACGCCCCAGCGGGCCGCCGCCGCGAGCCCCGCTAAGGCCGCCAAGACCCCCCCGCGGGCCGCCGCCAAGGGCCCCGCGAAGCCCGCCAAGACGCCCCTGCGGAAGGGCAAGGAGTAGGGAGCCCGAGTCCCTGCAGTCTGCCTGGTGGGGCTGGAGCGCTCCCTTAGCCTCCGTAATTTGTAACTGTTCAGGAAATTGGAATTTTTGTCAAACTCGGGCCGGGTCCACCTCGAAGGCGGTCGGATCCAAGGCCGCCGGTTCCGCCTCGAAGGCCGCCGGGGCTTCGGATGTGCCATCAGCCAGTCACAGGACCAAGCCCTCGACGAAGCCGCCCAAGGCCTAGTCCTCCAGATTTCTCCCGCGTAACGGCAATATTTGTGAGGAACGGCAACGTAAATTCTCTATTGGCTGTACGCATTTCCCTTTGAATGGAGATAGCACTAGTTTTTAAAAATTTCTTCAGATAATTTTCGATTTTAGAAGTTCCAAACATTTTGGATAAATATTTCAATTTCCATTTTATACAATATCAATGTTTTAAAATATGCCATCATATAAATCCCCTTATTTATCTATCTAATTATAAAATTTTAATTAGCAAATAATATTTTCAAGAAGCAGATTATTTTAAAATTTTTTTATCACAATGTCGTTTATGCTTGACATGTATTGATATTTTAAAATAATTATTAAATATATTTAAATTTATACATTATTATTTAGGCAGAGTATATTTACTGTTTTTCTGAAATATATTATTCAATATTATAATTAATTTGTAGTAATAACCCAGTATATCCATTACAGAAATGTCTTGTATCTAAGAACTGATAACGAGACTTGTGTGACTAACGTGCTGACAGATATTTATGTCATTTTCTAATGTGCTGGTTAATTACGGCTTTGATTAACGATAAAGTGATAGAATCATGAACAGGTATTATATGGCAGTTTATTTAGTATTTAAAGAAATTGAGCAGATATCTTAAATATTAATTATATCAATATTATATATGATAATCAGATAAATTATCTCTTTTAATTATTTGAGAATAATTATGATGATATATTTATTACATAAAATGCAAAGGAATATCTGCATGATATCTTTGCAAATAATTTTTAATTATTTAATAGATAATTTAATTTTTTGATCTAGGACCAGCAAACGAATTTTGAGGATGTCACAATAGTCTCTCTCGGCTTTTCAGAATAGTCACTGCTTCAGGAATTGTCACTTCTTTCCGGAATCGCCATGGCTTTCCGGAATCGTCGGTTGAGGGGTGTACTCCCTTCCGTCAGGCACAGGTCTGCCCGGAGCCGTTACTGTCACCCGCTGGAAGCGGACGCCCGGATAGCTTTTCCGGCAACGGGAACGGCTCAGGCATGAGTTTCATGGCCTTTAAGGAAAGGGAACGGCGATGCTGTTGCGGTCCGACCGATCTATGATCTAAAATAGCCTGCCGACTAGCGCGTTGCCGCTCTGCCGCGGGAAAGGGGGCCTGCCTGCAAGAACTTTCAGCTCAGCTCAGGACCTGCGTCCTCGCCTACTACAGGTTCAAGGCCAGGGCCCAGCTCTTCTGCACCGGCCTGTTCGTGCCAGGATCGGGGGGGCTTGTCTGCGACGTGGCTGTCATAGACAAGAACGGCCTGCTGATCGAGGTCGAGGTGGCAGTTACGCCTGACGAGATACGGCGCGATTTTCTAACTGGCAAGCACGGAATATACCGACAGCCCCAACCGGGGATGGCAGGATTCGTGCCGAACAAGTTCTTTTACGCCGTCCCGGTATCCTTTGCCGTTTCCGGGGCGGCGGTCGTGAAGGAACTGGACGGTTCCGGCAAGTACGGGGTGATGTCCCTGACCCTCCCCGAAAAGCTCAAGCGCAACCCCGGGGAACCCCTGTGGTTCCTCGAGAAAGGCGGTGGCGAGGTCAGGATAGTCAAGCGCGCTGGCGTCTTGAACGATCTCCGGCTGGACACGCCGCAGATCCGCCGCTGCATGGAGGTGCGCCTGCTGGAGGAGCTCGTCAGCCAGAGGCACATGACGGAGAATTTCCGGGGCGGCAGGCCGCACTCTGTCCTTGTCAGCAGGGGCGAGGAGACAGGCGCGTCAGACGTTCCACCTTCCGGCCTTGCTGAGTCTGTGTCTGGGTTGAGTGAGGAAATCTCGTCAGCGGTAAGCCAGTCTGAGGGAAGCCCGTCTGAGGGAAGCCAGTCTGAGGGAAGCCCGTCTGATGGAAGAGCCGACACGGTCAGTTCAGGAGAGAATGCAGCACCTGGCGGATCTAATATATCTCTTAATACCAAGGATTCATGCATTACCAATAAGAATGATGCCTTAATTGTGAGAGACTCATGTGCTGATTGTGAGAATAGCTCCGACAGGGTCACGGATTTCATGGTTGACAGTTCGGATAAGTCCAGAAGAGGCAAGGGGGCCGTGTCCGGAAGAGACAACGATAAATCGTCTAAAAATAAAATATGTTCTGACTTGGCCATATCTCTCAACGCTTCAGAGACGGCAGTTTCCGATATGTCCCGACAATCAACCTCTAATGCACAAACTATGTCTGAAAAGACTGTGCATTACGGTGCTGACATATTGAAAGATTCACACAACGGCGATGTTTCTAAGCCTGACGTGATGACTGCTTCAGCAATGGCAAGCAGTTTGGACACTGCAGATGATATTTCTTCCATAATGCCGACAAATTCTGACTCTTACAAGGAGGTCGCTTCCAAAATCCTGAAGGATTCAGCAAAAGACAAGATGGCTGTCTCCGAAAGGCTGAAGGATTCCGACCATGGCATTACGGAGGCCGAACCGGGCCCGTCGGTTCCGGATGCCGCCGCTGACTCCGCCGGCAGGCGCAGGGGCGAACGTCTGGTGCGGGAGGGGGACGGGTGGAGCTGGGCTCCGCGCGATCCCGAAAAGACGTGAGGCTGCGCAGGACGGGCATCGCGCGGGTGCGGCCGCTTGCGCCCAAAGGCGAGGCCAGGGTGCTGCTCTCCTCGCGCATGAAGACGTGCGTGCTTGCCCACTATGCCTTCAAGGCCGGGGCGAAGGTCTTCTGCACTGAGCTTCCCTCCACGGGGGCGGGCTTCAACTTCCCTGACGTGGCCCTGATCGACTCGGAAGGCCTGGTGACCGAGGTGGAGGTGAAGGTCTCGCTCTCCGATCTCAAGCGAGACTTCAAGAAGCGCAAGTACAGGAGAAGCAGCATGTCGGCAGACTTTCTGCCGGACAGGTTCCTGTTCGCGGTCCCTGACTTTCTCGACATGCACAAGGTCCTGTCCGCAGTGGGGGAGCTCGACCGGACCGGACGCAGCGGGGTCATTGCCGTCACCCTCCCCCAGGAGGGCATAGCCGAGCCGCTGTGGTTCTCGGGTCCGGGCACGGGTGCCGTGAGGACCGTCAAGCCGGCCCTGGACCTGCGGGCCGGGCGCCCCCGGATGCCAAAGATCTATGGCAAGATTCAGAAGCGGCTCATGTCCGAGCTCGTCAGCCAGAGATACCTGAGGGAGACCTACCTGCCGGCCCTGGCGGCCGGGATGGCTCCGGGGGCGAGGCTTGGGGGGATCTCTCCCGCGAATGCCTCCGCAGGCCCTGCCCGGAAGGCGGGCAAGGAGGGGCAGCCGGACAAGGCCGGGACTTCTGCCAGGGCCAGCGGGGCGGACAATTCCCCGGGGACCGCCAGGGCGGACAAGATAGCCAAGGGCACCAAGGTTCCCAAAGGTTCCAAAGCATCCAAGGTGGCCAGGGTGGCCAAGGACACCGTGGCCGTCTGGGAGGACAAGGATCACGGTATTTCCAGGGAGGCCGGGGACGTCAGGGGCTCAAAGGCGACCAAGGTCCCCAAGGTTGCCAAGGCCCCCAATGCTGCCAAGACTGGCAAGGCGGACAAGGCCCCCAAGGCTCCCAAGACTGGCATGGCGGACACGGCCCCCGTCGCTGTCAAGGCCCCCAATGCTACCATGGCTGGCAAGGCGGACAAGGCTTCCAAGGCTCCCAAGACTGGCATGGCGGAAAAGGCGCACGGGGCTTCCGGGGCGGGCAATGCCCCCGGGGCTTCCGGGGCGGGCAAGCCCAGTCGTCCCTGCGGTCCTCGCGCGGAGGTCGCTGCAGCCTCTGGCTCGTCGCGAGGCACGGCCACGGGCGTGACTCATTTGGCCGCCCGTCCCGGCAGCATGGCCCTTGAGAGACTCGCAAGGACGGCCGGATCTGGCGGGAAGGTGCCGAAGAGGGCAGGGAGGTCGGCATCTCAAGGCACCGGTTCTGCAGGTCGCTCTCCCTCCGGCAAGGACGCTCCCTTCAGCGACGAGTGGGACTGATGGGACTGCCGATTCCGGCTTGCCCTTGGATGGCTTGCCAGGGGCCCGGCGATGACCGGTTGGCAGCAGTTCGGAGAGGTTGGTGGCTGACAGGACTGCCGGGGTACCCGGCTGGAGGCGGCTCGGGCAGGTTGGTGCCTGATGAGACTGCCGGGGTGCCGAGCGTGATGCGGCTCGGGCAGGTTGGTGCCTGACAGGACTGCCGGGGTGCCCGGCTGGAGGCGGCTCGGACAGGTTGGCGCCTGACAGGACTGCCGGGGTGCCCGGCTGGAGACGGCTCGGGCAGGTTGGCGCCTGACAGGACTGCCGGGGTGCCCGGCTGGAGGCAACTCGGGCAGCTTGGTTCCTGACAGGACTGCCGGGGTGCCCGGCTGGAGGCGGCTCGGGCAGGTTGGCGCCTGACAGGACTGCCGGGGTGCCCGGCTGGAGGCGGCTCGGGCAGGTTGGCTCCTGATGAGACTGCCGGGGTGCCCGGCTGGAGGCGGCTCGGGCAGGTTGGCGCCTGATGAGACTGCCGGGGTGCCGAGCGTGAGGCGGCTCGGACAGGTTGGTGCCTGACAGGACTGCCGGGGTGCCCGGCTGGAGGCGGCTCGGGCAGGTTGGCTCCTGTTGAGACTGCCGGGGTGCCCGGCTGGAGGCGGCTCGGGCAGCTTGGCGCCTGACAGGACTGCCGGGGTGCCCGGCTGGAGGCGGCTCGGGCAGCTTGGCGACTGACAGGACTGCCGGGGTGCCCGGCTGGAGGCGGCTCGGCTAGCTTGGCGCCTGACCGCACTGGGGGGGGGCTTCAGGTTCTTGCGCGGGCTCTGGCGCGGCACGGGACAGGAATGTCTGTCGTGACGGAGGTCAGCCAGCGGGAACGGCGTCCGGGGCAGGACGGGCCGGGACGTTCCTGAAGGGGAGGGCGGACGATGGGGTGCAGTCTCTCGGCTCGTCGGCAGGACGCTTGCGCCGACCGCCGACTCACGTGACGCGTTTGCCCGGGCCCTGGATGCCTTGTCAGGCCGTGTTGCGGCGATCCGGTCTTTCCGCTAGAATGCCCCGAGCGGGATAACTTATGCGCTTTCGCTCTGCGGCGGCTCAACGCCGCCGGCAGGGCCGCGCGTTTTGCCGTGCCGTTCGCACGCGTGCCAGGTGAATCATGGAAACTGTCAGCAGGGACAAGGCCTGGGAGATACTGACGAAACACAACAAGGAGGAGTTCCACCTCCGCCACGCCGAGACCGTGGAGGGCGTGATGAAGTGGTTCGCGGACGACCTGGGCCATTCCGCAGACCGGGAATACTGGGGCGTGGTCGGCCTTCTCCACGACGTGGACTTTGAGCTCTACCCCGACCAGCACTGTCTGAAGGCCCCGGAGCTCCTGCGCGAGGGGGGGGTGGGCGAGGACGTGATACGGAGCGTGGTGAGCCACGGCTACGGGCTCACCGTGGACGTGAAGCCGGAGCACCTGATGGAGAAGGTCCTCTACGCCGTGGACGAGCTGACCGGTCTCATCTGGGCCTCCGCCCTGATGCGCCCCTCCAAGAGCGTCCAGGATCTGGAGCTGAAGTCAGTCAGGAAGAAGTTCAAGACGCTGAACTTCGCCGCCGGCTGTTCCAGGGAGGTCATACAGAGGGGCTGCGACATGCTGGGCTGGGAGCTGGACAGCCTCATCTCCAAGACCATCGAGGCCATGCGCTCCATAGAGAAGCAGGGCTAGGCCGCGGGCGGCCGGGAGGGGGCGTCCGGATGGCCAGACGGGAAGGCTTCGTGGGGAAGGTCTTGGCCTGGCCGCTCCTTCTCCTCGCCACGGCGGCGGAGTCCGTCCTGGTGGCGTACCCCTACGCGGTGTCCGTCACGTTCGTGAAGGTCATCTGGGTGAAGCTGCTCTTCCTGGTCCTCTACGTGGCTCTTAACTGCGCCGCCCCCACGGCGTCCGTGCATTCGAGCGCCTCGCTCCGCTCGTTCCCGTTCGGGGCCGCCGTCCTGTCTCTCGCCGGTGCCTGGGCCGGGTACTACGCGTACCTGTGCATGTGGAGCTTCCTCAGCGCGGCCTATCCCGGCCACGAGTTCCCCGGCGTCGTGAGCGTCCTGAGCCTCCTGGTTGACAACCACGCATGGAAGGGGATCATGACGGATCACGGGGCCTGGAGGGGGCTGGTCCTGTCCCCACAGGAGCTCCTGGACTTCGTCAAGAGGACCTGCGAGTCCGGCCTGTGGACGCTGACCTGGGGCCCCGAGCCCCCGAAGGTTGGCTTCAACCTGGCCACGCTGTACATGATCTGGGAGCCAATCTTCCTGACCCTGATAGTCTTCCTCGCCGTCTTCCGCGAGGCGAAGGCCCGCCGTCCGAGCTAGCGAGCGGCGCCTTGCCGCCGGAATCCGGGCCAGTAACCGGGGACGCCGCCCTGTCCCGGACCTGTCCGGGGTTCCGGGGGGGCCCGCGCTTTCCGTCCCTCTGTCATTCTGGCCTCAGCCATTCACATCCTCGTACCCTTCAGGTTCCCTTTCCTCGCAGCATTCAGGACCCCTTGCCCTTGCGGCATTCAGGGCCACATGTCCTCCAGGATTCGCAGTCTCGGGAATCACGGGCCTTCCGGGCTGGGCGTCCGGAAACCCGCGAAGCCTGGCAGGGCTCTCCCTGAAGCCTTCGTTGTCGCGACTTAATATCGGACCATCCCTTTTGCAGCGGCAGGAGTCGGCATGATCAGCCCCGTCAGATTCCGGGACCGGGCTTTCCATGCCTGACTCGGGAGAAGTCGCGGTCCACGCTTTCGCCCCGGCCCCCGTGTGTGAACATGGCCTCCGACGGCGCATGACCCGGAGGGGCCGGGTGGCGGGTGCAGTCTTGAGAGTCAGACATGTTGCCAGACGCGAAACCTGAGCTGGAACTGGCCCGCGAGAGGGTGGCCAGGGTCTACAGCCCCTCCGGCGGCTTCAGGATCGAGGCCCTGTTCCTGATACCCGGTGCGGCCTGCGCCTCCTCAGCCTTCCTCTCGCCCCTGTACGCGGCCGAGGCCGCGCTCGTGCCGCTCGTCTTCGTGAACGTCCTGGCGGCTCTGGCTTACGGGGTTGCGACTGGGGTTCTGTCGGGGTGGTCCGTGACGGCCGCGCACGTCAGGTCCCCTTTCCTCGCCGCGGCCCTGACGGTTGCCGGCGGAACCGCCGGGTTTCTGATGTCGCTGGCCGGCTGGGTCGGGGCCCTCCCCGGAGGAGGGCCCCCCCTCTCGGATGCCGGGTTCGCGGGAGCGGCGGTAGCTGCGTTCGCCAGCGCCCCGTCACTTGCCGCGGACCCGGGCGGGCTCGTGACCCTGGCCTTCGCGGGTGTCCGGCCCCCGTGGAGTTTCATGGGGATGGCGCCGTCCGGAGCATGGCTCGCGGTCGTCTGGGCGCTCCAGTGGCTGGCCTTCGCGGCAGGCGTCTCGGTTCCCGCGCTTGCTCTGGCCTCCCGGCCTTACTCGGATGAGGGAGGCGTCTGGCTGGAGAGGGCGAGGCATGGCGCAAGGCGCTTCGCGCTTCCGGAAGGTGCAGGGGGTGCCGATGTAATTGAAGGAATTGCCGGTGTCGCCGGAACAGCCGGAAGTGAAGAAAGAGCTGGAACTGATAGAACGGCTGGGACTCATGGCGCGGAGAGCGAAGAAGGCGCGGCAGTTCGGCTGGAAAAGCTCAGGAAAGACGCGGCAGGGGGCAATCTGGAATATTTCCTCTCCTGTCCGCTGTCCGCGAATGAAGAAAGCTGTCTGGAACTTCGCATCCTTTCGCACGAGAAGGCACCGTTATCCGCTGTCTCTGTCAGATTCGTTCCGGCGAAGGGGAAGCCGGGCAGCGTCCCCACGATTGTGAAGAATGTGTTGGTTTCCAGTGAAACTGCAAAAAGGATAGCGGAACGCGGGTGATTTTTTCTCCAGAATCCTTGACGGTTGCACCATAGTGCTTGTTAGTGCTCAATCGACTAATTTCGTGCGCGTATTCGAGGGAGGACACCATGGATCTCATGAAGGATACCATGAATCTGAGGAAGGCCATCATGGACCTCGCGGAAGGCGACCATGGACCCCATTAAGGACACAATGGACCCCAGGGCTCCAGAGGAAGGCCGTCATGGCCCCTCATGAAGGTCAACTTGGACCCCATGAGGGACAACATGGACCCCATGACGGACAACATGGACACCATGAGGGACAACATGGATCTCATGAAGTTCAACATGGACCCCATGACGGACAACATGGGCCCCATGACGGACAACATGGGCCCCATGACGGACAACATGGACCCCAGTGCCTCGAGGAAGGCTATCATGGCCCCTTATGAAGGCCAGCATGGACCTCATGAAGTTCAACATGGACCCCATGACGGACAACATGGACCCCACTGCCCCTAGGAAGGCTATCATGCCCCCTTATGAAGGCCAGCATGGACCTCATGAGCTTCAACATGGACTCCATGAAGAACTACATGGAACTCATGAAGGACAACATGGACCCCAGTCCCCCCGAGGAAGGCCATCGTGGCCCCTGATGAAGGCAATCCTGGACCTAGCTGAGTGACAACATGGGCTACATGAAGGGCTTCATGGATACTATGGACCCCAGAGACCCCGATGAAGGCCGTCATGGACATCGAGGAAGGACACCATGGAGCCGGAGGCGGGGCCGGGAGCATGGATGTGCATGGGGAGACATAAAGGAAGAGCTATGGCGTGCAGTTCCAACTGCTGACGAACTTAATCATCTCTCACAATGAATGATAACATGACTCATAGAGAATAATAATTGGACAGAAAATAAAAACTGTTGTATCCATTTGAAGTAAGGATTGTTTAAGAAAATTTGTAAGGAAATTATGCATAAAATTGAAAAGAATTAACTTAATCTAATCAATTAAAATCATAATGTAATGTGAATGATCTGGTATGTGTCTGAATGGAAAATAATGGAATTTATGGGAGTATAATCACGTAAATGCCTTAGATATTTGGAATGTCACGTAAATCAATAAATGTGGCGTCTTAACCGCGTGTGCGTCGATCATGGACGTACTGGCTAACGAACTGTGAGCGCAGGCATGTCAGAGGTTGTCTTCCGGGACGTAAGGGCGCGGCTCGAAACCCTGGCATGACGCGTCGAATATGTCGAAGGAAAGTTTCATGAGGACCTCGGCGGTCTTGTCCCAAGTCCGCCATTCGGGAGGAAGGTCAGCTGCGGTTTCCGGTCCGAAACTGGACAAATCGTAAGGGAGCGGGGTGCAGAGCATGTCAATGAGCTGCACAATCATAAGACGTTGCTCGTTTTGGCGGTCCAACATGCGGTCGAAATCCTTGAGAGTTTCGGCCGACGCGGAAGAACCCAGCCGGGAAGAAAGAAAAGCCAGATCGACGTAGTCGCGGGCGGAGTTCCTCGTGACAATAAGCGAGCTCTTGATCCGCAGGATTTCCGAATCGGCTGGCACAATCGATATCAGGCCGTTACGCCTGACGGTTACGGTTTCCAGCGGAACAAATCTTGAGAGTTGAAACGTGCACACGTAAATTCCGTAAAGGTTTACACTGTTGTCTCTCATGTCGCTGGGCCACTTTCCCCTGCAGCCGGTTACGATTTCGAAATTCTTGAGGATGTCCTCGCGGTCAGAATAATCGGCAAGGATTGAGGCTAGAGGCCCGTCGCCTGCGGGGAGCTCCGATCTGCATATTGTTGTCAGCGCCGTGTCCCATGCGGGCATGGGATCGGATGCGTCACAAAGGGCTTTTCCGGTTATGACAGGGCACTTGAAAGCAGATGTGTACATGGTCATGTGTCAAGGCCTCGGGCCGCGAGATTGTGATTCTTCCTGCAGAAGCAGGGTATCTGACAATACGCTGGCCAGTTGAGTGAGCAGACTGGAAGTATGTTGCCATTGTTTCCATCTGCCCTGAACGTTTTTATTTCCGGCAAAGTTAATTTTATGAAAATCTTTGGGCACAGGATCATGGAGCAAGTCATGAAGAACATGCAGTATCGGCTGACTTTCAGTGACCGTGTAATATTACGAGTTCGGTTAAATTTTAAAATTTTGCTATCGTTCCATGGATGAGAAATCAGCGCAAGGCCCCAGATCTAGTATCTCTTCGCCATGACTCGCTCCCATATTGTGGGAAAATCTTTCAACATTTTCTGATATTTATCCGGAAGCGTAATAACGGTTGATATCCTTCAATGCGCAAATCGTTTTGTCTGGACCCGCATTCTCGAACAAGGCAGCCAGATCTAAGTAATCCCGTGTGGCTCCTCCGGAAATGACAGCCATGGATTTGGTTCTTATCGTTTCTGCTTCCGACGTCAAGACGAGCTTCATTCCCCTGTGCTCGACGGTAATGGTTTCAAGAGGCTCTTGCCTCTGCAGTTGCCAGACGCTGGCCTTAATTCCATCTAGCGAACCTAAAATTGCCTGTTCGTGATTAAGCCAATTAGTCGTCCAGTTTCTTCTTGATTCTAGCTCGTCAACAGTTTCTGCAAAGGCAAGCGTCAGGCCACTCTTAGAGAAATCTGCATCGGAGGACAAGGGTGATGCGAATAATAGATGACGGCGCAACCGCCTACGAGTATGGCGTCCGGCACTATTGCCTGGAACTTGCAGGCCGTAGTCAGCAAGTCGTCTAAGCTAGGAGGACTTTTCGAGGTTTTGGACATAGTTGAACCAGAAATGGTAGCGTTGGTCGTTCTTTTGCTGCATGTAATGTTTGCACAGATGAATCACATCGTCCCGGACAGACTGCTCTCTTATGACGGCTTCCCGCAGTTCAGCCCAGTCTATCCACATTCCGTAACAGATGATGTCGTCTATTGCCGGAAGGATGAATTCGGTTTCGGGGGTGAGGCTGAGATGCCTGTGCCACATCATGAGAGTGCCGTCCTTGCCCTCCTGTTATGGAGTGTTCAGACAGAAAGCTGGTTGGCGCTGCTCGCCAGTTTGCCGTTCGTTTGGAGCGGCAGGCAACGCCTCAAAACTGGTTGCTACTTTAATTCAATTTGCGAAAGAAAAGCAAGCTGGAATGCCAGAGAGCTCACCGTTAAGGCGTTTGCGTAGGCATTGGCATGAAAATTGCTAATATTGCTCAGGCGAAGGTCTGACTATCCGCGAAACATGAACGTCGCCACCATGCCGAGGCCGTCAGCCCCGGCCCTCGCGGCCCCGCAGCCTTCCCGAGAGCTTCCCCGCGAGCTCCCTGAGAGGCCCGAATCCCTCGGAGCCCAGCAGGTGAGCCAACAGGAAGTATATCGCGGGCCCGGCCGCGAGCCCCGCCACGACCAGCAGGGCCCCGGGCACCCCGGGGAACATGCCCCCGGCGTAGAGCGGCCACAGCGCGGCAGCCATGGCCAGGGCCATCATGGCGGACTTCAGCGTGTCCAGGACGAAGGGGCCGAGCTCCAGGTCCCCGGCCCGCCTCAGGAGCACCGCCAGCCAGACGAAGTTCACCATGCTCGCGATGCTGGAGGCGAGGGCAAGGCCGACGTGGCCCAGGGGCCCCATCAGGATCAGGGAGGCCCCGAGCCCGGTCGCCACGGAGAGCGCCGCCACCTTGGCGGGGGTGGCGGTGTTCTTCAGGCTGTAGAAGGCCCGGGCGGCGAGGCTCGCCCCGGAGATGAAAGGGAGCCCCAGGGCGTAGGCCGCGAGCGCCCGCGCAGACATGAGGGAGCTCTCGGCGTCGAAGCTCCCCCGCTCGAAGAGGAGGGCGGTGAGCGGCACGCTCATGACCGCGAGCCCGGCTGCCGCTGGAAGGGTGATGAAGAACTGGAAGGCGAGGCTTCGCCTGAATATCGCCCGGAAGGCCGTCCTGTCGCCCACGGCAGCCTCCCGCGACATGGCGGGCAGCACGGCGGTCGCCAGCGCGAGGGAGAACACCCCCAGCGGGAACTGCACCAGGCGGTCGGCGTAGTACAGCCAGCTGACGCTCCCCTCCCTCAGGAAGGACGCGAGCTGGGTGTTCACGAAGACCGAGATCTGGTATGCCGCCGCCCCCAGCGCCATGGGGGCCATGAGGACGAGGACCCGCCTCACCTCCGGGTCCCGGAAGGGGTTGGCGAAGCCGAGGGCCACCCCGGCGCGGACGATGCCGGGAAGCTGGATGGCGAGCTGGGCGACGCCTCCCGCGAGGGCGCCAATGGCCAGGCCCAGGACGGGGGTCTCCAGCCGGGGGCTCAGCATCGCCGCGCCCAGGATCATGCATATGTTCAGCATCACGGGCCCGAGGGCCGGTATGTTGAAGCGGCCGAGGCTGTTGAGCACCCCCATGGCCAGCGCCGTGAGCGTCATGAGCAGTATGTAGGGGAAGAGAATCCTCGCCAGGAGCACGGTAAGCTCCAGCTGGCCGGGGATCTCGGCGAAGCCGGGGGCTATCAGCCGCACGATCTCAGGGGCGAAGACGACGCCCAGGGCCGTCACGGCCGCGAGCGCCGCGGCCATCATGGAGAAGACGCCCCTGAAGAGCTCGCCAGCGGACCGCGTCCCGCCAGAGACGAGCCTCTCGGTGAAGACCGGCACGAAGGCCGGCGTGAGCGCCCCCTCGGCCACCAGCCTCCTCAGGAGGTTGGGTATCCTGAACGCCACGAAGAAGGCGTCCGCCGCCGGACCCGCGCCGAAGCAGTAGGCGGTCACCTGGTCCCTCGCGAGGCCGGCTATCCTGGACGCCAGCGTGCCTATGCCCACCACCGTGGCGTTCCTGAAGATGCCCTTCCCGGCCGGCCTGGCGGGCCGGGCCCGGGCCCCGGCAGGTTCCGGAGCCGAGTCAGGGACCGGGGCCGCGACCTCCCCGCAGGCGATTTCAGCCTCCCGGTCCGTGCCTTCTGCGGGCCCGGAGCCTTCCGGGCCGGGCGAGCCCGTACGCTGAACCATGTCACGGTCCGGATTCCCGTCTTCCGAGGCAGCCTCCGCAGGTGCGGCACCCGGATCCCCGCCAGCCGACGCGGCTTCCGCAGGTCCGTCACCCGGAACGCCGTCAAACGACGCGGCTTCCGCAGGTCCGGCTCCCGGACCACCGCCTTCCGAGACGTCTGCCGACTGTCCCTGGCCAGGTTCCGCGCCTTCCGCAGGTCCCGGGCCCGGATCCCCGCTTGCCGAGGCAGCTTTCTGCGGTCCCGTGGCCGGATCCCCGCCAGCCGACGCGGCTTCCGCAGGTCCGGCACACGGATCCCCGCCAGCCGATGCGGCTTCCGCAGGTCCGGCACACGGACCACCGCCTTCCGAGCCGTCTGCCGACCGTCCATGGCCAGGATCCGCGGCTTCCGCAGGTCCCCTGCCCGGCTCCCCGCCTTCCGGCGGTCCGTCTCCGCTTGCGGCAGCATTGCGGTCTTCGGGGCCGACGGGGCCCCTATCCACGTCCCCTATTGACAAACACGGCCCCCCGGAGTAACTTAGCTGATTGTCCCGGGGCCAGGGCGGCCCCGGACCCCTTCGCAAGGGCCTTTATATCAGAAGGAGGCGATTTTGGCCAATCACAAGTCAGCCCTGAAGAGGAACCGGCAGAGCCTGGTCCGGAAGGCTCGAAACGGCATCAACAAAACCAAGGTCTCCACCGCGTTCAAGAAGGTGCGGGCGGCCATCGCCAGCTCCCCGCAGGACGCCCCCGAGCTCCTCAAGAAGGCCGCCTCCACCATAGCAAAGGCCGCCTCCAAGGGTACCCTCCACAAGAGGACCGCCGCCAGGCGCATCAGCAGGCTCTCCCGCCAGGTCCACGTGGCCACCCGTGACCTCGCCGAGACCGCCGCCGCGCCCGAGGCCGCCGAGGCCCCCTCCGAGTCCTAGCCAGGACGCCCCGCGGACGGCCCTGTCCCAGGGTTGCCCGGGACCGGCCAGGCTCCCTGAGCCGGGCTTGCCTGCGGCACGTCTCCGCCACGGCGCGTCGCCGAGGGACCTGACCGCCGTTGCGGCCGGAGCGTCGCCGTGTCCCGGCCAGTCTCAAGCCTGAAGGCCCCGCCTGGGGCCTTTTCGCGTTAGGGGGCTGTCCAGGCGGGGAGCGGGCTCCGCGCCCTGCCGCGGCGTGTCTTTCGGGGCTTGCGGCCCGGAGCAGGCAGGCTTCGCCAGGACCGCCCGGGCCACCGGCTCTCCCGGGCTCCACGGGGATTCGCGTCGGACCCCCTTGACGGCCCGATTCCTTATTCCGGGCTGTCCCCCCTGACCTGATCATGGTCATCTGGCCGTCTGGCATGAGGATTTCCCCTCAGCCTTGTTCTGGGTCATCTGTCAGCCTCGCAAAGGGGACTTTCCTCTGGACCTGCTCAATGCCCACTGGCAGCTTTAGGTGAGGACGCCCCATGATTGTATGGTAGCTGTGCTCCTGCGGCGGGGAGCCTCGACCTGAGGGGGCTGGAGGCGAATTCGCCGCCACCGGGGTTTACGGGCCCCCGTGCCTCGCCATCGCCGGTCAGGGCATAAGGCCTTCAGGCGATATGCAGGCCCGTCCGCCAGGCTTTCCGCAGCCGGGGACCACGCGGTGCCCCCTTGCCTCAGGGCGTGGGAGACCTGCACCTCGCCGGCGCACCCGGCACCTTGCTGGTGCATCCAGCCCGTCCGGTGCCTCGCCGGCTCGCAACAGCCCAGTCCCAGCCCGGACGCCGTCCCGCAGGCCCCGGACCCAACAGTTTCAGGTCCTTATCCATGAAAAAGCTCCGGCTCGCCCTTCTGGCCGGCGGAACCTCCTCCGAGCGGGAGGTCTCCCTGGCTTCCGGGAAGGAGGTCGTGGCCGGCCTCGACCCCGCCCGCTACGAGATTCACCGGTTCGACCCCGCGACCGATCTCGAGGCCCTGGTCCGCGAGGCCCCGGCCCTGGACGTGGCCTTCCCGGCCCTCCACGGCCTCCACGGCGAGGACGGGTCCCTGCAGGGGCTTCTGGCCATGCTGGGAGTCCCCTGCGTGGGGAGCGGGGTCCTGGCCTCGGCGCTCGCCATGGACAAGAGGATGTCCAAGGACATCTACCGCCTCCGCGGGCTCCCCGTGGCCCCGGACGCCTACGCGTCCAGGAACGGTGCGGGGGCCGTTGCCGAGGCGGCCAGGATCGCGGGCGGGCTGGGGTTCCCCTGTGTGGTGAAGCCCCTGGATCACGGCTCAAGCGTGGGCATGGCCCTCGTCTCGACTCAGGCAGAGCTGGAGACGGCGCTCGCGGGCGCCTGGAGGCACTCCCCGGTCGCCATGGCCGAGCGCTACCTGGAAGGCCGGGAGTACTCGGTTGCCGTGGTGGGCAACAGGGAGCTGACCTCCTTCCCGCCCATCGAGATCGTGCCCGGTCCCGGCCACCCCTTCTTCGACTACGGCGCAAAGTACCTCGAGGGCGAGTGCCGGGAGATAGTCCCCTGCGACCTAGGCCCCGAGGAGGACCGCGAGGTCCGGAGGCTGGCCGTCACGGCCCACGGGGCCCTGGGATGCCGGGGCCTGTCGCGGACGGACTTCATACTTTGCGGGGGGATCTTCCACCTTCTGGAAACAAACACGCTGCCCGGCCTCACTCCCCAGAGCCTCCTTCCCAAGGCGGCCAGGGCCCACGGGCTCACCTTCCCCGGGCTCCTGGACCTCCTGGTAGCCCTGGCCATGGAACCCGTCTGAGTCTTAGGAGAGCACCTGAAAGGCCGGCCCGGCCAGGGAGGGGGAACTGGCGGACGGATCCGTGGCAGGCGTAAGCCCGTTCCGAGATGCCCGGCGACGGGGCCCGTGCAAGGTCTCCGCCTGAGCCGATGAGCCTGGCGACGGGGCCCATGTAAGGTCTCCGCCTTAGCCGGAGATCCTGGCGAAGAGGGCCATGCAAGCTCCGCCTTAGCCGGAGATCCTGGCGACGGGGCCCATGTAAGGTATCTGCCTGATCTGGTGATCCTGGCGAAGGGGGCCATGTAAGCTCCGCCTTAGCCGGTGATCCTGACGAAGGGGGCCATGTCAGGTCTCCGGGCCTGAGTTGAGATGCCTGCCGAAGGGGGCGATGTAAGGTCTCAGCCTGCACCGGTGATCCTGGCGAAGGGGGCCATGTCAGGTCTCCGGGCCTGAGTTGAGATGCCTGCCGAAGGGGGCGATGTAAGGTCT
>JAISFP010000432.1 GCA_031263525.1 Deltaproteobacteria bacterium | reverse complement strand
ACCCTCTATCACACGGCGTCGGGCTTGGGCGGTAAGGCGGCGGCGGACGTGCCGTGTTCCGGGAGGAGCCGGCGGGGGGGATGGGCCGGAAGGAGGCGGCGGACGTGCCCTGGTCCGGGAGGTGTAGGCGGGGGCACGCCGGTCGGTCGGACTGTCGGGCCTATGTCTCCTCGGCGTCCGGAGGCCGCGACGGCCCGGGCGGCGGAGTGAGGCGCCGGCAGGGCCCTGGAAGTGGCGGGAGGCAGGCTGGCACTCGTCCGCCCGTCTGGCCTGGAGCGGCTGGGCGCTACGGAAGAGGCGCTCACCGTTGTCCAGGCGCGTCGGGGAGCCGGCGCATCTCTCGCCAGGGAGACCGACCGCGAGCCTCCTCGCGCCCGGGACATCGGAGTCACTGCCGCCTCCCCGAAGTCCTGGACGCTGTCCCTTCAGGTGACATGCCTCGGGGCTTTCCGAGTGCCTGGCTTCCGAGGCCGAGCTCGGACAATGGCTCCGGGCCATCTCGGAGACATTGCTCCCGGCCTTTCCGGGGGCATGGCATCCGAGGCCAAATCCGGGCAATGGTTCCAGGCCATCCCAGTGAAATGGTTCCAGGATGTCACCGGGAAATGCCTCCTGGCCGTCTCCGGGTCCATGGACCATGTGCCCAGGAACCTCAGGATGCGACGGCTGCCTGCAAACATGATGTCAAAGCGTCCGGCACCCGTGATTCCATGGAACCCGGCCTGCATGATGCCGTGGCTCCCCGAGTCCGTGGAACTGGCTGAACGCGTCCGCGCGTAAAGGCCCGAGGCCGTCCCGCTTCAGGGGAGTCCTGCAGTCCCGGAGCCCCGTCCCCAGCGGGCTGATGCCGGGGCGTCGGCCGCCGGTTTATTGACAGAGGATATCTCAGAAAATGTTCGCGGCGTGTACAGAATGAGGGTGGGAAGGGCCGGAATCCCGCCTATTCTGGGCGGCAGGGGCTCGGGAACGGCGGCCTGCTGCGGAGGCGGGGGGATCGCGAAGGATGGCGGGCGGGAAAAGTCCAGTGATTTCGGGGGGTTGGCCCAGAATCCGCGTCAAGAAATTAATTGTCAAACAGTGCCCCCGGTGCTAATATGGCCCCACGGGCCACATGCTTGAGCGTCCCCGGACCGGGACCACCGCCGGACCTCAAGGAGGTCCCGGGGCCCCCCCGGAATCCCGCGCCCCCGGCCCGGCACGCCCTCCCGGCCTTGAACCGCCCCCGCCGGCCGACTTCCTGGCCCCGCGCGGGCTGCAATCCCCCCCCCTGGCCTCCCCCCCCATTTCCAGGAGTTTCTTTCATGACACCACTCAAGCAAAACGATGCCCTGGGCATCGCGAACCGCGGCAACCCCTGCGAGTCGGGCCTCTGCACCCTTTGCCAGGCCAACTGCGCCGGGCGCTGCGAGGTATGGCTCAGCTGCCTCAAGGGCCGCGAGCTTCTCTACCCGAGGGATTTCGGGGGGATCACGGCGGGCGCCGGGAACCTCCGGAGCCAGGGAATCAGCTACGACACCGTGAGGGTGATGGGTTCCCTGTACGGGGCGCACGACGGGCCGCCGTCGGCCGCGAAGGGGGACGCCCTCTTCACCGAGGTGGACCTGGAGACGAGCTTCGGGCGGGAGGCCAAGACGAAGTGCCGCCTGCCCTTCATGGCGGGGGCGCTGGGGTCCACCTTCATCGCGGCCAAGTACTGGGACGCCATGGCGGCGGGCTGCGCCGTGTGCGGCGTGCCCATAGTCATAGGCGAGAACGTCGTGGGCGTGGACCGCCAGTCGGTCATGGCCAACGGAAGGATCGACAAGAGCCCCGAGATGGAGAGGCGGCTCTCCTCGTACCTCCGCTACTTCGACGGCTACGGAGCGGCCATAGTCCAGCTGAACGTCGAGGACGCCAGGAACGGCGTGGCCGAGTACCTGGCCCGCAACTACTTGGACAAGGTGGTGGTCGAGCTCAAGTGGGGCCAGGGCGCCAAGGACATCGGCGGCGAGATCCAGGTGAAGGACATCGAGTACGCGGACTTCCTGAAGGCACGCGGCTACCTGGTCGACCCCGACTGCTCGAAGGACGAGGTCCGCGAGGCCTACGCGGCCAAGTCCATAGACGGCTTCGCCAGGCACAGCCGCCTGGGCTACACGAACCTGACCAGCTGGGAGCAGGTCCGCGAGAACTTCCTCGGGGCCGTGAAGGACCTGAGGGCCCTGGGCTTCAAGCGGATATCCCTCAAGACCGGCGCCTACGGCATGGAGGCCCTCGCCCTGGCGATCCGCCTCTCCTCCGAGGCCGGGCTCGACCTCCTGACCATAGACGGCGCGGGCGGCGGCACCGGCATGAGCCCCTGGGACATGATGGAGCACTGGGGCGTACCGCCGCTGCTCCTCCACGCCAAGGCGAGGGAGTACGCGGCGCTCCTGGCCGAGAACGGACTGCCCGTCTGCGACATGTCGTTCGCGGGCGGCTTCGCGAAGTCCAGCTCCATCTTCAAGGGCCTGGCCCTGGGCGCTCCCTACACCAGGATGATCTGCATGGGCCGCGCCATGATGATCCCAGGCTTCCTGGGCTCCAACATCGAGGGAGTCCTGAAGCCCGAGAACCGAGCCAAGGTCAGCGGCAACTGGGACTCGCTCCCCAAGACCGTCTCCGACCACGGCACGGCGCCCGAGTCCATCTTCGCAGCCTGGCACGACGTGAAGAAGCGCCTGGGCGCGGACGCCATGAAGGAGATCCCCTTCGGCGCGGTGGCCATGTGGGGCATGCTGGACAAGCTCGGCGCTGGCCTCCAGCAGCTCATGGCCGGACAGAGGAAGTTCACCCTGAAGGCCCTGGAGCGTTCCGACATCGCCGCCGCCAACCGCGAGACCGCGCGGGAGACCGGCCTGGCCTTCATAACCGAGATAGGCGACGAGAAGGCGAAGGAGATCCTCAAGAAGAAGTTCTAGGATCCCCCGCCGCCGGGGCCGCCGCCTCCCGAGCGGCGTCCCCTGCCGTCCTGACCGAAAGCCAGAGGCGTCCTTCCGGGCTGTCCGGGGGGGCGCCTTATTTTTTCCTGTGCAGGGCGCAGCCGTTTTCAGGGTCTGGCCTCGGCCGTTCCGCCTGAATGCCTGAAAGAGGTCGAGCCCTTTTTCCGGTGCCGGCCTCGGCCGTTCCGCCTGAATGCCTGAAAGAGGTCGAGCCCTTTTTCCGGTGCCGGCCTCGGCCGTTCAGCATGAATGCCTGGAAGACGGTTAGCCCTTTTTCCGGTGCCGGCCGCGGCCGTTCCGCCTGAATGCCTGAAAGACTGCGAGCCCTTTTGCCGGTGCCGGCCTCGGCCGTTCAGCATGAATGCCTGGAAGACGGCTTGCCAGTGCATGTCATTGCCTGATATTTCCCGAGGGTTCCCCGCTTCGGCACAGGCTTTGCAAATGCGGTCTCGACATCTCTCGTTCAGCATGACAGAAAGTTTCGAACGTGCAGATATCCTGCCGACACGGACGACGTCCTCCGATCCGAGCATGTAAGGGTTGTCGAAGACGGGATGCAAGTCATGACGGGGCGAGGTGAAGTCATCCTGGAAGGGAGGGAGAAGCTCGCAAGGAGCGAGGCGTCAGATTCCGCATGCTACGGTGCCGCTGCGGGACGGTTCAGGCATGCCGGACATGCGAGCCCCGTGCAGGGCGAGACTGCAGCAGGTCTTTGAAGCTCCGGTCATGCGGGGATGCAGGCGTGTTGGTCCGTAGGCCGCGGGAAAGATTTCCTGACAAGCTTCGGCATCGCATGACTGAGGGTTTCCGGTCTTTATGAATGCTGGCTTGCCCCGGCAGCAGATATTTGCTAAGGCCACGGCTCTGTGAAATTATCTCAGTCCATGTCTCAGTGATATTTGCTAACCCGTGACTATGAGAAATATGTTCAGTGGCTGTCATTTGAAAATCTGCCCGGCCCCTCTCTGTGAAAACGGCACTGCCGTTGACTGCCCAGTTCTGCGGCATCATGAAAGTTCGAATAATTTGACTGGAGAGTCTGTCGGTCAAACTGCTTTAAATCGGCTGAAACAGATGACCGACGATTGATGCAGATAAACGCAGTTTGTGTGATTGTGGAATATTACAGACAATATTAGCCTATTTTTAATGCAGTCACATGAAAAATATTTCCTGCGCTCCACACACGGGATTTTCCATTACAGTTCAAACTTCTCTCATGCAGGGTCAGCGCAGGTCCCGTGCAGGATTAGGAAATGTCTGGCAAGGAGCATTCGCGGAATTTTCGCCATACGAACGGACGGATACTGATCCGCAGTCTTGCCGGCTGCCGTTTTCTGTGCGTCGGGCCCCGGTGACGAGATGCCGGTTAATTCTCTTTCGGCATGGTTTGAAAACTGATGACTACGAATGTATCCCTCAAATCCCTTGAATATGGCCGCATAACGATATTTAATCTTAAATAATGGACTGACGGTTTGTGTGATTTTGACGTGTTGCATCAAAGACCGACCGGTAATTTCTAAAAAATTTTAAAAAAAAATTTATGCTTGTTCGCTCGTCAACCTGAGTCCTCTGGCCGGAAGTCAGGGAAAACAAACGGTTTTCAGCATGTAACGTCCGATCGATTGATCCCTGTCCGCTTGCGGGCCGCCAGGACGAATGCTATACTTCCGATTGAAGGGTCGTCTCCCTTCCCGTCCGGCCCGCGCAGGGCCGGTACGCAAGCGGGCGCGGGAACCGGCACGCAGATGCCGGGACGCGCCAAGGACACATGGAGGACGGGCATGGACAACGACGGTTTCAGCGCCATCCAGATAGCGGCGCTAGGGCTTTTCGCCCGGAACTCCTACGAGGGCGTGAGCATGTCCGCGATATCCGAAGCCGCGGGCGTCAAGAAGCCTACCATCTACTCCCACTTCACCGGCAAGAGCGGGCTCTACCTGAGCCTCATCGGCCCCTGCATCCGCCTCGAGTCCGCGCGTCTCAAGGAGACGCTCGATGGCTCCGGAGGCGTGATGGAGAGGCTCCGGGCCTACTTCGACGGGTTCTGCGAGCGCTTCTGCTCCGACCCGCCGTACCTGAGGTTCCTGATGAGGGCGCTGAGGCTCCCGCCCCCCGAGTTAAAGGAGATGACCGAGAAGATCTGCGAGGAGCACTTCGCGGTCATGGAGGGGACGCTGGCGGCCTTCATGGCGCCCCTGACGCCCAGGCGGATGTCCGCGGCGGACCTCGCCAGGGCCTACCTGGGGCTCCTGGACGGGGCACAGCTCGCCCTCGTGGGCGGGTGCGGCCGGATGGCCTTGAAGGCCATGAACCTCTGGCCGCTCTTCGAGGAGGCCGCGGGGGGCGAGGCCGCCTAGGCGGACGACTTCCGGCCCCTTGCGGCCGGAGCCTTCGCGCGGCCCCTGCGCGCCTTGCAGGAGGCGGGGCCCCGACGCCCCGCCTACGGGCCGGGAGCCGAGAGATCGGCTCCCCGTCTCGGAACGCATGCGGAAGCCAGGCTGGCCTCGGGCCTTCCGGGTTCCCCCGGAACCCTTAGGACATCTGCGCCCGGAACGGGACGACAGCCCCCGCTCCGGACGTCCGGAACGTGACGTCAGTTCCGGCTTCGGACGCCAGGAACCGGATGTCGGCGCCTGCTCCGGACGCCCGGAACGGGACGACAGCCCCTGCACAGCACGTCAGGAACCGAGCCCCTGCCCCGGACGTCCGGAACGGGACGACAGCCCCCGCTCCGGACGTCCGGAACGGGGTTCCGGCTCCGGACGCCCGGAACGGGACTACGGCACCTGCTTCGGACGTCAGGAACGGAGCCGGACTCCTGCGACGCGACAGGTGCGCTCTTTCCTCCGGACAGGAAGCCCCCGCCCGTGCATCATGGTCCACGGATTCCGTGCCGGACTCGTCCGTCACGGCCCGCGCCCTCCGGGGAGCGTGCCTCGGGACTTCGTCGTTCCGGAACACGATCCTGCCGGCCTAATGGATTCCGGCACCCGCCTTCCAGACTTGATGTGCTCCTGCCCTCCAGTCCGGGGCTCGGGACCTCCGGGCCGTGGCCGGACAGCCCGGAAACCTGGGCAGGGTGTCGGCATCCGGACGTGGGGATCTCCGCGTTCAGGTCTCAAGGGCTTCGAACCTCTGGACCTCTGGACCGAAGGCTGCCAGCTTGATCAGGCAGGGCGGGGTCTGCCAGTTCGCGCCGGGCCGGAGAGGCAACGCCGCACGGAAGACTCCTGGAGGTCACGGAATAGGGTCCGTAGCCTGGTGTCAGCCGCTATTCCGGGACATGGACGAGGCCTCTCCCATATTGTCATGATCCGCGTTCCTGCCCGCACCTTGTCTTTCTGAACGGGCCTGCCGCGTCCCGTGACGGTGCAAGCGGGCCGGGGCCCGGGGCAAGGGCCAGGCTTCAGGGCACCAGCACTCTTCAGTTTTCCGAACGCCGAACCGACACTCGTGAGAAGGCGTTGAAAACAAGATGGCCAGAAGTCCTGTCCTGTCGTTCGGGAGTGAGGAACGCTCTCCCGGGCGAGCGGCAGAACTGACCTGATGCGCCGGTGGCTTGTGACGGCGGTCACGCGGTTTCGGACATCCTTGTCAATCAGCGCCTGCGGCATCTGCTTCAGTCCCGGAATTACGCGGGGGAACACCTGACGGGCCCGGACAGGACGCCCGGTCGGGAACTCTGGCAGGGACATGACCACAGGGTAGAAGCCCGGGACGTGGGCGCCGGCCGGGCGGGCGCGGGGCCGGAGGAAAGGAAGCCCGGGCCGGGGGCGCCGGCCGGGCAGGCGCGGGGCCGCAGGCAGAA
>JAISFP010000062.1 GCA_031263525.1 Deltaproteobacteria bacterium | reverse complement strand
CGGGTTGAGTGCACGTTACTGGAGTTCTGAAGTGTGCTCTTCCGATGTGGGAGCCGCTCCTATCAGGACTCCTGCCCGGACAGCAGGGGGGACCGCACCCTTCAGCCGCCGGCAAGCCTCCCTGTCTGCAGGGGGGCGCCGCTAATCTCAGGGCTCCCGCCCGGACAGCGGGGGGGGACCGCACCCTTCAGTCGCCGGCTAGCCTCCCTGTCTGCAGGGGGGCGCCGCTAATCTCAGGGCTCCCGCCCAGTCCGCTGGGTGCCGCTCCACTCCGCGACCGGCAAGCCTCCCGGTCGGCAGGGGGCGCCGCTCATCTCAGGACTCCCGCCCAGTCAGCAGGGGGGACCGCACCCCTCAGCGGCCGGCAAGCCACCCTGTCTGCAGGGGGGCGCCGCTAATCTCAGGGCTCCCGCCCAGTCAGCAGGGGGACCTCTCCATTATGCCACTGCCCTGGACGCCCGTCCAAGGGGGACCATTCCCTGCGGTCTCCAGCCACCCGCCCAGCCCCCAGGGGAAGTGTCGCTCCCTTCAGGCTCAGATCCGCCGCCCACTGCGCAGGGTGGCCTCCCCCTGCAGCCGCCGGCCCGCAGCGCCGTCCGAAGGGGTCGATGCAACGTCGGGGCACTCACCCGAGGACTCCGCAAACCTCTTCCGGATGCCGGCGCCATTCTGCGGCCCTGCCCGGAAGGCAGGTCCGCAAGGCACGGGAAGCCTGGACCCGGAGACAGGAGAGGGTGTCTTACTGGGAGTCGGGGCTGGTCAGCACGTTCATGCAGATGTTCCAGAACATGTGCTCGCGGCCGGCGAAGTTCACCTCCGGCAGGGGCATGGGCTTCTTCAGGTGGACCTCGATCTTCTTCAGGCCCGCCTCCATGAGAGGCAGGACCGGACATCCCTTCGAGCTCACGACGGCATCCGCGTCCTCGTCAGTCCCCAAGGCATCGTCAAACGCGATGACGTCGCCCTTCAGCGAATGGAGCACCTTGTCCAGGAGCTTCTCGCGGCGGCTCAAGATCTTCAGATGGCTCAGGAGAATAAGGCGCAGGTCCTCCCCGGCCCGCCTCAAGGCCGCCCGTGATCTCCGGACGTTCTCGGGCCCGGAAGCGGCGGAATCCATCGCCGCGAGGGCCCCGCCCCTCGCGAGCGCCGCGTCCAGCCGGGGAAGGTACGTGCCCCTGATTCTTATGCAGGCGCTGGCAACCAGCCTCCAGCAGGCCAAAAGGGAGATGAGGAATACCATCTGGCGCTGGGCGATCGCGAAACGCTTTCCGCTCCTGGAGTTCATCCAGCAGACGTCTTGCCCGATACCGCAAAAGATTGCGATTGCCGATACGGACTCCATCACGTCGCGCCCGGTCAATGTCAAGGTCAGCTCCGAGAGCTCTTCCGCGGACAGTTCCACCCCGTCCCTCTCAAGCCGACGGCTCACACGGGAAAGTCTATTGAGGATTACGGCGTCCTTTTCATGAATGCTCCGCAGGAACGGGTCATCCCCCTTGCCTGAAGAACCTCCAGTGCCTTCCTCGCCGCCGCCGGAGTCGCCCCCCAGCAGACCAGACATGTTCAACATGCCCTTCATCCGGGAATTCTCATCCGCGAGCCTGGCGGCCTGGTCAAAAGCTTTCATCACGTCCGTGTCCAGAAGAATTTCCTGGCACTTCCTGTTGATATTTTCCGTCGCATCATTAGTTACAGGTTCCGTCGCGTCAACGGAGGCTCTCATGGCAAAACTCTCGGGGGGTTCCCGCCTCAAGGATGCGAGGACAAGGAGGACACGATAGAGCGGCCTCCTCCGCATGTACCGCACCGCAGATAGGATTGCCAGCACGATCACGGCCGCCACGACAAGCAGCACCCAGAGCATGAATCACTTCCTTTCCCGATCCTGTCCGGGAGACAGGCCATCCTTTACTGGCGCCTCCCCCCGGAACTGCACGAAAATTATCCCGCCCCGAGCGTCAGCTCCGGCCTGAACGCCGGCAGGACCGGAACTCGGGGCCTGGGCCAGGAGTAGCCCCCCTCTGCAGCCCGGGCCGGGCGCCCGGAAAGAAACCCGGCCACGGCCGTTTCCCCAGGCACTGCCAGAATCACCGCGTTCAGTCTCACCTCCGCAGGATACCGACCCGGGGCGGCGGACAGGACGGCTCCCCCGCAAAGAAAGGCCGGGGCCGAGACGGGGGAGGCCGACTCAGAGGCAAGGGATGCCGGGGCCGAGACGGGGGAGGCCGACTCCGAGGCAAGGGATGCCGGGGCCAAGACGGGGGAGGCCAACTCAGAGGCAAGGGAGGCCGGGCCCGAGACGGGTGAGGCCGACTCCGAGGCAAGGGATGCCGGGGGCGAGGCAGGTGAGGCCGGGGCCGAGGCGGGGAAGGCGGAAACGGTCAGAACGCACGAGACCAGGCCATTGAATGACCCGGCGAGCGCTTCGTCTCACGTCGGCGGGCTCCGGCGGGCGAGGAGCGGGATGATGACGGCGCGGCTCATCGTGCTCGCCTTGCACGTGCCGCGGCCCCAGCCGCGACTGAGGGAGAAGCGCCAGGGCATGGGAGGAGACGTTAAAAAATGCCCGCAAGATAATGGCTGTTCTGTTAGCTGTTGACGCCATTTGTCGGTGCAATGGCGGAAACCAGGCACGTCCCTTCAAGGCCGCCCGCCCGCCGGCGGGGACCGATGGAGGCGGAAAGCTAGAGGACATGTGAGGTTATCAGTTTACCATTTTGCCGATGGTCCGGCAAATTCTGGGGTGGACAGATGGACAGCCCATGCAATGTAGAACATATGATATGTTTACTACTGTTGTATCTGTTAACGGGGGGGGGTGGGGGCAGAGCCTGCATGGTTATGTCCGCCCTCAAGAGCGAAGGAATCCCTCAGAAGCGTTCCCGGGGCCGGTGCGAAAGCACTCGACTTGAGGAAGTCCGGCCTTCCTTCCCATGCCACGGCAACGCCCCGGCGTCCGGACGGAAGATCGGCCCCAACGCATGCGGAGGGAAAGCCGCGCCCTCCGAGCGGCCCCGGCACGGCCTTCTCCGAGGATACAGGTGTCAGAACCGGAGCTTAATTAAGGA
>JAISFP010000383.1 GCA_031263525.1 Deltaproteobacteria bacterium | reverse complement strand
CGTCTTCCGGGACGTCCTGGCCGTGGCCGAGCGGCTGGGCCCCGAGGAGGGGGTGATGGTCAACGAGGCCAGGCACAACCTGCGTTTGGCGGAGGAACGCCTCGGCGGGCGCGGATAGCCGCGGACGGCTCGCCTGGCTCTGCCGGGCCCCCGGACTGAAGGGCCGGCCGCTGGGGGCCACTGTCCGGGAATGCGGCACAGGTGATATAGTGTCAGCTCGGGGGATTTCAGGGGGGCGGAGGCCGCGGCCATGGAGGCCCTGGCCCTCCGCCCTGGGCAGTGAGCTCCAGGCCGTGACAGGGCGCTCCCGCTCCTGGACTGCCCGGGACTGACGCCGGTCATGGCCGGTCGTGATGACGAGGCGCTCCCGTACCTGGCCGAGGCGGTCTCCGTCAGCACCAGGCTGCCGGGGCCCGAGCAGGACAGGACCCTGGGGAGGCGCATCAGCATGGGCATGGCCACGGTCCTGTCGGGCCGCGCCGGGGAGGGGCTGGCCCGCCTCATGGAGGCGGGGGCCTCGCGCGTGGAGCTCCTGGGCGGGGAGGATCCGAGGACCCTCTCCGCCAGGACGGACGTCGGGATCGCGCTCGACAGGCGCGGCTGGCACGAGAGGGCCGTCGCGGTCTTCCGGGATGTCCTGGCCGTCGTGGAGCGGCTGGGTCCCGAAGAAGGGGGGATGGTCCCCATGGCCAGGGCCAACCTGCGTCTCGCGGAGGTCCGCCTCGGCGAGCGCGGCTTGCCGCAGGCCTTCTGCCCCGCCTGGGCGCCGGCCTTCGCGGGGCCGGAAAGGAGACTTTGATGGAGCACAGGTTCAGGGCGAACGGCTGGAGGCTGGCATTCATTTTCCATTTCGCCAAAAACGGGATGCCCGGGCAGGGGCTGTTCGACAGCGGGGATCAGGTGGGCGGCGAGGCCGAGGCCCGCGCCGCCCTGAAAGACGTCGTGAGGGGTCACGGCTCCGGGTGTTTCGAGGCTCTCCCGTGCCTGGACTCGCTGGGCATGATCCTCACCCTGAGCGGCAGGCCGGAGGAGGGGATGGACTTCCTGCGCGAGGCGCACGAGATATGCGCCAGGCGTTGGGGCGACAACTCCCGCGTGACGTACACCCGGCTCATCAATCTCGGGATCTGCGAGCTCTACCTGGGCCTTCCGCGGGAGGCCCTGGCACGTTTCCGGCAGGTCAGGAAGGCCAAGGAGGGGATGGCGCGCCACGACCCGGACTGCCTCCTGGACGCGCTCGACGCGCAGAGCATGGAAGCCCTGGCGCTTGCCGAGGACGGGAGCGAGGGCGAGGCGCGCGTCCTCCTGGAGGATGCCGTGTCGGCGCTGGAGAGGGCGGCCCCGCACCCGAAAAGGGATGAGTTACTCGAGATGGCGAGGGAGAACCTCCGGGTCGCCCTGGAGCTTGTCCGCCGGGACGGCGCCGCCCCGGCCGGTCGGAGGATCGTGCCGGGAGGGGGGGAACCCGGCACGGGGAACTTCCACTGCTCGTGGCAGAACCTCGCCACGGGCCACGAAGATCCCGCGCTGGAGATGCGCGAGGCCGGGGATTACGCTGGGGCGGAGGCAAAGGCCCTGGAGGCCCTGGCGCTCCTCCCGGGGCAGGGCGCACCCGGCCGGGACCGGGCGCTCCCGCTCCTCGACAGCCTGGGCTGGACTCTCGCCTATGCCGGCCGTCTCGCCGAGGCGTTCCCGTACCTGGAAGAGGCGGTCTCCGTCAGCACAAGGCTTTTGGGGCACGATTATACCGCGACCCTGGGCAGAAGGGTCAACTTGGGCACGGCCATGATCTTGTCGGACCGCTACGAGGAGGGGCTGGCCCTCCTCGAGGAGGTCGCGGACGCGGGCGAGGAGATCCTGGGCCGGGAGGATCCGGGGACCCTCGCTGCCCGGACGGCCGTCGGGGCCGCGCTTGCGAAATGCCGCAGGTACGACCGGGCCGTCGAGGTCTTCCGGGACGTCCTGGCCGTGGCCGAGCGGCTGGATTACGTGGACGGCACGATGGTCCCGGAGGCCAGGGACAACCTGCGTCTCGCAGAGGAATTCCTCGGCGGGCTCGGCTAGCCGGGGGCCTTCTGCCACGCCCCTGGGTTCCGGCCTTCAGCCCCCGCCCCAGTCCGCCGGCCCTCAGCCCCCGTCTCGGGGTGCCGGCCTCGAACTTCCGCCTCAGGACGCCGGCCTTTGCGGGTCCGGAAAGGAGATGCCGATGAAGTACATGTTCAGGGTTGCCGGCTGGAGGCTTGCCTTCCTTATCCATTTCCCCGAAAACGAGCTGCCCGGACAGGGGCTGTTCGACAGCGGGGATCAGGTGGGAGCCGAGGCGGAGGCCCGCGCCGCCCTGAAAGACGTCGTGAGCGGCCACGGTTCCGGGTGCGTCGAGGCTCTCCCGTGCCTGGACTCGCTGGGCATGATCCTCACCCTGAGCGGCAGGCCGGAGGAGGGGATGGACTTCCTCCGCGAGGCGTACGAGATATGCGGCAGGCACCGGGGCTGCAACTCCGGCGTGACGTACGCCCGGCTCATCAATCTCGGGATCTGCGAGCTCTACCTGGGCCTTCCGCGGGAGGCCCTGGCACGTTTCCGGGAGGCCAGGAAGGCCTGGGAGGGGATTGCGCGCCACGACCCGGAGCGCCTCCTGGACGCGCTCGGCGCGCAGGACATGGAAGCCCTGGCCCTTGCCGAGGACGGCAGGGCGGGCGAGGCGCACGCCCTGTTGGAGGATGCCGTGTCGGCGCTGGAGAGGGCGGCCCCGCACCCGAAAAGGGATGAGTATCTCGAGATGGCGAGGGAGAACCTCAGGATCGCCCTCGAGCTTGTCCGCCGGGGCGGCACCGCCCCGGCCGGCTGGGAACCCATGCCGGGAGGCGGTGATCCCGACATGGGGATCTACCTCTGTTCGTGGCAGAACCCCGCCAAGGGCAACGACGATCCCGCGCGGGAGATGCGCGAGGCGAGAGATTTCGCGGGGGCGGAGGCAAAGGCCCTGGAGGCCCTGGCGCTCCTCCCGGGGCAGGGCGCCCCCGGACGGGACCGGGCGCTCCCGCTCCTGGACAGCCTGGCCTGGACGCTCGCCATGGCCGGCCGTAACGCCGAGGCGTTCCCGTACCTGGACGAGGCGATATCCGTCAGCGCCAGGCTTCTGGGGCACGATCATGCGGGGACCCTGGCCAGAAAGGTCAACATGGGCATGGTAATGGTCTTGTCGGGCCGTTCCGACGAGGGGCTGGCCCTCCTCGAGGAGGCCGCGGACGCGAGCGCGGAGCTCCTGGGACGGGAGGATCCGAGGACCCTCGCCGCCCGGACGGCCGTCGGGGCCGCGCTTTCACAGTGCCGCAGGCACGAGAGGGCCGTCGAGGTCTTCCGCGACGTCCTGGCCGTGGCCGCGCGGCTGGGTTCCGGGGACGGCCCGATGGTTGTGTCCGCCAGGGCCAACCTGCGTCGCGCCGAGGAATTCCTCGGCGGACTCGGCTAGCCGCGGCCCTTCTGCCACGTCCCTGGGTTCCGGCCTTCAGCCCCCGCCTCGGGGTGCCGGCCTCGAACTTCCGCCTCAGGATGCCGGCCTTGGCGGGTCCGGAAAGGAGATGCCGATGCAGTAAAAGTTCAGGGTTGCCGGCTGGAGGCTTGCCTTCCTTATCCATTTCCCCGAAAACGAGCTGCCCGGACATGGGCTGTTCGACAGCGGGGATCAGGTGGGAGCCGAGGCGGAGGCCCGCGCCGCCCTGAAAGAGGTCGTGAGCGGTCACGGCTCCGGGTGCGTCGAGGCTCTCCCGTGCCTGGACTCGCTGGGCATGATCCTCACACGGAACGGCAGGCCGGAGGAGGGGATGGGCTTCCTCCGCGAGGCGTACGAGATATGCGGCAGGCACCGGGGCTACGACTCCGGCGTGACGTACACCCGGCTCAGCAATATCGGGATCTGCGAGCTCTACCAGGGCCTTCCGCGGGAGGCCCTGGCACGTTTCCGGGAGGCCAGGAAGGCATGGGAGGGGATGGCGCGCCTCGAGCCGGATTGCCTCCTGAACGCGCTCGACGCGCAGAACATGGAGGCCCTTGCCCTTGCCGAGGACGGCAGGGCGAACGAGGCGTGTGTCCTCCTGGAGGATGCCGTGTCGTCGCTTGTGATGGTAGCCCCTCACGCAAAAAGTGAGGAGTATCTCGAGATGGCTAGGGAGAACCTGCGGATCGCCCTTGAGCTTGTTCGCCGGGGCGGCACCGCCCCGGCCGGCTGGGTGGCCGTGCCGGGAGGCGGGGAACCCGACATGGGGAGCTACCACTGTTCGTGGCAGAACCCCGGCACGGGCCACGACGATCCCGCGCGAGAGATGTGCGACGCCGGAGATTTCGCGGGGGCGGAGGCAAAGGCCCTGGAGGCCCTGGCACTCCTCCCGGGGCAGGGCGCCCCCGGTCGGGACCGGGTGCTCCCGCTCCTGGACAGCCTGGGCCGGACGCTGGTCAAGGCCGGCCGTAACGCCGATGCGTTCCCTTACCTGGAAGAGGCCGTCTTCGTCAGCACAAGGTTGCTGGGGCACGATCATAAGTTGACCCTGGCGAGGCGGGTCAACATGGGCATGGCCATGGTCATGTCGGGCCGTTCCGACGTGGGGCTGTCCCTCCTCGAGGAGGCGGCGGAAGCGATTGGGGAGCGTCTGGGCCGGGAGGATTCGAGGACCCTCGCCGCTCGGACGGCAGTCGGGATCGCGCTTGTGAAGTGCCGCAGGCACGACCGGGCCGTCGAGGTCTTCCGGGACATCCTGGCCGTGGCTGAGCGGCTGGGCTCCGATGACGGTGCGATGGTCGGGGCCGCCAGGGCCAACCTGCGTCGCGCCGAGGAATTCCTCGGCGGGCTCGGCTATCCGCGGGCGGCTAGCCGGACCGCGGCCGGGCCCCCTGCCTGAAGGGCCGGGCGCTGGGGGCCACTGTCCGGGAATGCGGCACAGGTGATATAGTGTCATCTGTGCCCTGTCGAGACGCCGGCAACGCCTTCGATGGAGGCGGATCCCCGTGCTCCGGGAAGTTCCGGGCATAGGGCGTCCGCGTTACGGGCGGCCCTGCGACGCACGACCGGGCAGGCGGCGGGGATCTCCGCCGTCGGGCGTCCGGGAAGCGCGAGGCCGGTACGGTGTAGCGGGGCCTGGTGCCTTCTCCCGCCCGGCGTCCGGCCTCTGCTCTCTTCCCTGGCAGACGGCCCTGGCTCCTGCCCCTGGCGGCCGGCCTTTGTTCCCGCCCCTGGCGGGGCCTTAAAGGAGACCTTGATGCTGGGCAGGTTGGAGGCCGACTGGAAGCTGCGCTTCTTTACCGAGTCCGACGAAGGCATCCGGACAGCAGAGCTGCTGCGCTTCACGGGCGACCTCGTGGGTGCCGAGGCCGCGGCCCGATCCGCCCTGAAGGACGCCTTCAGGAGTCACGGCCCCGGCTTCGCCGAGACTCTCCCGTGCCTGGACGTGCTGGGCGAAATCCTTGGGAAGCTCGAAAAGGAGGAGGGGGGGGTGGCCGCCTTCGGCGAGGCCCTGGAGATATCCGTCAGGCGCGTGGGCGACCCCGCCTGCCTGACTTGCCTCCGGTGCCAGAATCTCGGGATCGGCGAGCTCTGCCTGGGCCGCCCGCGGGAGGCCCTGAGAATTCCGGGCCAGGTCAGGGAGGTCCGGGAGAGGTCGGCGGGCATCTGGCCGGTCTGCTTCATGGCCGCTCTCGACGCGTGGTGCCTGGAGGCCGTGGCCGTCGCCGAAACCGGCAGGGAGGGCGAGGCGTGCTTCATGCTGGAGGCGGTCGTTTTGGCGATGGAGAGGGCGGCCTCGGTCACGGTAAGGGAGAGGGTTATAGGGCAGGCCAGGAAGAACCTCCTGATTGCCCGTGATCTTGTCAGCCGGGGCGACGATTCCCTGAACGTGTGGGTGTTTCTGCCCGCAAACAAATTGTTCGAGAAGGTGGCCTGCCGCTGGCCCTGGGAGAACCCAGGCACGTGCCGTGAGGATCCCGCCCGGGAAATGCGCGGCGCGCGGGATTTCGAGGGGGCGGAGGCAGCGGCCCGGATGGCCCTGGCCCTCGTGACGGCTTCGATCCTCCCTTCCAGGCGCTTGGAGCGCTTGGAGCTCCCGATTCCGTACAGCCTGGCACCGACGGATGTCTTGCCCGGTCGTCGCCGCGAGGCGCTCTCGCTTCCGGACGGCCTGGCGGTGACGCTGGCCATGGGCGGCCGTCACTGGGAGGCGCTTTCCGTCCTGGAAAAGCGTTCTCCGAAAGCGCCAGGATGCTGGAGCCCGATCATGGCAGTACCTTGTGCAGGCGCATCAGCATGGGCTTCGCCACGGTCCGGTCGGACAGGGCCGAGGAGGGGCTGGCACTCGTCATGGAGGCCGGGCAAGCGCGCGCAAGGCGCATTGGGCGGGAGTGCCCGAAGTCCCTCGCCGTCAGGACGGCCGTCGGGGTCGCGCTCGTCAAGTGCCACTGGATCGAGAGGGCCGTCGATGCCTTCCGGGAGGTCCTGGCCTTATATGAGTGCCTGGGCCGCGGGGCGAGGATGATGGCTGTCTGCGTCAGGTCCAACCTGGGTCTGGCAGAGAAAGGTTTCGGCTGGCGAGGCTAGCCGCGACCGGGCTGCCGGGCCGCCCGGGCCAGCCGAAGTCCGGGAATGCGGCCCCGATGCCGCGGTGCCGGCCTTGACTTGCTTCGGTGCCGGTCGTATCTGCCGCGGTGCCGGCCGTGGCCTGCTGCAGTGTCTGGGCCTCTTCGCTGGGCCGGAAAGGAGAGATTCAAGTGAAGCACAGGTTCAGGGAGCGGTGGTCGCTGACATTCCTCTCCCAGTTTGACGACTGTGAGCTTCCCGGAGAGGAGCTGTTCCAGAGCGGGGATCAGGTGGGCGCCGAGGCGGCGGCCCGCGCCGCCCTGAGGGAAGCAGTGAGGGGGCACGGCTCAGGCTGCGCCGAGGCGCTCCCGAGCCTGGACTCGCTGGGAAAGATGCTCGTCGCGACCGACAGGCCGGAGGAGGGGACGGCCCTCCTCCCGAGGCATGGGAGATCAGCGCCAGGCACCTGGGGAACCTCGCAGGCGAGACGTACGGCCGGCTCCAGAACTTCGGGTTCGGCGAGCTCTATCTGGGCCTATCCCGGGAGGCGCTGAAACTTTTTCAGCATGCCATGGAGACATGGAAGACGCAGGCGCACCGCGACCCCCGCTTCCGCATGTCCGAGCTCAGCGCGCAGTGCATGGCGGCCGTAGCCCT
>JAISFP010000042.1 GCA_031263525.1 Deltaproteobacteria bacterium | reverse complement strand
CCTTCCTTGCTTTTCAGGCCTCCTCCCTTGGTTTTCAGGTCTCCTCCCTTGGTTCTCAGGCCTCCTCCCTTGGTTTTCAGGCCTCCTTCCTAGGTTTGCCGGCCTCCTTCCTAGGTTTGCCGGCCTCCTTCCTTGCTTTTCAGGCCTCCTCCCTTGGTTTTCAGGTCTCCTCCCTTGGTTCTCAGGCCTCCTCCCTAGGTTTGCCGGCCTCCTTCCTTGCTTTTCAGGCCTCCTCCCTTGGTTTTCAGGCCTCCTCCCTTGGTTTCCTGGCACCCTTATCTGAGTTTCCAGGCTTCCTTTCATGTTTCCTGGCGGCGGACTGTACCGTCCTGCCCTGACGCCGCCTTCATCCGCCCCGCCTCCCGGGGCTGGCCTCCGCGAGGCCGGAAAGGAGACTGAAGTTGCCTCTGCCAATCCCATGGACCTGCGATTAGCTGTTTCGGGCGATCCCTGCGACCTTCCTGGCTGGGACGAGCTCGAGGCGGATGATTTCGAGGGAGCCGAGTCCGCGGCCCGCAGGGCGCTGAAAGACTGCGTGAGGGCGCACGGCTCGAGCTGCAGGGAGGCCCTCCCGTGCCTGGACGCTCTGGGCGCGGTCCTGATCCTGGCGGGAAGGGAGGCGGAGGCGGAGAGCTTCCTGCGCGAGGCCCTGGACATAAGCGCCAGGGTCTGCGGCCGCCACAGCGGCGGCACCGGCGAGCGCCAGCTGGCGCTGGGCGTCGCGAAGCTCTCCTGCGGACGCGTCTGGGAGGCGCTGGAGATATTCGATGACGTGGCGGACGTCAGGAGCCGGAGCCGGAGCCTGGGGCCGGGGCACCCGGCGACGCTGCACGCGAGAAATTTCGCGGCCGTGGCCCGTGCCGAGGACGGCGGGCTGGACGAGGCGGTCGCCGTCTTCCGGGAGGTCCTGGACGCATTCGGGAGGGTGCCCCCGCACGTCGGCACCGAGCCGTTTTTCACGATGGCCAAGCACAACGCGGAGCTGGCCGGACGTCTCCGCGGGGGATGGCTGGGGCGCCGGCCCGGCCCCCGGGTGGAGCCGAAAAGCTTTCCGGGGACCGCGGGGAGGGGCTTCATGTACAGGCTGGAGCACACCGCCGTGAACTCGGGCATGACGGACCCGGCTCAGGAGATGCGGGCCCTCGGGGATCTCGGGGGGGCGGAGGATGCCGCGAGGCTTGCCCTGGCCCTCTGCCCGGCGCCGGGGGCCCCGGGCGGGGAGAAGGCCCTGGTCTTTCTGGAGAGCCTGGGGCAGACCCTCATCGCGGCCGATCGTCCTCGCGAGGCTGTCGAGTTCATGGCGGAGGCGTACTCGATCAGCCGGGACATGCTGGGGCCAGGCCATGCGCTGACCGTCTCCAGGCAGGGCAACCTGGGCGTCGCCCTGGCCGCGGCGGGCCGCCCAGCCGAGGGGCTGATGCACCTGAGGGTCCCCATGGACGATCGTGACCGGCTGTGGCCCGGAGACCCGGATAGGCTCGGCGCCCGGTCGAACTTCGGGATTGCCCTGATCCTGGACGCAAAGGGGGCAGGGGCCGTGTCGGTCCTGCGGGATGTCCTGGAGGAGACGGAGCGGCTCGTCCCCCCGGACGTGGAGGCCGTCCGGAGGGCCAGGAGCAACCTGGAGCTGGCCGAGGCCATCTACGACGGGCTGGTGAAGATGTACCTTGAGGAGCCCTGAGGAGGCCGGAACCCGGGCTTGCGGGCGGCCTGCGGCCGTCCTGGCGGCTGGGCTTTCGGAGGGCCGGGGTTCCGTGCCCCGGGCTTCCTGGCGGCTGGGCCTGCGGCGTCCGGGGCATTCTGCGCAGGCTGACGAGGCCGGCCTCCGCGAGGCCGGGAAGGAGACAGGATGGCTCTGAAGGTCCCGTGGCAGCTCCGCTTCAACCCCCCGGGAGATCCCCGCGATCTTCCCGGCTGGGAGGAAATCGAGAGGGAGGATTTCGCTGGCGCCGAGACGGTCGCCCGCAGGGCGCTGAAAGACCGCGTGAGGGCGCACGGGTCGAGCTGCGGGGAGGCGCTCCCGTGCCTGGACGTGCTGGGCGCCGCCCTGCTCATGGCGAATAGGGCTGAGGAGGCGGAACCCGTCGTGCGCGAGGCCGTGGCCATAAGCTCCAGGTCCGCCGGCCCCCTCGACGGTTACACCTACGACCGGATGCTGGCGCTCGGAGTCGCGTGTCTCAACCTGGGCCGCGTCGCGGAGGCGCTGTCGCTCCTGGGCACCGTCGCGGAGGCGAGGAAGAAGGGCCTGGGGCCGGAGCACCCGGCGACGCTCAACGCGAGGGCCATCGTGGCGGTGGCCCTTGTCGAGGAGGGCAGGGCGGACGAGGCGTCCGCCGCCTTCGCGGAGGTCCTGGACGCCTTCGGGAAGGTGCCCCCGAACCTGACCAGGGAGCCCTATCTCTCCGCTGTCAGGCACAACGCGGCGCTGGCCGAGAGTCTCCGCTCGGGGGGGGCGGGACTCCCGGACGGCGGGGGAGGTCTTCCGGGGGCCGGGGAGCAGCGCTTCGGGTTCAGGCTGGAGGACGCCGAGGCGCGCGGGGGCCTGAGGGACCCGGCGCGGGAGATGCGGGGGCGGGGGGATCTGGCGGAGGCGGAGAAGGCCGCCCGGACAGCCCTGGCCCGCTGCCCGGCGCCCGGGGCTCCGGGCAGGGAGGAGGCGCTGGCCTTTCTGGACAGCCTGGGGCTCACCCTCTCCGTTGCAGGCCGCAATGCCGAGGCGGTCCCGTGCCTGGAGGAGGCGGTCTCGCTGAGCCTCGTCTCGCCGGGGCCAGGCCATGCGCTGACCCTCGCCAGGCGGGCCAACCTGGGCATCGCCCTGTCCCTGACGGGCCGGCCCGGAGAGGGGCTGGGGCACCTTGCAAGCCTCATGGACTATCGCGTCGCACGGCTGGCTCCCGGGGACCCGCTCAGGCTCGGCGCACGGTCGAACTACGGGATTGCCCTGGCGCTGGACGGCAGGGCGGACATGGCCGAGCCGATTCTGCGGGAGGTCCTGGACGAGACGGGGCGGATCGTTCCTCCGGACATGGACGCCATGCAGTTAGCCAGGAAAAACCTGGAGATGGCCCAGGCGGTCCACGACGGGCTGCTCCGTCCGCTTCCGCCGGAACCCTGAGGGCGGCCGGCTTCCGCCGGGGTCTGCATGGCCCGGAGCTTTCTTCATTCTCGCTTTGCGCCGGCCTTCGGCACCCGCCCCTGGGCGCCGGCCTTCGGCCCCCGCCCCTGGGAGCCGGCCTTCGGCCCCCGCCCCTGGGTGCCGGCCTCGTAAGGGCCGGAAAGGAGAAACTGATGCAGTCCAGGATCAAGGCCAGCTGGAAGCTGGGCTTTCTTGCCTTGTCTGGCGAAGACGACCGGCCAGGACTGAGGCTCTTCGAAATGGGCGACGTCGTGGGCGCAGTGGCCGCCGCCCGCAGGGCTCTGAAAGATGTCGTGAGGAGCCACGGGTCCGACCGCGCCGAGGCTCTCCCGAACCTGGACTTGCTGGGCATGTTCCTTGTGCTGAACGGCAGGGAGGAGGAGGGGGCGGCCATCCTTCGCGAGGCCCTGGACATAAGCACCAGGCATCTGGGAGACGACAGACGCGCGATGTACGACCGGCTTCAGAATCTCGGGCTCGGTGAGCTCCACCTGGGCCGCCCCAGGGAGGCCCTCAGACATTTCGGGAAGGCCAGGGAGGGCTGGGAGGGGGTGGCGCGCCTCGGACCGGAATTTCAGGTTTCGGCGCTCGGCGCGCAGTGCATGGAGGCCGTGGCCCTCGCGGAGGACGGCAGGGAGGGCCAGGCGCTCGCCCTCCTGGAGGAGGCCGTGTCGGCCTTGGAGAGGATGGACCCGAGCCCGAGAAGGGACAAGAATCTCATGATTGCCAGGGAGAACCTCCGGCTGGCCCACGAGCTTGTCCGCCGGGGCGGGGCGCCTCAGCTCGGCTGGGAAGCCCTGCATGGAGCAGGGACGGACGACAGAGGGCGCTTTCGCTGGACGGTGGAGGACCCAGGCACGTGGCGGGACGATCCCGCCAGGGAAATGCGCGGCGCGGGAGATCTCGCGGGGGCGGAGGCGAAGGCCCTGGAGGCCCTGGCGCTCCTCCCGGGGCCGGGTGCCCCGGGGCGTGATCGGGCGCTCCCGCTCCTGGACAGCCTGGGCCAGACGCTGGTCATGGCCTCCCGTCACGCGGAGGCGCTCCCGTACCTGGCCGAGGCGTTCTCCATAAGCACCAGGCTGCTGGGGTCCGGGCACGACTGGACCCTGGTGAGGAACGTCAGCATGGGCATGGCCATGCTCCTGTCGGGCCGCGCCGAGGAGGGGCTGGCCCGCCTCGCGGAGGCGGCTGCCGCGCGCGCGGCGCTCTATGGGCGTGAGGACCCGAAGACCCTCGTCGCTCGGACGGGCGTCGGGATCGCGCTTGCCAGTTTCGGCAGGCTCGAGAGGGCCGTCGCGGTCTTCCGGGACGTCCTGGCCGTCACGGAGCGGCTGGGCCCTGATGAAATAAAGGTGATGGTCCCCAGTGCCAGGCACAACCTGCGTCTGGCGGAGGAATGGCTCGAAGGGCGCGGCTAGCCGCCGGCCTTCAGCCCCCGCCCCTGGTCGCCGGCCTTCGGCCCAGGCCCCTGGGCGCCGGCCTTCGGCCCACGCCTCCGGGCGCCGGGCTTCAGCCCCCGCCCCTGGGTGCCGGCCTTCAAGCTCCCCCAGGCCGCCGGCCTTAAAGCTCCCCCAGGCCGCCGGCTTCCAACCCCCGCCCCCGGGCGCCGGCCTCTGCGGGCCGGAAAGGAGACGCTGATGCAGCACAGGTTCAAGGCCAGCTGGAGGCTGAACTTCATGTTCCCGCTCGGGGGAAGCGACCTGCCCGGGTATGGGCTGTACAAGGCGGGCGACTTCGTGGGCGCCGAGGCCGAGGCCCGCGCCGCCCTGAAGGACGCCGTGAGGGGCCACGGCTCCGGCTGCGCAGAGGCGCTCCCGTTCCTGGACCTGCTGGGCGCGATCCTCGCGAAGGACGGAAGGGAGGAGGGGGAAGCATTCATCAGCGAGGCCCGGGACATAACCTACAGGCACCTGGGCGTACGCGACCAGGCGGCGTACGACAGGCTCCAGAATCTCGGGTTCCTCGAGCTCTGCCTTGGCCGCCCCCGGAAGGCCCTGGAACATTTCCGGCAGGTCGGGAATGCCTGGGAGGGGGGGGCGCACCGCGAGCAGGAGTACCTGATTTCGGCCCTCGGCGCGCGGAGCTTGGAGGCCGTGGCCCTTGCCGAGACCGGCAGGGAGGGCGAGGCGTGCGCCTTGCTCGAGGAGGTCGTGCCGGCGCTGGAGAGCGTGGAGCCGGGCCCGAAAACGAGAAGGGACGGGTTTCTCGTGACGGCCAGGGAGAACCTCCGGCTCGCCCGCGATCTGGTCCGCCTGGGCGGCCCGGCCCCGAACGACTGGGTTGCGCAGCCAGGCGGCGGGTCGGTCAGCGCCCGGATCTTCCACTGGTCGTGGGACGAGACAGGCACGGGCCAGGACGATCCCGCGCGTGAGATGCGCGACGCCGGGGATATGGCGGGGGCGGAGGCAAAGGCCCTGGAGGCCCTGGCGCTCCTCCCGGGGCCGGGCGCCCCGGGGCGTGAACGGGCGCTCCCGCTCCTGGACAGCCTGGGCCTGACGCTGGTCATGGCCTGCCGTCCCGCCGAGGCGCTCC
>JAISFP010000249.1 GCA_031263525.1 Deltaproteobacteria bacterium | reverse complement strand
CTTCGTGTCTTAGTGACTTCGTGTCTTCGTGACTTCGTGTCTTAGTGACTTCGTGTCTTAGTGACTTCGTGTCTTAGTGACTTCGTGTCTTAGTGACTTCGTGTCTTCGGTTCTTCGTGACTTCGGTTCTTCGTGACTTCGGTTCTTCGTGACTTCGGGTCTTAAGGTTTCAGAAGCCTAAGAGTCTCAGAAGGCTTAGGGTCTCAGAAGGCTTAGGAACTTTGGAACTTCGTAATTCTGATCTTAGAGCCTTTGGAATTTACTTACTTAGGGTCTTTGGAGCTTCATGGCTTTGAAATTTTGTAATTCTTTGCATTTCAGGAACCTGCTGGGAAACGGAGCCGAGTGCGGGTGGCTGGCAGAAGCGGGTGGAGAGGATGGCGGATGGAGCGGAGGAAGGTTGTGGACGAGGGAGCCCCCATGTTGAAGTGACAGGAAGAGTAAAGAGAATTTTTTCACTACATTGCTCCAATTCTCTTTGATGATTATAATTTAAAACAAATATAATAATAAAATTTCAAATACATAAGCTTTGTTATTATTTTACAAATCCTATGTTGATAGAAAATTTTAACTACAAATTTAGTAGTTAAACTGAATTATGATGAAATATTTTCAGATGGTAAAGCCTGATGATAGGTTTCGTTTCGATTCAGATTTGAAAAAATTTTTGCCGTTGCTTTTCAAGTTTACGTGTCCGTCAGCGGGTTGAGCAGGTTAGGTGGCGGAGGTACGGCAACTTTGCAAAGGAGAGGGACATGCCGGGCATGTTAAGGCGAGAGACATGCCCGGCACTCAAACGTGAGGGACAGTCAAGAGCCATGACTGCGGCAGACAGGGTCTGGGGGAAGCTGGACGAGTGCTGGCAGTGTCAGTTTGGCCACTACATGTGAAGGGATTAAAATTATCACTCGAATATTGCAGTGTCACAGTTTTACAGGGTTCATAAGGGTTGCCATCGATATGCCGATGTGATATGTTTCTTCAAACAAGGTCGGCAAGGCACGGGATGCCGGCACGGTCATGTTGCCAAGGCAGGCGCGAGGACGTGCGGTTTGTTGCCGGAGTTTGTTTGAGCGTCTTTTTGGGTAACATACGGCCTTGCAAGAAACAGGCCTGACGGTCTTGGACAGAAAACGCCATGGAAGATCAATTTTCTTTTTCCTTCTGGGAGACATCATGACAGAAATACAGAAAAAACAATTTAATTTTGAAGGTACTTGCAACCCGTCAAGGAATTATATGATTTCTGCCCTCCCGCGTCTTCCGGGAATTATTGACATGATAAAAGGAGAACACTATTTCACCCTTAATGCTCCCCCCGATTCGGGCAAGACCACCTGTCTGATAGAACTGACCCGAAAGATTAACTCCGAGGGCCGGCATTACGTACTCCTGTGCCCTTTGTGTGACTTGTGTGATGTCGAAGATGCTGAAACAGCCATGAGTGTAATTGTAAGCCGGGTAGATTTTAGTATTTCCTGGTGCGGTCCCATGAAACTCAGGGATCGGTGGGATGCCATCAAGAATGAGCCGTACATGGACGATCCCGGCACCAAGGTCAGGCTCATGCTCAGCGGCTTGTGCCAGGATTTGGACAGGGAACTGGTAGTCATTTTCGACAACATGGACTGTCTTTGCAAAAAACCGCTTGTCATGTTCCTGTCCCAGTTGCGGGAAGGCTATCTGCTCCGTCACAGTTCCACGGGCTTCAAGTTTCCGAGCTCTGTGTGTCTTGCTGGCGCAAGGGACTTCAGAAATTATGTGCCAAAATTCCTGCTGGAATATGAGTCCGGGGAAGAAGGAAGTCCCGATACCCAGATTTTCAAGTCGATGACTCTTGTAAATTTCTCACATGAGGAAATCAAGGAACTCTATGATCAGCACACTGCGGCGACGGGACAGATATTCCTGCCGGAAGCGGTCGACAGGGCATGGTTCTGGAGCGAGGGACAGCCATGTCTGGTCAACTGGATGGCAGCCCATGTCTGTATTTCATGGAACCTGAATAAATATTCCAGAGCCGCCACTGGAGACGACATCGACTCAGTTGCCAATCAGTTGCTTTCGAGCTACTATCGCAGTTTCAATCCGTTTGCGAACAATCTGAGGCCATACTCGCCAGAGGACCAATACGCGATAGACTCGTATCTGCAACGGTTTAGTTTAGACTCGTTGATGAAGCAACTCAGTGTGCCAAGTTTCAGGTGGTTAATTGACTATGTAATTGGCGGAGCTAAGACGTTGCCTGACTTTGCTTTCGATTGGGAGAAGATATATTTAATTGATTTTGGTTTCTTGAAGAGTTACGGGAGCAATGGCGAATTGCTTAGGCCTTCCAATGCTATCTTCAGAGAGTTGTTAATCATGCTCCTGAAACGTGCGCGTCATGGGGAGTATCCCTTTCGTTGCAAAGTTTAAATGGCTAAAAGGGACAAGACTCGACATGGACGGTATTATTACCCGTTTAATCAAATGTGGGAATTTAGCTATCAGCCCAGAGATGGAAAGGTCGAGCAAAACCCCAGTCCTGGTATCTGTTCGCTATGATTCGCTACTATTATATGGAAGATGATTCCGACATTTGATTAAACGGGTAATATGTCGAAATATTACCCGATTAGTTATATGTCATAATTCTGGATATCAGCCCATGGGTGAAAAGATTGGGCAAACCCCCAACCTTGATATTTCCTCGCCATGGTTCACTCTCAAAACATGGAAGAAGGTTCCGACATTTAATTAAACGGGTAATACTATGCAGCAACGTCCAGGGAAGTCGGAATATGCTAAAAGGCGTGGCCATAACAGTTGACGGACTGTTTGAGGTTACTGTTAGCTTCATTCAGCCTTATAATCATGTCATGATATTATTTTGAAATCAGAAATAATTAAATAAAAATTATTGTACCCATTTAACTTTTTCAAACATGACGTCACTTTCTTCCAGCTCTCCTTCTCCCCCTTGACAACATGTTAGCAATCTTTCGGATTACAAAAAATTTGTGTCGATCTTATATAAACTATACTCTTAGGGTATACAACGATGAAACTTGAAGAATATGCATCGATGTCATCTTAATGGTTATTATTTTTAAACAAAGAGTAATATTAAAATTTTATAATTCATAATTACTATATATAAATATTGTATCTTAAATTATGTTTATATATATAATTATTTTATTAAATTACAAATCCATAAGAGGAATATACCTAAACCTTAGGACAATGCCACCAATAATTCAAATGATAAAAATTAATATTTCAATAAAAATAATACATCATTCAAGAGAATTTTAATAAAAACCTTAAATTTCAATGTTAACTGGATATATAAAACAACTGTCAATAAAAAGGTCCACGACATTAGTAATCTTGTTACTATAGCACAGTTCAATATCTAATCCTCCATCAGTGTTTTCCTGAAACCTCCCCGCATCTTGTATTAAAAAGGCAAATTGGTATTTCCTAATGATGCGACAACAACAGCCTGAGTCAATTGCTGAACGTGACATGCCAGTCTCGCTCCAGTCCCGCTTTGACTTTCCGACGGGACTGGATTATAGTCATATTTGAAAATAGCCTGTTTTCCTGCGAAATCAGGCCGCCGGCTTCCCTCAGCCCTAACCCGTCTCCCGCCCCCCGAGAGATCGCAACGGCAACATCCGGGGACGGAATTCTTCAGGGTGAAACCATGACTTCCATCAGGCCATGCCCGAACTTGTTCGTGTCCGCCGTCTTCCTGCTTGCTTTCTGCCTTTCCGTCCTGTCTGCCGGCAAGTCGATGTCGGAAGAAATCACATGGCCCGGAAACGGGGTTCTGCTGAGGGTCGACCCTCTCGGGTTTACCTTTGAGCCCAGCCTTTTTCCAGATGAACTGTCCAACAACACGGTCACGGTAAACGACGACGTGCCCGGTTACGTATATGGCGGGGTGAGCACAAGCTCTTTGAATGTCGAGGGAAACCAGCTAATCATCAATTCCGGAACCATCGGCCTTGAAATTTATGGAGGATTCAGCTCCAATGGCAATGTCACTGGCAACAGCGTGATATTTTCCGGTAACTTTGTCAGTGAAATTTATGGCGGCTACGGTGAAGGAACAGGAAATGCCAATGGCAACACAGTCACGTTAAACGGAGGAGCTTCACAGTCAGTTCTCGGCGGTCAAAGCTCCTATGGCCAGGCAAATGACAACAAGGTTTTCGTCAATGACGGCTATGTCTCTTTTGAACTTTTAGGCGGCTACAGTTACGGCGGCATCTCGGCGGACGGCAACAGTGTCATCATGACCGGCGGCGAGGTCGCCAACATCAGAGGCGGCACTGCCATAGCGGGTGGCAGCACTGCCAGCGAAAACTCCATATTTGTCAGCGGCGGGCTTGTCGGGACAGACATAATCGGCGGTCAAGCCGACGCTTTTGCGATCAACAATGCCGTCACCCTTACCGGATCTCCGATCTTATTCATTTCAGACATAATCGGCGGCCAAATTTACTCGTCGGGAGATCCTTTCACGGGAAACACGCTGAACGTCTGGAATTATTCCGGAAGTTCAGTTGAAAATGTCTCGAACTTCGAGGTCTACAGCTTCATCATTCCAGGTTCGCATGACGGGGCGCTGATCGTCGACCACCAGATAGATTTCACAGACAGCACGTATACCAACAAAAGCGCTTCCGTATCTGACGTGAACATCCTGGCCGGCGGCGGTCCCCTGAAGGTCGGGGACCGCATAGCGCTGATTAGGGCACTCGCTATTAACGGCAATGTCGAAAACGTCGGCGAAATCCTGACAGGCAAAAAAGGCGAACTCCTGGATGTTGCTTTTAAAATCGGCCAGGGAAATCATACGCTCTATGCCGAAGTTTACGGGATACAGGTGGTAGGCCCTGCCGCCAGCCCCCTGTCGGCGGCGTTTCTCGCGGGCGCGGCGTTTCTCGGCCAGGGAGGCGATCTGGCGGCCGGGCAGGGCATTGCCGAGGCGGCAGGCGCCATCCGGCGCGCGTCAGCCACGTACGGAGGCTGCTACGGACCGGGACCATTCGCCGCCGTTTCAGGCGGAAGGTCGCGTTACGGTTCCGGATCGGACGCGGACGTTTCCGGGCTGTCCCTCATGGCCGGGCTTTCCTGGGGCTACGATCTGGACGCCGGAACGCTCACACTGGGAGCGTTCGTCGAGCACGGCAGCGGCTCATTTGCGACTCGCAACTCGTTTCCGGACGCCGGGACGGTGAGCGGCGACGGCACCGTCAGCTACACTGGCGGAGGCGTCCTGGCCCGCATGGATTTCGCCGGAGCGGGTGCCGGCACCTTTCACTCGGAAGCCAGCTTCAGGGCCGGAAGGGTCAGGAGCGAGTACTCGTCCGACTTCGCCCCTGCAGGCGGGCCGGGCAGGACGGGATACGAGAGCTCCTCCGGGTACTTCGGCTTGCATCTGGGTGTCGGATACCTCATGGAACTCTCCGAAAACGCCTCGCTCGACGTCTACGCCAGGTACTTCTGGACACGCCGCCAGGGGGACTCGGTCGTCATCTCCACCGGCGACCGGGTGGAGTTCATGGATTCGGACTCTCACCGCGTGCGGGCCGGAGGCAGGCTCTCCTTCAGGGCGACGGATCTTTTCGTGCCATACGTGGGCGCCGCCTACGAGCTGGAGACTGACGGCAGACAGCGGGCCATGGCGTACGGCAACGAGATCGAGTCGCCGTCAGTGAAGGGCGGCACGGCCGTAGGCGAGCTCGGCGTCGCCCTCGTTCCCGGCCAGGACCAGCCCGTGTCCCTGGAACTCGGTCTCCAGGGCCATGCCGGCACGCGGGACGGCTGGACTGGCTCCTTTCTCATGACCGTCGCGTTCTGAAAATGCCGCCCAGAGCTTCCGAGCCGCACCCTGACCGTCATGGGTCCGTTCTGGTCCGTTCCCCCGGTTTCTCCTCACTCTTGAAGCAGACTGCTTCCCGGCCCTCCCCTTCGGCTGATCCGAAAAGGGTATCCGTTCACGGGTTGATCGCCTTGGCCACGGAGCTAGCCTGTCCAAGAGCTGGAAGTGGGCCGCCCTGGCCACGGACGTAGCCTGTCCTGGAGCTGGAGGCAGGCCGCCCTGGCCACGGAGGGAGCCTGTCCTGGAGCTGGAGGAAGGCCGCCCTGGCCACGGAGGCAGCCTGTCCTGGAGCTGGAGGAAGGCCGCCCTGGCCATGAAGGAAGCCTGTCCTGGAGCTGGAGGAAGGCCGCTCCGGCCTGGAGGAAGACCGCTCTGGACCTGAAGGAAGGCCGGTCTGACTCCGGAGGAAAGCCGTCCTGGCCCCGGAGGAAGGCCATCCTGCACGAGGAATGAGGAAGACCTGGGTCCTGCCGTAGGTTCCCCCGCTTTCGACAGTGAACAGATACCGAAAAGGAGACCGTGAAGTCGCGTCCATGCTGTCCCTGCGGCCGTCCGGAAACCTGAAGCTTCTGCCGTCCGGAACCTTGAAGCTCCAGCCGTCCTTCTTCCGCAAGTTCCAGCCAGTCGGCACCCTGAAGCTCCAGACGCCCGACACCCAGAAAACCAAGCTACCAGCCCATGAACTTTCTTATGTTGTTACAGAAGACGTCCTCCAGCTGGGACTGTTCCAGGCCGCTCACCTCGGTGCGCAGGATCTCGACCGCGTAGTGGTGGAAGGGGACGTCGCTCCCCCAGAAGATCCTTTCCGCTCCCACCCGGAAGTAGGCCTCGCGCGTCTTGGTGTGCATGGGCATTCCGGAGTTCTCGAGCCAGACGTTCCCGACCGACCTGGCCACGTCGATGGCCGCCTGGATGTAGACCCCGTGGCCGTGTCCCATGTGGACCATCACTACACGGGCCTTCGGGAACTCCTGGGCCAGCTGGCCTATGCTCCAGGGAAGGGAGAAGGGCGGGTGCCCGGAATGGACGAACACGGGCAAATCGCGCATCACGCACTCCTCCATCAGGGGGAAGACGCACTCGTCGTTGGCCGTGTAGGCGTTGAAGAGGGGATGGAGCTTCAGGCCGGAGACGGCGCCCTCCGAGCACAGCCCGCGGAACTCGTCCGCCGCGGACGGAAGCGTGGGGTTCATCCAGGCGAGGGCGTGAAGCCTGCCCGGGAACGCCACCTGCGCGTCCAGGGCCACCCTGTTGTCGGGATAGCTCACTATCGCCTTCTCAATGCCGTAGAGCGACATCTCCGAGACCATGTCCGCGGCGGATATGGACACGCCGCACCACGACCCGAACTCCCCCACGTGCGCGTGGGCGTCGATCTTCCGCATCTCCGTCTTCCCGTAGAGATGCCTTGACGGTTCTTTCATCCTGAAAATCCCCTTTCCGCCGGCCGGGCGGCACTGGGCCGTCGGCAGCCGTGCGGCACGGATCATCCGATCCCGTCCTGGCCGTCCTTGACCTCAACGGACCCATCCGCGCCAGTTCCACCGCGGCCTGAGCCGGGCTCCGCTCCCTCGTCACCGTGCGCGTCCGCGTCAGTGTCAATGTCGGAGCAAGTGCCTGCGGCGGTCGCCGAACGCTTCCGGTCACACCTCTCAGGATCGTCCGGGGCCTTGCCGCCGTTCCCCTTTACGGCCTGAACGTGCTCTCCGTTCCCCCTTCCAGGCCGAACGGGTGCGCCGTTTCCCCTTCCGGCCTGAACGTGCGCTCCGTTCCCAGGCGCTGCCGAAGCCGGCATGCCGTCCTCCTGAACGTCACCGTCCTGCCCGCCGTTTCCCGCCGCGGCATGGACGGGCGAGCCGTTCTCCCGCGCGGCCGGAGAGGGCTTGGCGTTCCCCGGCGCTGCCTGAACTTGCGCGCCGCCGGCTGTCGAGCCTTTTCCAGGCCTGCGCAGGACCTTCGGGCAGGGAGCGGGCGTGCCGTTCCCGGACACGGCCTTCACGGGAGCGTCAGCAACGGACATGCCGTTTCCCGGCACGGCCTTGGCCGCCTCGTCGCCGGCCGACGCGCCTCTGCCGTTCACGGGCGCGGCCTGGGCCGCCGTGTCGCGCACGGACGCGCCGTTCCCCGGCACGGCCCGTGCCGCAGAGCCGGGGACGGACGCGCCGCCCGGCACTTCCCGGGCCGCCGCGCCGCCGGCGGGGACTCCGGGCACGGGCGGGTCCGGGCTCTCCGGTCCGGGAACAGTGCCGGCCGTTCCGGCCGGGGGAGGCGCCTGGGACGCGGAAACGGCGTAGCGGGTGGACTGGGGCCTCGCTATGTTGGGCTTGGGGGCGATGTTCCGTATGACCTGAGGCCTGGGCGAGCCGCGGGCGGCCTGCCTTGACGGGGAGGGCCTGTCCCTCTCGCGGGCGGCGCCGGAGCCTCTGCCGGCGACGCGCCTCGGCGCGTCGCCGGGCCGCGCGACGGCGGGAGGCCCCTCCATCCGGACCGGCTCCTCGGGGAACCTGGACATGGCAATGCCTGCCAGCGCGAGACGGTTGTGCCAGTACGCCCCGAGGGGGTGGCCGTCCGGGCCTTCGCCGGAGGGAATCTCCGGGGGCGGATAGTTCGTGATGAGCACCTCCAGGCTCCCTGCCTTCTTGGTGTTGTAGCTGGAGTTGGAGTAGTCGCTGTCCAGCATGGTCACGTGGTACTTCCTGCACCAGTCGGCCAGGATGCGGTTGCCGGAACCCTTGTGGGACAGGACGTTCGAGACAGCGAACTTCACGTGCCTCCGGTGCAGGCGGTCCAGGAGCGCGTAGAGGGAGGCCTCCTCGGCCTCGCCCCACTGCTTGAAGCCCCTCGTCCCGTCGTTGTAGCTCCCCTGGGCGATGAGGTAGGGGGGGTCGCAGTAGACCATGTCCCCGCGGGCCAGGCGCGAGGTGTCCGCCTCGGAGAAGTCCCCGGCGGTGAAGACGATGTCGGCGGACTTGATGCGCTCCATGAAGGCGACGAGGTTCTTCCGCATCGTCTCGGTGAAGCGGCTACGGCCCTTCCCGAAGGTGTTGTTGTACTCCAGGCGGCTGTTGAACCTGAACATGTAGTTGAAAGAGTAGCAGGCCAGGGTGAAGAGGTCCACGGGGTCGCCGGTGGCGTTGTAGAACACCCTGAAGGCCTCGTAGCCCTTGGGGTTGTCCTCGGAGAGCCCGAAGGTCCTTATGCGGGAGTCTATGCGCTCCAGGACGGAGTCCTGGTCCGCCGCCTGAAAGGCGCGGTACATGCCGATGACCTTGGCGTTCAGGTCGTTGCAGACGATCCTGGACGCCCTGGCGTTGATGCCCACGTCGCACCCGCCCGCGAAGAGGTCCACGAAGGTCCTCACCCCGTCCGGCAGGCGGGGCATGATCTGCGGGAGCAGGCGGAACTTGTTCCCTATGTAGTTGAAGGGGGACTTCAGGTATCCGCTGCCCGGCAGGGGCCTGGCGGGCGGCCTCGGCCTCGGCCTGGGCCTGGGCCTGGGCCTGGGCCTGGGGCCGGACACGGGCGGCGGCAGGGCCGGCTTGGGGCCGCCCGACTTCTTGATGCGGGGGGGGCGGTATCCAGCCATGCCGGGGGTGAGCCCGTTCTCGTCCCAGCACCCCTGCCCCGGGAGGCGGGCGCCGGGCGTCCCGGGCGCGCCGCCCTCCCCGGTCCTCCAGGACCCGAGCCGCCCGGCCATGGCGTCGGCCGCCCTTATGGACTCTTCCGCGGGGGCTGCGGCCTTCCCGTGCCTGACGGCCTTCCGCACGTAGAAGACGTACTCGCACAGCGCCCTGCCCGAGCCCTTGACCCCTGACCGGTAGCGGCGGTAGGGGGTCTCGTAGCGCAGGTAGCTCACCTGCGACCCGTGCCGCTTCAGGAGCTGCTCGAGCCTCTCCGGGGACAGGAGACCCTCGGTGGAGTAGCTCAACACGATGTGGCGGAACCGGGCCTGGCCCAGCAGGTCGTCGAAGGCGCCCTCCACCTCGGAACGGATGCAGTACGAGGAACGGGCCACGGGGCAGTCCCGCATGCCGGTCACCCCCCTGACCCCGGGGGAGTCGTAGCGGGAAACGGTCTCCAGCACGTGGTAGTTGGCACCGTACTGGCGGCAGGTGTAGGGCGGGTCCACGTACAGGACCTCCCCCTCCACCTCGCGGACCAGGATGTTCGCGTCCATGTTGTACGAGCGGTTCACGAGGCCGTTGTCCACTATCTCCAGCGGCGGCATCGCGAAGGGCTTGAGCGCCCTGCGGTCCCAGGTCTTCAGGTAGGCCCCGTAGGTGCCCGCGGTGTTCGAGACCGAGGGCACCCCCTCCACGAGCCTCGCCAGGAGGTTGAAGTACTCGGCCTCGGTGATGAGGCCCGCGTCCTTCCACGCCTCTACGGTGTGGCGGATGAAGTCCATCCTCCTGGCGTTGGCCCGGGTGAAGTACATCCGCCCGTTCTCCCGGGGCCTCCTCCCGCCTGCTGGCGCGGCAGCGCCTGGCCCGTCTCCCTCCAGGAAGTCGTCCAGGTGCTCCTGCCCGTCCCCGCCGCAGCAGTCCTGCCCGCGTCCCGGCCGGGCGTCCCGGCCAGGAGCGGGCCGCCGGCCGTCATGCCCGTTCCGGGCCACGGGGTTGCCGTCCGGTCCCAGGATCAGGCCGGTCCCGCCGCTTCCGACCCAGCGCCTGGCGGGCGCCCCGTCCGGTCCCAGGAGGATGCCGGAGGCCGCCGCCACGGGCCCCCAGCTGGTCCAGAGGAGGGACCTCCGGACCCCGTCGTCCCCGTCCCAGTCCGCCCCCCCGTCCGGGCCTCCGTACTGGCCGGCGCCGTCCCCGTCCCACTCCGGGTCCCGCTGGGGCCGGTCCTGGTCGGTGGCGTAGTTCTCGGTTATGAAGAAGGGGCATCTCACGGCCAGCTCGGTGTCGGCCGTCTCCAGGTAGCGGACTGGATCGTCGATGCCGCCGGCCCTCAGCCCCTCGAACGAGGGGGCGACGTTGGCCTCGACCGTGGCCTTCTGGATCACGTAGGAGAAGTGCAGGATGTCGTTGGAGATCACCTGGAAGCGGTTCTTGAAGTGCCTCGCGACGCTCCCCGTGCCCGCGAAGGCGTCGCAGAACAGTCCCCCGCCGTCGGGGACCTTCTCGTCCACCACCGCGTCAATGCCGCTCAGAAGCTGCGACTTCCCTCCGATGTAGCGCATCGCCCGTGATACCCCGCCTCTGCCGGAAGCCCGGCCACGCGTCCCCGGCCTTCCCGGATGCCGTTCCCGGGGGCCCTGCAGCCCCCGCGTCCCGGCGGATGAGATGACATCCGTCCGGGCCGGAGCCGGGCGGATGAAGTCTGGAGAAGAGGCGGCCCCGGATGTCGGGATCGCCGGCTGGATGTCCCGGGCGGCCCGGCCTTCCCGCACCGCCTCCGGGAGGCCTCGGCCAGGATGCGCGGCCTCCGCCGCGGGAAGCCGCAATGCCAGAGCAGGGATGCCGGATGGCCCATCAAGGATGCAGGCAGGACGGGCGGCAAGGATGCCGCAGGGATGCCGGATGACCCATCAAGGATGCAGGACGGCCGGCTGGGATGCCGCAGGGATGCCTCAGGGATGCCGGATGTGGGATGCCACGACCCGGATGCACGGATGCCCATGAGGCAATCCTGACATCCCCTGCGGAGCCGGCCCGGCGGCGCGTCCTCAGCCGGGATGCACCCGGATGCCGGGCGCCATCCGGCGGAAACGCCGTGGCCCCGCGACCGGATGCCGGCCCTGGCCCGGCCCGGAAGCCCGGACGGGCCTGAGACGGATATGGCTTGCGGATGGCCCGGAGAATCCGGAGCGAACGCCGCTCCCGCGGCCCGGATCGGGCCTCGCGAGCGGATTCTCGTCCGCGGCCCTGCGGCAGACAACCCGAGCATGATAGCGCAAGTCAGGGCATGTTGGAAGAGAGGAATGGCCGGCCGGCTGCGGCTGGCGTTCCGGGTTGAGCCCGGACGGGCTTCCCTGAACCGGACCGGGCGCAAAACTCGGGCGTTCCGAGAGAAACTCGCTCCAACCGAGCGGCCCGGCAGGTCATCCGAATCCGGGCCGGAGAGACCCTGCCTGTTCACTCGTATTGACAGATTTACACTACATGCGGGAACCGGACTGATGAGAAGCTGCATCCTGGTCCAGGAGGCATGGCTGCCACATCCGGGCAGGTGTTGCTTCCGCCGACATCCGATCCGGCTCCGCTGCCGAAAACTGCCGGAACAGCCTGGGAATCGGGCCGGGGACCGCATCCGGAGCCGGGAGCCGGGGCCGCCTCATCCGGCTCCGGAAACCTGGCCCGTCTCAAGGGCGGCGAGCCCATCCGGAGCCGGCATGGCTTCGGTGGGCGTGGCAGCATCCCGAGTCAGCTCCAGACCGCCGCTTCCTGGTCAGGAGGGCCGGACCTCTCGCCCGCTTCCGGGGCTGTCATCTCGGGTAGTGAAGATGTTCGGAGGGATGCAGTCAGGCCCCGGAGTGCCGGGGCCGCATCCCGAGTCATCTCCTGACCGCCTCTTCCTGGTCAGGAGGGCCGGACCTCTCGCCCGCTTCCGGGGCTGAAATCCCGGGTAGTGAATAAGTTCTGGGTGAGGCAGCCAGGACCCGGAGTGCCGGGGGCCGCATCCCTAGTCAGCTCCTGACCGCCGAATCCGGGTCAGAAGGACCGGACCTCTCGCCCGCGTCCGGGGCAGGCGTCTTGGTTAGCGAGGCAATGTCACTAACTTAAGAAAAATGACGTATTGAAATGTAACATAATGAGTGTTATGTCGAGATATAATACTGTATGTAGATGTCGGTAATTTCTGTTTACAAAGGGGATTAGTCGCTTTCGCGGAGCCCCGACGCTCACGGGGGGGGACTGCCTCCGGCCAGAGCACCACATTAGGTGACCAGAGTATCCCCTTACAAGGATAGGATGGCTTTCCAAGTTGGTATCTGTTCACGGGTAAGGGTTGAAGACGGGGTCAGATTCACCCTTCAGAGGTCAATATGGCTACCCCG
>JAISFP010000239.1 GCA_031263525.1 Deltaproteobacteria bacterium | reverse complement strand
CGGCCCTCCCTCCCCCTGACTGACAACCGCCCAGTCACAGGCGTTCTGCACCCTCTGCCGTACCCTGCCATGCCCCCTTCGTTCGTCAGCTACCAACATAATCAACCCCCCATCTCTTGCGTTCTAGGGGTTATTTCCGATTCAACATAAATACACATAAAATTATAGACATTCTCCTGGAATAGTATCCGACATGTTCATACTGAACGATTCCATTTCTCGGGTCCGCGTTAAAAGAATCAGATCAGCGCTGGAATGGCGTGTGGAATTCCTGTTGAACGTGATGAACGATTATGAAAAGTCACGTGATATGTCAGAAAATCCCAACATTTCTATAAGCCGTATAAAATAATCAAATATAAATATATTACCCGTTTAAGCAAATGTCGGAATCTTCTTCCATATTTTAGTAGTGAATCATTGCGAGCAGATACCAGGATTGGGGGATTGACCAACATTTCCACTCCTGGGCTAATAGCTAAATTCCGACATTTGATTAAACGGGTAATAATGAATTTTTTGAATTTTCCTAATTATTATCTGTTGTACATGTCAGACTTGCACATATGTCAGATGATTTTTCGTCATATTCTGACGAGCGATTCACAGATAAGCCGTTCCAGCTTTACGGGAAACGCGTTATTCACCTGGCGGCAGCACGATATTATCGGACCGATGAATTATAAATCGTTCGGACACGTGCGTATGGCGGCATATTCCCTGACCGTAAGGAACATGTCCACGTTAAAGTGAATAGGCACGGTGATTGCTCCCTGATTCTTCCTGCAGGATATAGGGTCAGAATAGGGGCTGTCAGGATGGATCCTGCAGTGAACGGATCGTATCAGATTTCCCGGCATATGTTCCGGAAACTCGTGATTCGGGACATCGTTAGGCAGATACGGATCAGGAAACCGTGACACGGCATGTGTCATGGTCTGCCAGGGAACCGGGTATCCCCTGCTCCCGTGAGTCGCGGGCTGCAGGTCCAGCAGGAGCTCGCACCCTATTTCCACGCGCTGTCCGAAGATCAGGTCAATCCTTACGTTGCGCGGGACGCCGAAATCGGCAGCGTTGACCAGCCTGTGAGTGATCGAGTATTCGACATTCGACAGCTGACCGTAAATCCTTTTCACGAAAAATTTATTCCTGTATGCCATGACGAAGAACAGGGGATTGACGTCTTTCAGGATACGGATAAAAGATCCAAACAGGCAGTCCCGGTAGCCCTTAACGCCAACATCTTCCCTGCGATCGAGAATATCGCCGTCGGGGAAATCAGCGACTATCACGTCCGCCTCAGGTATGTCCGCAAGACTGACGTTCCGGATATCTTCCCTGACGATTAAGCTTCCGATATTCTTCCAGTACGTTTCCGACGAATCGTCGTCAGAGTCCGCTGCCCATAAGACTCTGTTCCCCGCCTGGATAAGACCCAGGTCAAGACCGCCAGCCCCGCTGAACAGCGACACGATGTTCAGCTTCATTTTCGGCAGGTGTATCTCCTTCCGTTCCGAAAGCTGGTCAGCCGCCGACACGAATTTCGTCAGCGCCCAGTCGATGGACGCCGGCTGCCGGAGACAGAATTCCGGAGGCAGATGTCCGTTCGCGGCCGCCACTTGGGCGACGGTCACGCCCTGCCTGTCGGCAAAATCCCACAGATCGAATCCTGGAGGAAGAGTTCCCGAATGCTCCGCGGCGTGGGCCACGCTGACACCGTGTATGTCGCGATTCAGCCATCTGCTGTATGAAGGGGGCAGGTGCCCCCGAAATGCGGCCTCGTGGGCCACGCTCCACCTGTCCCTGTCGTCGATTTCCCAGAGATCGAACTCGTCGGGAAGGTTTCCGTTCTGCGTCGCCATTTGAGCCACGCTGACACCTTCGGTATTCCTGATGTCCCAGTGCTGAAATCACGGGGCAGGATGTTCATGTCTGCCGCGGCATGTGCGGCGGAGTACCCGTTAGGACCGGTGATTTGCCAGATATCGATATCCGACGCCTCCCACTTGTTCGCCAGGACCCTCGCCAGGGCGTCGCGCGCAGTCTCCGTGATGAACTGCGATGAGGAACGCTTCTCCTGTATGCTATCGACGAACTTGTCATAAAGCGTTTCAGTGTCTTCCTTCCGGAATTCCTTTCCGTCCACGTGCCTATTCCGCGACAGCCGATCTTTCAACTGCCGCGGACATCAGTCCATGATTCACATGCGGATCTTTATATTATAAATGATTAATGAATGCAACAATAATTTCTTAGAACAATCATATGAATCAAGCTGATTGGCATGATTAGCTATTGACTCACTGAAACGAACCTGATATGGCCTGTAATATCGTGAATCTATTTCGCATCATGTAATTTGTTTATTATTCGGTTCATCGCCGGGACAGCGCATTTGCATGAGACGCTGACACTTGATACAGGATTCACTCATCTAGACAAGTGCAGTATTCTGTGTTCACGCGGTTTCCACGTGGGCGTGTTTCAGGACCGCCCTGCCCTTCGTTTAAGAGTCATTCCGATTCCGATGCCGATGCAGTTGCGGTTCGGCAGTCGGTGTGGCGGCTAACGGGAACGTCCGCTGCTCTGCCCTCACCTGCCGGCTGAGAGCCGTAGAGAAAGATCGGTTCCGGTTTGCCGGTGAATCTGTTTCGGCTCACCTGATCCGGCAGTTCCGCCGGACCTGACCTAACCCTCCTACGGTGACTCGGTTTCGTCCGGACAGGGTCACGAGACGGTACCAGGGCGGTCTCCACGCCTTCCGGACGGCATGCGCCGTGTTAGACTCGCGCAATCTGCCCATATATTGCACCCGTTCGGGGGATAACTGCGTAGATAGTCACATATCTAGCTCGAAAGCAAGAAGCCTGGGCAGTGCTGGAGCAACTGTGGTGACATGGAGGCACTGGTAATCAGCTATAACCTTATGAGCTTGCCCCATATGTTGATTGAGAGGACACTTACACTGACCGGGACGAAAATCTTGTGACAACCTCTCGAACCCTTGAACGGATACAGGTTCACTTCCCCTTGACTCATTGGACGCCTAGGGCTACCATCATGAATGTCGAAAGCGTCGCCGGTTCCCCGAACCTTACGCCTAGACCTGGCACCGCGACGACGCGGTTAGTCCGAGATCTGCCCGCTCTTTTTTGTCGGACGCCTCGGCCTGCCCAGGATGCTTCGTAATGACTCTTCCTCCCGAAAACGAGCTTTGCATTCCAGTGTTGATCCTCTAGCCACCTTAATCTGGTGAACTGATGCTTTCTTCGCTGTTCGCCTGTGATTCTGAAAGTTGATACCATGACGCCAGCGACTTCAATCCTGATCCGTTCCGGGATCATCATTCCGGCTCTTTTCGTTTTCATCACTTGTCTCCTGGCGCGGCCGTTTCCGGTTTTTGCCGACGGAAACGCGATAACTATCAACACTACGCTGGATACCACGCCCACCGGCAGCTCCCTGGCAGGTTTCACCATGAATACAAGTTCCTTTTCCGTGAATTTTGAAGGCACAATCTTTGGCACCGGATCCTTCACAAAAATAGGAGCGGGCACTCTTACCATTGCCGGCACCAGCACTTACTCCGGCGGCACGACCGTGAGTGAAGGAACGCTTGTAGGGAATATCCCGTACAATTCCGCTCTGACGGTTGAGACCGGCGCGTCATATGAAACAGGAGGCGCGTCCCGTACATTGTCCGCGCTCAACGGTTCCGGCATTATCGTCAATGCGGACGGGCTCACTGTTCAAAGCGGTGTGTTCAGCGGAGCCATAACCGGCGCGGAATCCCTTACTATAGGCGTCGGGGGCGACCTGACCCTTGCCGGCACCAACACTTACTCCGGCGGCACGAGAGTGAGCAACGCGGTTCTTCATATCGGTAACGGCGGAACTGACGGGAGTATCACCGGAGATATCGTAAACGATGGTGAAGTCATCTTTAACCGTTCCGATACTGTAGTTTTCAACGGCGCCATTTCCGGTACGGGATTCCTCACAAAAGACGGCCCGGGCACGCTTACACTTAACGGTACCAACACTTACGCGGGCGCTACTTACGTTGATGATGGAATGCTTGTTGGGAACATCGCGAACAATACCGATCTGACGATTGGGCTCAGCGCGTCATATGCGACTGGGGGCGCGTCACGTACCTTGTCCAAACTCTTCGGTAACGGCGACATCGTCAATTCGGACGGGCTCACGGTTCAGAGCGGCAATTTCAGTGGGACCATATCCGGAACCGGAAGTCTTGAAAAAATCGGTACGGGAGATTTTTTCCTTGAAGGCGTCACCAACACTTACTCCGGCGGCACGACCGTGAGCGGTGGAACTCTTTTTGGGGGTATACCGAACAATACGGATCTGACGGTTAAGAACGGCGCAACATATCATACAATATTTATGCCCAGCGTCTTGTCCGCACTCAACGGTTCCGGTAGTATCGTCAATCTTGACGGGCTTAAGGTTCAGAGCGGCAACTTCAGCGGAGACATAACTGGCACGGGGAGTCTTGAAAAAACCGGCACGGACACGCTTACCCTTTCCGGCGACAACACTTACTCCGGGATCACGACCGTGAGCGACGGGACTCTCGAGATCGGTAACGGCGGAACTGACGGGAACATAACCGGAGATATCGTGAACAATGCCAGTCTGGTCTTTAACCGTTCCAATGCTGTCTTATACAACGGTGACATTTCCGGCACGGGTTCACTCACCAAAGACGGGGGGGGGATACTGACCCTTACCGGCATCAATACATACGGCGGAGGCACGCGGGTCTTGGATGGAACCCTGGCCCTGAGCGGGGCTGGCGTCATCCAAGGCCCGCTTAGCCTTTTTGACGGGACGACATTCGATACGGGCGGGACGACGGTGTCGCCCGACCGGCTGGACGTGCACGGGAGCGCATCGTGGACGGGAAGGCTTGAAATGTCAGGGAAAGAGCTGTTTTTCTGGGTGCCGTCTTCGATGGCTGACGGCGGCGTGATGCTCAGCGTGAGCGAGACGGCATATATTTCCGGATCGTCCGTGAACGTGGGCCTGGAAGGATCATCTTCACCCATGAAGACCGGAGACAGCCTGATACTTCTTGATGCCGCGGGAGGCCTGAACTTCAGCTCTGACAATACGCCATCTGGCCGTCTGGGAATTCAGGGGGTGACCCTGATATATGATTTTGGCATTGCCGCCGAGGGCGGCCGGATTCGGGCGACCGTGCTGGACGCCTCCGTGAACTTGCGGGCCAAAGCCCTGTCCGAAGGGTTCCTCGCCGGAGTATCATTCCTGAACGCGGGAGCTGACCTCATGGCCGGTCAGGGAATGAGCGAGGCGGTAGACGCGGGGAAGGCAGGTATTCCCGGAGGCAACAGTCTTGGCGTATTCGGTGTCATCTCCGGCGACCGGTCCAGATACGTCACAGGATCACATGTGGACATGAAGAGCCTGACTCTTCTGGTCGGACTGTCCCTAGGACTGGATCTCGCTCCAGGGCATCTGACTCTCGGGATATTTTTTGAGTACGGCAACGGCTCATATGACACATACAATTCATTCGTAAACGCTCCTGCCGTGCATGGAAACGGAGACATTGACAGGGCCGGAGGCGGGATCCTGGGACGCATGGACTTCAATGACACGGGACCCGGTCATTTTTTTGCCGAGGCTTCTTTCAGGACGGGCCGCGTACGCAATGAATTCGGCAGTTCCGATCTGCGTGACGTGCATGGGCTCCCGGCAAGGTATGAATCGTCATCAAACTGGTACAGTTTCCATCTGGGGACAGGTTACGTGTGGAACGTGACAGACTCGGTTTCACTTGAGATTTTCGGAAAATATTTCCGGACCAGGCTTAAAGGCGATACGGTACGCCTTTCCACGGGCGATTCGGTAAAGTTTGAGGACTCTGATTCCAGCCGTCTGCGTCTTGGCTGGCGGTTGGCCTGGACTTTGAACGAGCATCTGACCCCTTTCGTCGGAGCTGCCTGGGAAAGGGAATTTGACGGCATCTCCAGGGCTTACGTAGGGCCCTACTCCATTGACTCCCCTTCCCTGCGCGGAGACACCGGTATCGGAGAACTGGGCCTCTCGTTCAGGCCCTCTCTTTCTCTGCCTCTGACGCTTGAATTAGGGGTTCAGGGCTATGTCGGGAAGAGGAAAGGTGCGAGCGGCTCGCTTAACCTGAAGTTCGAGTTCTGACGGAAATGGTTCGTAATCCCGGAATTCGCGACAGGCAAAGACCACCGGGGAACCCAGTGAACAGGAAAGCTGAATTTGTATATGTCGAATCGGAAATATTACGCTTCCGGATAAATATTATAAAATGTTGAAATCTTCTCCCACATTATGGGAGCGAATCATGGCAATGAGATACCAGACCTGGGATTCGCACGGATTATTCACCCCTGGACCGATAGCCAAAATTCTAACATTTAACTGAACTGGTAATAACTCGGCGGAGAGAGAAAGGAAGGTTGACCAGTTGGCAGCGGCCAAAACAGAAGCAATGCTCTGGTGCCAACTAGTGCAAACCTATAAGGCCGCCCTGAGCCCGGAGGATGGTGCCCCTAGCCTGAAGGAAGGCCGCCCAGAACCCGGAGGAAGGTCGCCCCGAGCCTGGAGGATGGCCGCCCTGACCCGGAGGACGGCCGCCCCGGCCTTCGGCCCTCCCCCCCTGACTGACCGCCCAGCCCCGGGCGTTCTGCCCCCTCTGCCGTACCCTTTGATGCCTCCTTCGTCCGTTAGCTGCCAACTGGGTAAACCTCCCATTTCTTGTGTTTTAGAGGTTATTTCCGACTCAACATATATGAACTTTTGCCAGAAATCATTATCAATCAAAAAGTTGACGGGATGGCGAGCCGCCGGGAAGCCGACCGGTGAAAGGCCCGGGCCGCCGCGCGACCCCGCAAGGCCGGGACGGCTGCGCGGGCAGGACTTTCGGAGGTGGATCTCCGTCCGCCGTGCTCCCCGGGCAGCTCGGCGGACTCGTGGACAGAGTCGTGGAGAGGTGCCGGAGCCGCAGTCACTGCCGGGGTGGCTGCAGGGACGACGGCTGTCGAGGTTGTCCGGGACGGCAGGCGGGTGGGACGAGCCTTTCCAGGGCATACCCCCCGGACCCTGCAGGGAAGCTTCCGGAACCCGGCAATATCCCCCTGAGCCTTCGGGGAAGCTTCCGGAACCCGGCAATATCCACCCATGAGCCTGCGGGGAAGCCTGCGGAAGACCGACCGATCCCCCTCTGAGCCTCCCGTGAACCTGCGGGACCCGGCAAGTTCCTCCACTGAGCCTCCGGGAAACCTGCCGTTAGCCACGCGAATCCGCCCCGGATTCATCCCGGTGTCCCGGCGCAGGATGCCGGGTGACCATCCGGCCCGTCCGGACTGCCGACGTCCCGCGAGGTCTGCCTCGACCAGTTCTCCCTGCCGCTTCTGGCACCCCTCGAGGGAGGTCCGGCCCGAATCTCGAAGACGGGTCGCCAGACAGTCAGAAAACCCTCCCGCCCCCTGTCAGGAATATCCCCGGCACAGGCAGAATCCGGGCAGATACCGCATGTTGCCCCGGAACTGCCACCCGACAGTAAAGTCCGGTGCCCAGCGAGCCGACAAGAACGAAGAGGGGGTGATCCGGAAGGAGCTCCTGCCGCCCAGACCGCCCCCCTGCCGGTCCCCGGAACCAGCGCCGGCCAAGGCCCTTTCTATGGTCCTCCCCTGCCGGTCCCCAGAACCAGCGCCGGCCAAGGCCTCCTGCAAAGGTTCGCCCCAGCCGGGGCCTTGCCCGGTTCCCTGCGGCTGCCAAGGCCTCCTGCAAAAGTCCGCCCCAGCCGGGGCCTGCCCGGTTCCCTGCCACGGCCAAGGCCAAGCCCCAGCCCTGCCGGGACATGACCCGGTTCCCAGCCCTGCCCTGCCCGGCCCCTGCCGGCCCGGCCCCCGACGGGTCCGGACGGCCCCGCAGGGCCCTCTCATGAGGCAGGTCAAAAACTGGCACGGCTTTTGTATTATGACGCGCCGGTTTCGACGAGCGGCGCGGAAGGCCCCGGACGCCGGAGCCGGGAATGGCCCATGAGCTCCGGGAAGGCTGGAGGACGATGATGATGAAGAGACCCACCCTTGGCGTGAACATGATAATCAGGGACGAGGCGGAGAACCTGCCCAAGAGCCTCGCGCCCGTAATGGATCTCTGCGACGAGGCCGTGGTGGTGGACACCGGGTCGAAGGACGGCTCCAAGGCCCTGGCCCGCTCCTACGGCGCGCGGGTCTTCGACTACCCCTGGAGGGGGGACTTCTCCGCGGCCCGCAACCAGGCGCTGTACTCGGCCAGGACCGACTACGTGCTCTGGCTGGACGCGGACAACCACATATCCCCGCAGTGCTTCGAGGCGCTCAGGGATGCCCTCCCCGGGGTGAACGCCCCGCCCGCGGTCGTCATGTGCGCCGAGAGGGTGCTCCCCCAGGGTGATCTGCTCTGGCAGAAGCGGGTTTTCCCGAAACGGCCGGGGGTGCTCTTCACCGGGGTGGTCCACGAGCAGCTGACGCATCCCGAGTGGATGGCCGTGAAGCTCGTGGACGCGGAAATAACCCACTGGGGCTACGCGGACCCTGCGGAGGCCAGGCGCAAGGGGGAGAGGAACCTGAAGCTCCTCCTGGACGCCCCGGGGACTCTCGCCGGGGACTTCTACCACCTCTACCAGACCGGGCGGACGCTCCTGAACCTCAGGCACTTCGCCGAGGCGAGGGGCTACCTGCAGCGGGCGGCCCAGAGCGCCACCGCCAACCTGCCCCTGTGGAGCCATTCCGTCATACTGCTATCCGACTGCTGGAAGGCGCTGGGCGACATGAGCCGCGCCGAGACGTCCCTGAGGCACCTGACCGAGATGCGGCCAGGCTACGGGCCGGGCCGCTACTTCCTGGGCCGGTTCCTCTACGGTGCCGGCCGGGCCGACGAGGCGGCCGCCGAGCTCGCGGCGGCCCTCGAGCTCGGGCTCTCCGATCCGGGCTGGGGCGCGGCGGCCGAGAAGCTCTCCTTCACCTGCGCCTCGATACTGGGCAAGATCCTCTCGGAGCGCGGGGACGACCAGGGCGCGGAGAGGGCCTACATGCTGGCCCTGAAGTTCTCGCCCGCGAACCCCGAGCCGAGGGTGGCCCTGGCGGAGCTGGCGCTCGTGGCCGGCCGCACAGAAAGGGCCCAGGAGCTCATCTGGAAGGCGCTGGAGCTCGCCCCATTCCACAGGAAGGCCAGGCACCTCGCCCGCGAGATATCCGGGGGCTCCGCGTGAGCCCGGTCCGGACAGTGGGCTTCTACACCGAGGGGCCCCCCTTCGAGGGCGACTCGGTGGAGAGGGGCGCCCTGGGCGGGAGCGAGACGGCCTTCGTGGAGGTCACCCGCGCCATGGCGCGGCTGGGCTGCGAGGTCACTGCCTTCAACAACTGCGCCGCCCCCGCCCTGCACCGCGGGGTGGAGTACCACCCCTTCAAGAGCTCGCTCCCGACGCTCGCCAAGCGCCGCTTCGACGTGATGGTGGTGAGCCGCTTCTTCGGGTTCTTCAACCTCCCCATCAAGGCCCAGCTGAAGGTCCTCTGGAACCACGACACACTGGAGAGCGCGGGGGCGCTCCGGAACATCCAGGACGAGATCGACCTGTTCTTCGTGCTGTCGCGGTTCCACCGCGACAACTACCTGACGAGGCTCCCGCAGCTGGACGACCGCATGGTGGTGACCCGCAACGGCCTGAACTTCGAGCTCCTGGACAGGAGCGCGGTAGGCGTCGCCAGGGACCCCGACAAGCTCATGTACGCGTCCCGCCCCGAGCGGGGCCTGAAGCCCCTCCTGGAGGAGATCTGGCCCAGGCTGAAGGAGGCTAGGCCGGGGCTCAGGCTGTACATCTGCGGCTACACCGTGGCCCGGGACGATCTGGACCCCTCCCTCCCCTCCCTCTACGAGTACCTGGACATGGTGGCCCGGGGCGACCCGTCCGTGACGGTGCTGGGCGCCCTCCCCAAGAGCGAGTACTACCGCCACCTGGCCGAGAGCGCCATGGTCGTCTATCCCTGCACCTTCCCGGAAATCAGCTGCATAGTCGCCCTGGAGGCCCAGGCCCTGGGGACGCCGATACTCACCTCGGACTCCTACGCCCTCTCCGAGACGGTCGTCACCGAGCAGTTCCGCGTGAGGGGCCGACCCGGGACGCCCGCCTACAACCGCGACTACGTGGACAGGGCCCTGAGGCTCCTCTCCGACCCCGGGGGCACCGCGAGGATCGCCGCAGCCGCCCGCGCGAAGGTCCGGGAACGCTACTCCTGGGACCAGGTGGCCAAGGAATGGATGCGCATCTTCGATCTGTCCCTCCGTGCGCGGGAGACCAGGAGGCTCCTCGTGGAGAGCACAGCCGGCCAGAGGCGCGATGTCCTCCTGGTTTGACAGGAACCTCGAAGTCCTGCGGGGGACCGACGGGGAGCTCGCAGACCTCCTGGAGCGCTGCGCGCCCGTGCCGGCGCCCGGCGGGGGCTGGCTCTTCGAGGGCCCGGCCATAAGCCGGGTAACCGGGAGCGCGGGCGGTCCGGGGGATCCCCAGAATCAACAGAGTACCAAGAACACAGGGGGTCCTCAGAGTGCCGGGAGGACGGGGGGGCCGGGAAGTCCCCTCAGTCCCCAGAACGCGGGGGGGCCTCAGAGTTGCGGGAGGACGGAGGGGCCGGTAAGTCCCCTCAGTCCCCACAGTCCCGAGAGCGCGGGAGGGCATCAGAGTCACGGGAGGACGGAGAGGCCGGGAAGTCCCCGCAGTCCCGAGAGCGCGGGAGGGCCTCAGAGTCCCGGGAGGGCGGAGGGGCCGGCAAGGCCCAACAGTCACGAGAGCGAGGGGGGGGCTCAGACTGCCGTGAGGACGGGGGCACCGGGAAGTCCCAACAGTCCCGAGAGCTCGGAGAGTACGGGGTGCCTCCGGAGCCCCGATAACGCGAGGGGACCGGGAAGCCAGACGGGTCCGGGAAGCCAGATTGATCCGGGGGCTCGCGGGACAGCCCGGGCCACGTTCAGAGGCCGCGTTCTGCCACTCGACGTCGCGGTCGGGCTGACCGTCGGCTCGGGCGTCGGTCCGGACGGCCAGGTGCTGTCGCTGACGAGGCCTCTCGCGGCCAGGCTCACCAGCCGCTCGCCCGAAAGGGAGGACAGGGCCCTCGCCGAAAGATTCCTCGGATCGTGCGGCATCCTGTTGGATACCGGCGTAACCGCCATCGGTCTGGGCCTGGGGTGGCACCTTGAGCGAATCATCCAGGAGCTCGGTGACGCGCCGCTGTGGATCTGCGAGGCGGCGCCACAGCTCTGGGCCGCCGCCATGACGGCAAGGGATCTCTCGGGAATACTGTCGCGGAAGAACACGTCGTTTTTCTGCGGAATTATGGACGCCCTGCCGCAGGGCGCTCCCTCCGCAGTCATCGCGCGTCCGGCGACTCTCAAATATTTTGGGGAAATGTATCCCGAAATTTTGTCCTTCATTGCTACACAGTCTACCACGGGAGCACCTGCCCCGCATGAAACTTCTCGAAATGCGAAAAATGTGCGAACTGAGGCAGCTGAGACAACTTCTGGAACATCGGGAATTGCAAGGACTGACGGACATGCCGGCAACGGCTGCCCCGATCCGGCGAGCGGACCTGGAAAGGCAGGGACGGCTGGCACCGGGGGAATAGCCGGAGCGTCTGGAGATGCCGGAAGGCCGAGACTGACCGGGACTGCCGGACGGCAGGGACTGACCGGGACTGCCGGACGGCCGGGAATGACCGGGACCGCCGAACGTACCGGATCTGCCGCCGCGCCTGGGAACGAGAGAGCACCGGGCAACGACGACTCAGCCGCCGAAAGGAATGCCGACTACTCCGGCACGCCCGGCGGAAAAATTTTCCGCGCCACCATTCCGCCTTTCTCAGGAGCGAGCTCCAACAGGCGCCGCTCGGCGGCAAGGCCGAGAGTCCTCTTCTTCAGGAGCGGATACTTCCTTGACCGCGAGATCAGATCCGCCATGGCGCGGCTCGACTGGCCGGTCGCGTTTTGGGACATATCGGACTTCCGGGACGCGTCCAAGGACAGGGACGCCGACTTCAGAAAGCTCCTGGAGACCATCAAGGCCTTCAGGCCGGACCTCGTGCTCACCGTGAACCACCTGGGCTTCGACTCCGACGGGGTGCTTTCCGGAATCCTGGGGCGGCTGGGGATCCCCGCCGCGTCCTGGTTCGTGGACAGCCCGTGGTTCATTCTTTCGGGGGCCGAGCTCAGGCCGTACCGCGACCTGTGGGCGTTCTCCTGGGACTCTGACTACCTGGGCCCCCTGCTCGAGCTGGGCTTCGCTAACGCCGCATGGCTCCCGCTCGCCGCCGACGAGGCGCTTCTGGAAGGTTCCGCCGCCTTCCTTGCCTCCTCCGGCAACGTCTCGGAAAACATATCCGGCAACTTCTCCGGCAGCGGACCGGGAGGCGGCAGCCCCAGCGGCGGAGAGACGGCAAGGGCGACGGATCACCCCCAGTCCCGCGACATTGCCTTCGTTGGGGACAGCCTCGCGGCCGCCACGGAAAAGTACCTGGCCCTGGCCGGGGCGGGCCCCGAGATCCTCCCCGTTGCCGACGAGCTCGCCGAAGCCTTCCTGGAGACGGGCGACCTCTTACCTGATCCGGAGGCCTTTTTCCTTGACGGCGTCTGTTATGCCGGTCAAATGCCTGGCTACCATGCAGCAGGACACGATCGTTCCCCCACGCAACCCCTGGCATCCGGACTCGGAAACGGGCTCGGAAGCTACACGGGAGCCGGATTCGGAACCGGACTTGGCGGAGGGTTCGGAACCGGGCTTGGCGGAGGGCCGGGAGCCGGACTCGGCGGAGGGCCGGGAGCCGGACTCGGAAACGGGCTTGGCCGAGGGTCAGGCTCCGGACTCGGAGCAGGGGTCTGCGGAGGACCGAAAAACCAACCTGGAACCGGCGGTCAGCGAGGAAGATCTCCGCTTGCCGCAGCCGCCTACGTTGCGGAGAGCTTTCCGCCCGCCCGACGCCCGGCGATCAGCCGCGACCCGAGGACGCTTCTGAACCTCTCGGCGCTCGTCACCTGGCGGGCGAGCCGCATGGCCAGGACGAGGGTGCTCTCGGCCATGCCTCCGGGCCTCCTTACGGTGGCGGGCGACCCTGGCTGGAGGGGGCTCATGCAGGACGGTGTTGCGCTTCCGGGAAGGATTGACTATAATTCGGACCTGCCCGGCTTCTACAGGGGAAGCCGGGTCAACCTTAACGTCACGAGCGCCCAGATGAAGACCGGCGTGAACCAGCGCGTCTTCGACGTGCCGGCTGCCGGGGGATTTCTCCTGACGGACCGGAGGGCCCAGCTGGAGGAGCTGTTCCTCCCCGAAGAGCGGTGCTGCTACGCGGATCCGGCGGAAGCGAGGGAGCTCGCCCTCTGGCACCTGGACCGGCCGGAGGCCCGCATGAAGGTCCTTACCCGTGCCAGGAAGGCTGTGGCCGACCGCCACCTCTACCGCCACAGGCTCCCGGAGATTGCCCGGTCGGTGCTGGGAGGCTGGCGCTGATGATCACGCAGGTGCTCTGCCCCGCTAAACTCGGGGACTTCATCCAGGCCTCGGCCATGATCCGGAGCCTGGCGGGCCCGGAGGGGGACGGCATCCAGCTTCTCGCGCTGGACCCGACCGTGCTGGAGGCCCAGAGGCTCCTTTTCCCCAAGGCGGAGGGGATCCTGCTGTACCCCCGCGAGCTGGGGATCGGGGACGGCGGAAAGGACGCTGGCGTTGGCGTCACGGGGCCATGGGACGGCGGCCAGGCCCCAGGCGATGGCGGCTCCCAGGCAGGGACCGGCGACAGGCCTTTTACCGGAGTGGCGTCCCGGGCGGAACCGGGCCAGCCAGGGCCCGCGAGGCCTGCCCGCAGGGCCGATCTGCTGGTGAACCTCTCAGTAGACGCCCGAGCCGTCCGCTACGCGGCGTCGCTGGGCCCGAAGGAGATACTGGGCCCGCGTCCGGAGGGCGACGGAGTATGGATCCCCCCTGCCCAGAGGCTGGCCATGGCCGCCATGGCGCTCGACCGCAGGCTGGGGAGGCTCAACATCACGGACGTCTGGCGATCACTCCGCCCCGAGTCCCCGGCCGACCTGGCCGTGCCCCCCGCCTGGCCGAAACTCGGCGGCGAGCCGAAGGACGCGCTGAAAGGCACGGAGAAACTCCCCCTCGTGTCCTTCCACCTCGGAGCGCGCGGCCCCATGCGGCGCTGGCCGGTAGAGAGCCACGCGCGGCTTGCGGCGGAACTTTTCGGCCTGATGCCTTTCCATGCCGCAGTCCTGGGGAGCCGTTCGGAGCGGTCCATGGCGCTCCGCTTCGCGAAGGAACTGAAGGAGCTCGAGCCGAACGCGCCGCCTGCGGTGATACTGTCCGGGATGACTAGCCTGTCGGATCTGTGGGTCCTCTTGAGCATTTCCGATTTCCTGGTCTCCTCCGACACGGGAGTCATGCACTTGGCCGCCGCCGTCGGCATCTCCCAGCTGGCGGTATTCGCCGGCCCCGCCTACGCCCACGAGACCGGTCCCTACAACCGTCTGGCACTCGTCGTGCAGGGGCTCGCGCCATGCGGGCCCTGCGTGGAGGGAAAGGGATGCACGAGGAAGACGTGCCGCGCCATGCCCCACCCGCACTGCGCCCTCCCTGCGGCGGCCGAGCTTATCGGAGAGGACGATCAGGACAGGATTCAGGCACAGTCGGGCAACGGGGCTGCCGACCAGAACGCCAGGGTCGAGTTCTGGGAAACCGGGATCGACCGGGCCGGGGCATATCTCGCGCCCTGGGGAGAGCGTCGCGCGGAACTGGACCATACGTCTCTTGCAGCGCTGCTGTTCCGAGAGGGTACCCGAGCGGTCGCCGGCCTCTACGGCCCTGCAGGAGGGGACCGGTCCGGCACCGCCGCCTCCGTCTTCAAGAAAGCGTCCGAAACCGTTTCGAAAGAGATCGCTCTTTACAAAATTAACGACTCGATTGACAAGGCCAAGGTCAGGTCATACCTCGCCCATATTGAGAAAAAGGCGCTGGAAGGTAAGGACAGATTAATCTTCCGGGAGGTTTGGGAGGGCCTGCTGGCCGAGTTCATACTGAGGTTCGCCCTGTGAGATGCCTGTGCTGCCGGAGTGCCAGTTTCACGACCTGGCTCACCGTAAAGAGGTACCCTGGGCCATATTCAATTTCCGCAGTATTACCCGTTCAATCAAATGTAGAAATCTTCTTCCAAATTTTTGTAGCGAATCATAGCGAGCAGATACCAGGACTGGATGTTTGCCCGACATTTCCACCCATGGACTGACAGCCAAATTCCGGCATTTGATTAAACGGGTACTAATACCTGAAGACAGATACGTCACAGGAGAGACGTCTTGGACGAGTTTCGACCCTCCGGACGGCTCGGAACCTGCTCTGCCCCCCTCTCCAGGGTTAAATCGAGAGAGATCGTCAGAGGACAACCTCTTGATTTTGCCAGGGAGATTCGGATTTTTGTCAGATTTAAACCCAATGTCACCAACTTAAGGAATATGCCTAATAAGGCATCCGTTCAGAGCGAAGGCTTAGGGAAGCCATTCGTGACATTTGCCTAGGCTGCTGGGCAGGCTCGGAAAGCCAATCCTATCCTTGCAAGAGGATACTCTGGCCACCTGATGCGGTGTTCTGGCCGGAGGCGCCCCCCCGTGAGGGCCGGGGCTCTGCGAAAGGGACTGATCCCACTCGTAAACGGAGATGGCTAACAGTTGCATGCAGCACACCACTTAAACAAATTGTGCATTATATCGTATTTAAATGCGTTATTTTCATTAATTCCAACATTGAATTTTAATCTGCCACTCCCTCAGTTTGCAAGTAAAATCCAGTCGAAGAGTTGATCAGGACATCATAATGGTGTAATATAGTCTAAGGTTAAGACAGAGTATCCAGTTTCAAGACGGCTCACAGCCAGAATGAGAATCGCATGACCGATAAACTTCCTTTTTTGCCCCTCGGACTGACAAATTTTGAGGATCTGAGGCAAAAAAATTCTCTTTACGTCGACAAGACGAAATTTCTCACTCAACTTTTGGAGGGAGACAAATTCGTCTTTTGCGCCAGGCCACGCCGTTTCGGCAAGTCTCTTACGGTCAAGACCATCGATGCCTTCTGCTCTGGAAAGAAAGAGCTTTTCCGAGGGCTCGAGGTCGAGAAACTTGTGAGCTCCCCAGACTTCGTTGTCCGCCCGGTCATCCGCCTGGACATGTCTGAGGCGGCAGGAAGCCGCGATAATTTAATTTTGTCACATAAAATCATGACAAGTCTTGAATACAACGCACAGCGGCACAATGTTTCTATTGACAGAATCGATTGTCCAGGTGCATTTTCATCCCTTTTGAGGAATGTTCATGCTGCTCACGGACAATCAGTTCTGCTGATAGACGAATACGACTCTCCGATAATTCATCTTGCCCAGAGAAACAAGCTGACATACGACAATACAATGCTTGAAGACAGACGAATCATCATGCAGGATTTTTACGAAGCAATTAAATTTTCTGAAGAATTCATACATCTGGCTTTCATCACAGGGGTCACCAAATTCAGCAGGATGGGTGTATTTTCAAGACTCAACAACCTGACTGACATTTCTCTCTTGACAGAATACTCTGCTTTCATGGGTTACACTCAGGAAGAACTGGAAAAGAATTTTGCTCCCTACATAGCCAAAACGGCCTTGGATCTTAAGATTAGCCAGGAGAAGCTTTTGGGTATGCTTAATGATCGTTATGACGGGTTTTCCTTCGACGGGAATCAGATGTTGTACAATCCCTATTCAATACTTTCTTTTTTCAGGACCCAAAAATTTCTTAATTTTTGGGTGAAATCTGGATCAAATACAATTATAAGAAAATTTCTGCGGGAAAAGTCCCTCACTGTTGACCAGTTTCAGGGCATGGAAGTCGGGCTGAATTTCGCGAGCGATCCTGGTGAAATTGATGCAACACCTCCACATGGATTTCTCTACCAGTCCGGTTATCTCGCCTTGCGAGAAAATGACAATAATCAATTTTTTCTCGAGTACCCCAACAGCGAGGTCCGTGAGTCGATTTCACAGCTGTTCCTGGAAAATCTTAACTCCGACTGGAGCGGCATAGACCAGTGTGGGCGAGAGCTTAACAAGCATCTGTCTATAGGCGACATTTATGGCATGGTAAGGGTGTTCACTAAACTTCTTGCCGGCATTTGTTATTATGACCACTTGGATGCGTTGAACGAGTCTCTGAACAAGATGGAGAAGAATGATATCCACAAGTTAACGAGTGCAAACAACATTATAGGAGATCCGTTTCACAAGCATCCCTCGGGGCCTGTGGAGCCCTCGGGGCCTGTGGAGCCCTCGGGCCCTGAAGAGCCTGCCAAGCAGGAAAAACAACTTGTATACACAAAAAGTGAGAGCTTTTACCGCTCTGTACTTCAGGCCTGCCTGTGGATGGCCGGAGCCAGAGTGACGCCAGAGAAGTTGGAGAACCTTGGCCGCCTCGACCTTGAGGTTGTATTTGGATCTCTGACGTACGTCATCGAGATTAAAATGACCAAAAATGTGAGGGGGGCGGCTCAAGCAGCCCGTGCGGGACTGAAACAGATTCATGCGCGGGGCTACGGCCGGACCTCTGATCGCCCCATTCTGGTGTCCCTGGCCATTGGCAGGGAAGAGCGGAACATCGTCGGATGTCTCTTCGAGAGGGACGGGAAAGTCACGAAGGTCAAGGCCGAGAAATAGGCCGGGGGGACAATCTTCTCCTTCCGTCGTGATGCCCCAGGAATTCCTCAAGGCGTTGCAAGCT
>JAISFP010000201.1 GCA_031263525.1 Deltaproteobacteria bacterium | reverse complement strand
AGTCTTCTTCCATACTTTAGTAACGAATCATAGTGAGTAGATACCAGGACTGGGGGTTTGACCGACCTTTCCACCCCTGGGCTGATAGCCAAATTCCGACATTTGATTAAACGGGTAATATCTCTGCATCCCAGCTACTAAGTCCACGTCCCCGCTATCTCCGCGGCCCCTGCATCTCCCTGTCACCTCTAAGTCCACGTCCCCGCTATCTCCGCGTCCCCTGCATCTCCCTGTCCCCTCTAAGTCCCTGTCCCCGCTATCTCCGCGTCCCCGGCATCTCCCTGTCCCCTCTAAGTCCACGTCCCCGCTATCTCCGCGTCCCCGGCATCTCCCTGTCCCCCCTAAGTCCATGCCCCCGCTATCTCCGCGTCCCCGGCATCTTCGGGCCCTGGCATCTCAACGCTTCCGGGGGACACCGCACCCATTACCGCGCACGCCCCCTCACCCCATGAGCCTTTCCAGGCTCTCCCGGAACCTTCCCTCGAACATCACGAACACCTCTGCTATCACGGGGTCGAAGTGCGTTCCGGACCCGTCGCGTATTATCTCGAGCGCCTTGGCATGAGGCATCGGGTTCTTGTAAGGCCTCCGGGACACGAGCGCGTCGTAGACGTCCGTCACGGCCATGAGACGCCCCTGGAGCGAGATGCCGGTCCCGGAAAGGCCCAGGGGGTAGCCCGTGCCGTCCCACTTCTCGTGGTGGCCGACCGCAAGGAGCCTCGCGTGCTCCATGAAAACCGCGTCCGACTCCGGAAGCGACGCCTGGATGCCGTCTATGATCTCCCCGCCCAGGGCCGCGTGCCTCTTCATCTCCTCGTACTCCTCAGGGGTGAGCTGGGAGGGCTTTTTCAGTATGGCGTCGGATATGGCAATCTTCCCGACATCGTGGAGCTTCGAGCTCTGGAGAACCGTCTCGCGGTCCCAGGTCCCTGTCTCCTCAGAGTACATGCCCAGCTCCTCCAGACCTTCCAGGAGAAGCTCCAGCCAGCGCATGGTGCGCGTGATGTGCCCTCCCGTCACGTCGTCGCGAAACTCCACAAGGCTCGTTACCGTGGTGAGAAGGCTCGCCTGGAGGCGGGCAACGCGTCCCGCGCCTGAACCGGCGGCATCGCCGTCCCCTGTCCCCCCGGCATCCCGCTCAGCCCCCTGCGGTAAAGCGCAGGCGCCCCTGAGCCTCGCCAGCTCGTCCCTTAACGCCGAAATCTCGCGCCTGGCATCCTCGAGCTCCCTGCCCCTCGCCTTCGCCTCGGCCCTGTATCCCTCGAGCTTGGTGAGCACCCACACCTTCTCCAGGAGGGGAACGCCGGTCACCGGCCTGCTCACGAAGCAGGCCCAAGCCGGCGGCGGACCGGGGGTGTCTATCAGGTCGGCAGCTGATCCGGCCGCCTGGATGACCGTCACCTCCTCCATCGCCGGGTCAGCCCAGATCCGTTTAAGGGTTTCCGGGGCCTCCATGGAGGGCTTCTCGATGTCGATCACGATGACTGCAGGGACGCGGGCCTCCAGGGCCCTGAAGAGGCAGGAGGCGTCCTGGACCGTCACGACCTCGAACAGGCCGGCGAAGGCGGTCTCTGCCCGCGCGACCTCGGTGGCCGTGAGCCCGGCGAGGATCACCTGCCCGTCCTTGACCCATCCTTTCATGAGCTCGTCTCCGTTCCTGCCGCCTCAGCCGCGGCCTGCCCAGCTGGAAAGCCGTCTCACCCCCATGCGGGGGAATGCCTCATTATGGATGAGCACCCATTGGCAGCCCGGCATGAGCTCCCCTGACAGGGGCGGCATTCCCGTGAGGGAACTGGCGGGGGTCAGGGGTACGCCCAGGGAGGCGGCATCCCTGGGCAGGGATCGCCCGGAGGCCAGACAGGGCCTTGGAGGGCATCATTCCCTGCAGGGAAGTTCCCGGGACAGAGGTGCTCCCTGAGCGGCATCCCTTGGCCGGGGTGCCCGGATGTGAGAGAGAGCCTTAGGGGTGACGTCATCCCCTGGCGGGGAGTGCCCGGGACTGGGCGCCTTGGATGACGACATCCCTGGGCGGAGACCCCCTGTGCCCTGAGTCCGCCTCGACGGCAGGACCACCCGTTGTGCGGAAGCGCCTGCCTGGACGGCGTTCCAGGCTGCCGATATACCATACATGAAGAACGCCCTAGGCGCCCCGGATTGAGCCGCCGGCCGGGGAAACGCCCCGGATTGAGCCGAAGGCCGGGGAAACGCCCCGGAATGGGCAGCCGGACGGGGAATCGCCCCGGAATGAGCCGCCGGCCGGGGAATCGCCCCGGAATGAGCCGCCGGTCGGGAAAACGGCCCGGATTGTGCCGAAGGCCGGGGAAACGCCCCGGATTGAGCCGCCGGCCGGGAAAACGGCCCGGAATGAGCCGCCGGCCGGGGAAACGCCCCGGATTGAGCCGAAGGCCGGGGAAACGCCCCGGAATGAGCCGAAGGCCGGGGAAACAGCCCGTAATGGGTAGCCGGCTGGGAAAACGGCCCGGAATGAACCGCCTGCCAGGCAAGCGCTGGAAGGATGCCCGTCTTAAGCCACATGCCGGGGAAACAGAACCCTACGTCGGGGCGCTAGCGGATTTGCACGCCCTGCAACTACGTCTTGGAGCCGGTTACAACTACGTCTTGGGGCCGGCTACGGCAACGTCTTGGGTACGGCTACGGCTGCGCCCCCGTGCCGGAAACCGGAACGGGGCCCTGGGAGAAGACGGAACGGCAGGCGATGGGCATGCGCCAGCCCACGCCGAAGGCCTGGCCCGTGATGCGGAGGACCGGGGCCGCCTGCCGCCTCTTGAATTCAGCCGCTCGGACCAGCCCCGCCACCCTCATGACGGTCTTCGGGTCGAAGCCTCCGGCGGCGGCCAGCTCCTGCGGGCTCCTCCGGCGCTCCAGGAGCTCGCGGAGTATGGCGTCCAGCTCGTCATAGGGCGGGAGGCTGTCCTGGTCGGTCTGGCCGGGCTTCAGCTCCGCCGAGGGGGGCTTGGTGATGGTGCTCTCCGGAATCACCACCCCGTCCCGGTTTATCCACCGGCACAGCCGGAAGACCTCGGTCTTGTACATGTCCCCTATAACGGCCAGCGCGCCGCACATGTCGCCGTATATGGTGCAGTAGCCCACGGAGATCTCGCTCTTGTTGCCGGTGGTGAGGAGCATCCTCCCGAACTTGTTGGCCACGGCCATGAGGAGGTTCCCCCTGATCCTGGCCTGGATGTTCTCCTCGGTGGCGTCAGGCGGCAGACTGCCGAACACCGGGGCCAGCATCCCCCCGAAGGCCTCCATGGCGTCCTGGATTTGTACCGTGTCCAGGCGCCCGAGCTTCAGGTTCGCCGCGAGGTCCTCAGCGTCACGGACCGAGTGGCCCGAGGAGTAGGGGGAGGGCATTACGAGCCCGTGGACATTTTCCGCCCCCATGGCGTCAGCGGCAATGGCCGCGGTCAAGGCCGAGTCGATTCCCCCGGAGAGCCCCAGGCAGACCGACCTTATGCCGTTCTTCTCGCAGTAGTCCCGGACCCCGAGCCCCAGTGCCCGCCAGGTCTCGCTTTCCGGGCCAAGATCGTCGGGGGCTACGCTCCCTCCGGCTGAGGCCAGGTCGACCACCGCCATGTCCTCCGCGAAACCCCCGGCCCTCGCCAACATGCCCCCGTCCGGGCCGAAGGCCGAGCTCCTGCCGTCGAAGATGAGCTCGTCGTTGGCGCCGGCCTGGTTCACGTACAGGGTGATCGCCTGGCGGTGACGGGCCAGCGAAGACAGCATGTCCTCGCGGAGGCGCTGCTTGCCCACCGAGAAGGGGGAGGCGGAGAGGTTCAGGAGCACGTCGAAGGGCGGATGCCCCTCCAGGGGGTCCGCCCTGTACAGGGGGGCAGGCCAGTAGGCCTCGTCGTTCCAGACGTCCTCGCAGACAGTGACCGCGAACCTCGTGCCGCCCAACGTGAAGACCAGGGGCGCGTCGCCCGCCTCGAAGTAGCGGGCCTCGTCGAAGACGTCGTAGGTGGGGAGGAGCCTCTTGGCGTAGCTGTGCCTTATCTCCCCCTCCTCCATGACCAGGGCGAGGTTCCTGAGCGGCCTCCCCTTCCCCCGGTTGAAGCCCACCGAACCCACCACGGCCGCGATGTCCAGATCCCCAAGCTCCCTGGCGAGCCTTCCGGCGCTCTCCTCCGCCTCCCTCACGAAGGACGGGTAAAGAAGGAGATCCCTGGGCGGATATCCCGTGAGCGTCAGCTCCGGGAACACGGCCAGCTCGGCCCCCCTGGCCCTGGCCTCCCTCACGGCCTGGAGCGCCTTCCGGGAATTCCCCTGAATGTCCCCCACCTTAGGGTTCATCTGTACGAGGGCCACCTTCATGACTAAACCTTTCTGGGGGGGAACGAGGATGCCAGGGGCCTGGAAGCAGCGGCCGCCGGCAGACGTCGATGTCAATCCAAAAATGATGATGAGGACTTACGGCCGGGACCTGGACGGGTACTTGATGGCCTGGACCTTGTCACGGACAGGACCGAAGCCAGGGCCAGAAGCGCAGGGGCCAGGACGCGGACAGGAATAGGGTGGAAAATTCCTGAGCTGGTTCGAAAGCAAAAATGAAACGGCAACGAAAAAGGGCCAGATTCGGCACCATCTTGCAGTTCCTGAATTTTTAGCACATAGGATGGCACCATTCAACAGGTGGCCTGGCCGCCTGAAAGAGCTTGACAGGCTTGCCAGGTAACCCGCCAAAACCACCATCTATTGCCGGGACATCGCGGATTGAGCCCTGCTGATGCTCGTTCTGGGCTGCGGCCTCGCCCTTCTTCCTACTCCAGCTTTCTGGCTTCCGGTTCCCTTTTTGCATCTTGCCTTTCGCACCCCGCACCCCACTCCGCCCTATCCCCTTACCCTTCCTTCTTGCCGCCTTTAAAAAACTCGCCCGCTTGTCCTCCGGTCACTGGCGAAGTCGCGGGCTCTCCCACCGAACCACAGCACCCGGCCTGGGCTCCTGCCCACTCCCGAACCCGGCACCCGGCCTGGGCTCCCGCCCACTCACGAGCCCCGGCGCCCGGCCTGGGCTCCTGCCCACTCACGAGCCCCGGCACCCGGCCTGGGCTCCTGCCCACTCGCGAACCCCGGCGCCCGGCCAGAGCCCTGGCTCTCCCGCGACCTACAGAACCCGGCCTGGGCCGGAACTCTCCCCCCAGACCTCGGACCCGACCGGAGTTCCGGAGTGGTTCCTCAAGACCTCGGACCCGGCAGGGGCTCCGGAGACATCCTCCAGAACCCGCCCAACGTCCGAGGCCAAGCAACCATTCCCGGTCACCCTCAGGCTCATTCCACCCTCCCAAGCACTTCCCCCAGACCGGCTCGAAGGTGATCATCCGCCAACCTGCCGGACACGTGCCTGGCCCCCCTCCCGTCCGTTCGCTAGACCTGCACGATCATGCCTCCAGGCCGCCCCGGGGGCCGCTTTCCAGTTGACAAATGCAACTGATTACACTAAATTTGGGATAGTTACGGCGGTCCGGACCCTCCCGCGGCCTCCGACGAAGTCGCCCCGGCGGCGACTTCACCGCCTCTGTAATCCGCCCCAAGCGCAACCCCCTAAAAACCAAGTCTCCCAGACGGCCGCCGCCCGCATGAAGCCCAGGGGCGAGCGCGGCCCGGGCGTTTTTCGTCCGGATTGCGCTTGCCCCGATCCCCCCCGGGCCCGGGCGCGGCGCCCAAGACGGAGGGCCCAAGTCATGGAAGTACAAGACGAAACGCTAATCCAGAAGCTTCTCCCCGAAAATCCTGAGCTCCGGCAGCTCATGGACGACCACCTGGAGCTCGAGAAAAGGCTGGGCGAGCTGAACTCGCTCCCCTACCTAACCCAGGAGGAGGACCAGGAGAAGCGGTCCATACAGAAGTCCAAGCTCGCCGGCAGGGACCGCATCGAGCTCATCATCGCCCCGCACCGTTCCTAGCGGTCGGAAGCCCCCGGTCATGCCTTTCCCCCTTGCCGGCGCTGGCATTCCAGAGTCCGGCGGTCCGGATCTCCCGGTTTGCCGGCCTGGCGGCTTGTCAGTTTGCCGGCCTTGCAACTTGACAGTTTGCCGGCCACATGGCCTGCCAACCTGACGGCGTGCCGTCCCCTCGGTCTCGCGACTGAACGGCTCGCCAGCTTCACAGCCTCGTTGCCTGACGGCTTGCCGGCCCCTCAGTCCCATGGCCAGCCGACACGCCTCCTGCACCCTCCCTGTGCCTTCGTGTCCTTTCCAGGCCCTGAAGATGGCCAGAAGCCCGGTTTTACCCGTCAGGGCCTGTCAGCCCTCGACGTCTACAGCTTTTCCCCTACATCCAGCCCCCCCCGGAAAGCTCCGGCCTTCCTGCGGGGGGCTGTTTCGTCCTGACGTTTTCCCGGACGCAGATGCCCACGCAGGTCTTCGGGGAGGCCGTCTCCTCCCCCGTGCCCTGCGGCGCCCTCCCCGGAACAGTTTTCGAACAGTCTCCCGACCCGATTTCGGGCCGTCTCAGGAGGAGCCTCTTTCCGTAACCGATTTCGGGCAGGTTCTGGAGCCTCTCTCGGAACCGTTTTCGGACCCCGCTTCAGGAACTCCTCGCCGGAACCGGTTTCGGACCTTTTTGGAGTCCCTCTCCCGGAAGGGTTTCGGGCCATCCCCGGAGTCTGCCGCCTGAGCCGGTTCAGGCTCTCTGGAACCCGCCTCCGGAACCAGTGCCGGATCTCCGGAACTCGCCTCCGGTTCCTTTTCAATGCCGTGTCCGGAGCTCCCGCCGGACCGCCGCGGCGGCCTGGACGCACCTGTCCAAGGGTTCCCGCTTCCGCGCCCGCCTTCGGCGCCCTCCCCCACACCGGGCCCGGAGCCCCCCGCCCTGGCGGGACTTCCCGGCCCCCGGCCCGCCCCCCTGAGGCAGGCCGCTTCCCCCCACTCCGGTGCGTTATGACCAAGCTGAGCGGTGCCCAGATTCTTATCGAGTGCTGGAAGAAGGAGGGAGTCGAGGTCGTCTTCGGCTACCCCGGAGCCGCCACGGTGGAAATCCACCACCACCTGGAGGAGAGCCCCATACGCTTCGTGCTGTGCCGCCACGAGCAGGCCGCGGTGCATGCCGCCGACGGCTACGCCCGCTCCTCGGGCAGGCCCGGCGTGGTCCTGGTCACCTCGGGACCGGGGGCCACCAACACCATCACGGGGCTGGCCGGCGCCAACATGGACTCCGTGCCGGTCGTGGTCTTCTCCGGCCAGGTGGCCAGGATGCTCATCGGGAACGACGCCTTCCAGGAGGTGGACATCGTCGGGATGACCCGGCCCGCCACCAAGCACAACTACCTGGTCCTGTCCACCGAGGAGCTGGCCCAGACGGTGAAGGAGGCCTTCTACGTGGCGGTCTCCGGAAGGCCGGGATCGGTCCTGGTCGATCTGCCCAAGGACGTGATAGGCGGCGAGACGGAGTTCGTCTACCCCAAGAAGGTGGACCTGAGGGCCTACCGCCCGCACCTGACGCCCCACCCCCTCCAGGTGAGGAAGGCCGCGAAGCTCCTCCAGACCGCGGCCAGGCCCGTAGTCCTCGCCGGGGGCGGGGTCACGAGCTCGGGGGCCTCGGAGGAGCTCGTCCGCCTGGCCGAGACGCTGGAGATCCCCGTCACCACGACCCTCATGGGCCTGGGGGGCTTCCCCGGCTCCCACAGGCTGTGCCTGGGCATGCCCGGCATGCACGGGCTCTACCGCGCCAACATGGCCCTCCAGAACGCGGATCTCATACTCGCCGTGGGGGCTCGCTTCGACGACCGGGTGACCGGCGCGCTGCCCGGCTTCGCCACGCATGCGGCCATAGTCCACATAGACGTGGACACCACCTCAATCCACAAGATACTTGACGTCGACATCCCCCTGGTCGCGGACGCACGCCAGGCGCTCATGGCCCTCTCCTCGTACATAGGCGCGGTCCCCTCCTTCGACCGTGCGGCCCGGGAAGCCTGGCTCGGGCGCATAGCCGCCTGGAACGACCACGCGCCCCTCTCCTACGCCCAGGAGCCCGGGGGCCCTCTCCTTCCCCAGTTCGTGATAGAGGCCCTGTACCGGAAGACCTCCGGCAAGGCCGTCATCTGCACGGAGGTGGGCCAGCACCAGATGTGGGCCGCCCAGTTCTACCCCTGCGAGCTGCCCCGGCAGTTCATCTCCTCCGGGGGGCTCGGCGTGATGGGGTTCGGGCTTCCCGCCGCGATAGGCGCCCAGGTGGCGAGGCCTTCGGCCACGGTCGTGGACGTGGCCGGGGACGGCTCCATCCTCATGAACGTCCAGGAGCTCGCGACCGTCTTCCAGGAGTCCCTGCCCGTGAAGGTGGCGGTCCTGAACAACGGCTCACTGGGCATGGTCCGCCAGTGGCAGGATCTCTTCTACGGGAAGCGCTACGCCGCGACCATCCTCACCGACAGCCCCGACTTCGTGAAGCTCGCCGAGGCCTTCGGCATCCCGGGATTCTCAGCCTCCACCCCGGAAGATGCCGAGGACATCATCGGGCAGGCACTGGCCCATCCCGGCCCGGCGCTCATGGAATTCAAGGTCTCCCCCACGGAGCTGGTCTTCCCCATGGTGCCCGCCGGCAAGGCCATAGACGAGATGATCCTGGCCCGGCCTGCCGAGACTGCCGCGGACCCAGGCCCGGAGCCCGGCGGCCCCTGCCCCGGGACGCAGGTCCAGGAGACGGGCCCCGGCCTGCCTGCTGACCACGGGGACGCGGACGATGACACCGACGACCTCGAGGACGCCTAGACGCCCGCTTCAGGCCATGCCCCGCGGCATGACAGGCGGCCCCGGAGATCGATAGGCGCGGTGGCCGCCCCCCTGCCTGCCGGGCCATGCGGCCTGACAGGCGGTCCCCCGGGGACAAGAGGCCCTGGAACCGCCTCCACGCTTGCCGAGGCCCGCATCCGGCCTGATTGGCGCACCCGGCACGATTGCCGCAGCCTGACCCTGGTCAAGGGCCCCGTGACCACCCCCCCACACCCACGACACCCGGACGCCCAGCTGCGTCCCCGGCACCCCGGAGCGGACATGACCCTGAACGGAAGAAACGGCCCGGCCGAGGCCCAGGGCGACCGGCCCCGCCGGCACACCCTGGCCATCCAGGTGGACAACAGGCCCGGCGTCCTGGCACGGGTGACCACCCTCATCTCGGGGAGGGGCTTCAACATAGACAGCCTCTCCGTGGCCGAGACCATGGACCCGGAAGTCTCCCTCATAACCCTCATCATCACGGGGAGCCCCAGGATCATTGCCCAGATCACGAAGCAGCTCCGCAAGCTCATAAACGTGATCAAGGTGACCGACCTCTCCGAGATGGACTACGTGGAGCGCCAGCTCATCATGGTGAGGATAAGGGCCGAGGACGAGAGCTCCAGATCCGAGATCATGCGCCTGTGCGAGATCTTCAGGGCCAAGGTCATAGACGTGTCCCTCAAGAGCTTCACCCTCGAGATCACCGGCGGGAGCGACAAGATAGCCGCCGCCCTGTCCCTCCTGGCCGGCTTCGGCATTGAGGAGCAGGTCTCGACGGGACTGACCGCCATGACCAGGAGCAGCCAGCAGAAGCAGGCCCCGAAGGGCGTCCCGACCTCCGGCCTCTGAGACTCCCCCTCATCTCGCCCCACGAGAGCGCGAGTTCCTGGCTCGCCGCCCTCAGCGACTGCACTTCCCCTGGACCGTGAGAAGACGAGCGCCTGGCTCCCCGACCTCAGCGAGGCACCCCTGGACACCAGCAAGGGGAAGACATCCTGGCTCGCCGACCGTAGCTAGGCACCCCTGGACACCAGCAAGGGGAAGACATCCTGGCTCGCCGACCGTAGCGAGGCCCCCCCTGAACACCAGCAAGAGGAAGAGCGCCTGGCTCGCCGCACTCAGTGAGACACACCGGACACCAGCAAGGGGAAGACATCCTGGCTCGCCGACCGTAGCGAGGCCCCCTGGACACCAGCAAGGGGAAGACATCCTGGCTCGCCGACCGTAGCGAAGCCCCCTGTACACCAGCAAGGGGAAGAGCGCCTGCCTCGCCGACCGTAGCGAGGCCCCCTGAACACCAGCAAGGGGAAGAGCGCCTGGCTCGCCGCCCGTAGAGAGGCCCCCTGGACACCAGCAAGTGGAAGAGCGCCTGGCTCGCCGCACTCAGCGAGTCACACAGGACACCAGCAAGGGGAAGAGCGCCTGGCTCGCCGACCGTAGCGAGGCCCCCTGGACACCAGCAAGGGGAAGACATCCTGGCTCGCCGACCGT
>JAISFP010000176.1 GCA_031263525.1 Deltaproteobacteria bacterium | reverse complement strand
CAGGAGACACCGTCCGGGGACCTGGGCCTCGCCAGAGTCCTCACCTCGCCGCCCGTCCCGTCATGGCCCCGGACCTCAGGAGACACCGTCCGGGGACCTGGGCCTCGCCAGAGTCCTCACCTCGCCGCCCGCCCCGTCATGGCCCTTGCCTTATGGAGAACCCGACCGGCACCTTGGCCTCGCCAGAGTCCACACCTCAACGACCGCCCCGTCATGGCCCTTACCTTCAGGAGACACCGTCCGGGGACCTGGGCCTCGCCAGAGTCCACACCTCGCCGCCTGCCCCGTCATGGCCCTGGCCTTCAGGAGACACCGACCGGGGACCTGGACCGCACGCCTGAGTCCACACCTCGCCGCCCGACCAGTCATGGCCCTGGCCTTCAGGAGAAACCGTCCGGGGACCTGGACCTCACGCCTGAGTCCACACCTCGCCACCAGCCCCGTCTTGGCCCTGGACTTCAGGAGAAACCGTCCGGCACCCTGGGCCTCGCCAGAATCCACACCTCGCGCCACCAGCCCCGTCATGGCCCTGGCATTCAGGAGAACCCGCCCGGGGACCTGAGCCTCGCCAGAGTCCACACCTCGCCACCAGCCCCGTCATGGCCCTGGCCTTCTGGAAACACCGTCTTGAAACCTGGGCATCACGCCAGAGCACCGCCTCGCGCCACCAGCCCCGTCATGGCCCTGGCCTTCAGGAGAAACCGTCCGGGGTCCTGAGCCTTCTCGTGAAAGGTCCTCCCACCCCAACAGGACCGCCTTAACTAATCAGTGCCATCCAGGCTCACCTGCCATCAGCCAGGAACCTCCTGCCGGAATACCGCCCCGGCCCCCGCCGATTCGCCTTCTTCAAGCCAGACCGTCTCCCAGCGCTCCATCCTTGTTCCGGTTCCGCCTCCCGGAATACCGACCGCACCTGCCGACGCTACTTCTTGAAGCCTGAACATCTCCCAGCGCTACTCCCTGGTACCGATCACGCCTGACGGATTACCGCCCCGACCGAGACCGCCGGGCTTGCCGCGAGGAACCCGTCTTTCAGCGGACTAACGTCAGCTGATCGGGAGAGGCTGACGGAGAAGGACTCCACCGGCTTCACCGTCATCGTTCAGCCTGGCCTTGAGGGGACACCGTTTTGTGTTCGGCACCGCTTGCCGGATTCCCTCCCCTGCCAGCCCAGCCTCGGCCTGCCCATCCCCTGCCATCCCGGCACCGTCCATGCCGTCAGCAATCATGCCTTTGCGCGGAATCCGCCGTGCCTTGCCGGACGCAGCATGGACATGCCCGCGATTTCCTCACCCACGAATTAGGACGTCATACTGCCTACCGGTCAGGCTCATTCCACAAATTCTCTCTAACAATTAAACAGATTCGCTCTAACAATTATGCTAAGCTTGCCGTAATAGCTTGCCCGCAAGCTACATTTTGTTCCCTACGTGTCTTGCTGCCCCGTTGCTGGTTTGGCATCTCCCCGTGACGCCTCGCCAGTCCCGGGTCCGGAGGCTCACATGCCCTCTAGCCGCCCCCGGCCTTTCTCCCTGGTCATAGCAGCGACCGTCCTCGCCCTCTTCTGGCTCTTCCCCGTCACATCCTCCACGGCCGACGACCCGGCGGCCGCGAACACACCCGGAACTGCCAGCCAGCCTGACCGCGGTCGCCAGGCCGGCCAGAACCGCGAACGCAGACAGCAGGCCGGGCAGGACCGCGGCCGGCAGCCCGGACAGGAGCGTGACAAGCAGTCCGGACAGCAGTCCGGTCAAAAACGCGAACGCAGGCATCTCAGGGCACAGGACATTGCCCGCAGGCATCAGGGCGGTAGGGACAGCGTCCGCAGGCACCAGGGCGGGCGCCAGGACATGAGACAGCAGGGAGGCAGGGAACCTGCCAGGAGGTTCCAGGGCGAACGCCGGGACATGAGGCAGCAGGCCGGCAGGGAACCTGCCAGGAGGTTCCAGGGCGACCGTCGGGACATGATGCGGCAGGGCGTCAGAATGAATGACTCCGACAGCCCCGCAGACGGCAACGCGACAGAGCCGCAGGATGCTGCAATCTTGCCCCGCGACCGCGAAAAGGACACTTCCGGGCCCGAGGAACAGGGCAGGACAGCCCGGACGCCCAGCCAATCTCCCTTCAGGGCCAGCCGGGCTTCCGAGAGCATACTGCAGGGCGTCTCCCCTGGCGGAGCCCCCTGTACCCCGTCCGGCTACGACGGCGATACCTGCGTACCTGACCAGGCCGGGGCGGACTACATGACGGTCGGGAACGACGGGCCTCCCCGGCCTGACGAAGGCGACGGGCCTACCAGTTCAGACGTGGACGGGCCTCCCGGATCGGACCCTCCCGGGCGGGAGACTCCGCCTCCTCCGCAGCACCGGGTATACTACGTCCCCGCGACCGAGACCCCCGCACTCCCGCCCCCGGCCTACGTCCCCGACGACCAGGGGATCCTTCTGACCGATCAGTTCGACTCGCCGGAGGCATCCTCGTCAGGGCGCAGGGTCTATCACGTCACGACACCCGGTCCCCAGCCCCCCATGAACCCCCAGGGAACCGTTCCTCAGTCTCCGGCATCAACCGGGCAGGCCCCGACGGCCTACGTCCCCGCGCCGTCAGGCCTGACGGCCCCGCAAGTGACGGCAGTTGCGCCTGTCGTCCCGGTCCAGCCGGTCTACCCGACTCAGCCGCAGCAGACCTTCACGCCTGCCGCACCCCAGGGCTCTGCCGCCACGGCCTACGTTCCCGGCCCCGTGAGCCAGCCGGCCCAGCAGGTCCCTCCCGGGGCACCAGTCGAGCAGGTCCAGCCTGTCTACCCGGCTCAGCCGCAGCAGACCTTCACGCCCGCCTCTCCCCATGGATCGACCGCCACGGCCCATGTTTCCGGCCCCGTGAGCCAGCCGGCCCAGCTGGTCCCGCCCGGGGCGCCAGTCGAGCCGGTCCAGCCGGTCTACCCGGCTCAGCCGCAACAGACCTTCACGCCCGCCGCACCCCAGGGCTCTGCCGCCACGGCCTATGTTCCCGGCCCCGTGAGCCAGCCGACCCAGCAGGTCCCTACCGGGGTGCCAGTCGAGCCGGTCCAGCCGGTCTTACCGGCTCAGCCGGTACAGACATTCACTCCCGTAAACCCCCAGGCATCGTCCTCTACGGGTAACGCCCCCGACCCCGCTAGCCAGCCGGATCAGCAGGGGCCAACGGCATCCGGCTACGGCCACTCAGGGATTCCGGCACCCTCAGCGTCAGCCCCCCAGGCTAACCTGCAAACCCGGATCCAGCCCCCCCCGGCGGTCAGCCCTCAGAGTCCTACACCTGCCCGAAGATCCCCCGCAAGCCCTCCCGCCTCCCCAGGGACTTTCAGGTCCGGGCCAGGCGTATCCGCCATCTTCCTGCCAGCCACGCTAACCTCAGGGGTTCCTGACGCCTCACGCCCCCGCCTTGTCCATGCCGTCCACTCAACATTCCCCGAAGCTGTCCTGACCGACCGGGGCACCTTCCTTACCGCCTACCCAGAAGTTGGCCTGTCCGACAGGAGCGCCTTCCCTACCGCCTACCCAGAAGTTGACCTGTCCAACAGGGGCGCCTTCCATGCCGCCTACCCAGATGTCGGCCCGATCGACAGGGGCGCCTTCCATGCCGCCTACCCAGATGTCGGCCCGATCGACAGGGGCGCCTTCCATGCCGCCTGCCAAGAAGTTGACCCGATCGACAGGGGCGCCTTCCATGCCGCCTGCCAAGAAGTTGACCCGATTGACAGGGGCGCCTTCCATGCCGCCTACCCAGAAGTTGTCCTGGCCGACAGGGGCTCCTTCCAAGCCGCTTACCCGACGGAAGCCGCGACTGACCGACCCGTTGTCCACGCCGCGTACCCGGCGGAACTCATGGCGGCCCAAGCCGCTACCCCGGACTCCCCCTCAGTGCCTCCACAGCCCCAGGCCGCTGCCCCGGCTTCTCCGTCCGTGGTGTCACAGGCCCCTGCCCTTGTGCCGCCATCTCCATCCGAGCCGGCACAGGTCCCCGCCCAGTCAGCTGCCGCTGTGCCGCCATCTCCATCCGAACCGGCACAGGTCCCCGCCCAGTCAGCTGCCGCTGTTCCGCCATCTCCATCCGAACCGGCACAGGTCCCCGCCCAGTCAGCTGCCGCTGTCCCGGCATCTCCCGCCGGGCCGGCCTTGAACCCGGCCAGTCCCGCGCCCCCCCTGCCGGTCGATTCGTCCCCCATGCCATCCGCCGCGGCCCAGACGACCGAAACGCACCCGGGACCGCCACCGTACGGCTCCGCGTCCTCCGGACCGGCACCGTCCCAGGTCCCTCCTGCCCTGGCTGGACCCAGATCCCCTCCGCTCGCAGCCTCGCCGGGAGCCCTGGCGGCGGCCGGGCCCGAGTCGGATCCTGCGGCCCGCAGAGCCGCTTCCGAGGCCCTGAGAGCCGAGGCGAGGGAGCTTCTCATGACCGTGCCGGACGGGACCGACCCGGACGCGACGGACTACATGAATCTGGTGGAGAAGGCCACGGTTCTCCTCTTCCGGGCCGCGGGAGCCGACCCCTCGGATCCCTCGAGCCTGAGGGATCTGGGGAGGCTGGGGGAGATCCGGGCGCTTTTCGCGAGGGACTCCTGGGAACGCAGGGAGCTCATGGACGAGGCCCAGGTGCAGTTCGCGAGGGCCGCGAGGCTGGAGTACGAGCGGGCCTACGACAGCCGAGCGGCCAGCGCCGCGCACGTTCCGCCGGCCCAGCACCTGTCGGGCCGCGAGGCCCACCCGGCACCGCTCATATCCGAGCTGGCCTTCGCTGGAAGGCTGAGGCGGGGGGAGGCCACGCTGGACGAGCTGATCGGGCGCTACCAGTCCGACGCCCTTCCGGCGGAACGCAACCCCAGGTTCTGGGCCGACAGGCTCTTCATCGTGCAGGCCGGCGATGACGCCTCCGCGCGCGCCGCGCTCTACGACGAGGCCGACGCCCAGTTCAGGGAGATGTGGAAGGCCATGCCCGTGGAGGTCCCGTGGCGCGGCCAGGCCCGCCAGGGGCCCGCGAAGGTCAGGAAAATCGAGGTCCTGGAGGCGTGGGCGTCCGCGGTGCTGGCCATGTCCACCTCCGAGCAGGACCGGGAACTCAGGTCGAGGCTCTTTTACGAGTCAGTGAAGCTCATGGAGCTGGGCCTCCCCCTCCCCCTGGACACCTACGAGACCGAGGGGCTCCTGGCCTGCCTAGACCGCGCGGAGCCCGAGGCGCCCGACGCTGACGCCTCCGCCGCCCTGTGGTCCGTGAAGGACACCCTGTTCGGGCGCTGGCTGGACTCCGCGGGACGTCCTCCGGAGGCGAACGCCAGGTGGGGTGACGATCTTTACGCCCGGGCCGGACGCCAGCCGGACGCCAGGCTTTTCGCCCATTACGTGGCCGAGGGGGACGATCGCTACGGGGCCTACATAGACGAGGTCCGCATGGCCGCCGGTACGACCGCCGAGAAGGCCGTGACAGACGCCGCAGGTGCATGGGCGGAGGCCGAGAAGGCCGGCGCCGCCGCGGAAAAGGCCGCCGGCACGTCCCAGGCCGGGTCCGCTGCGGCGAGGCCCGCGGGCGCGGGCGCCAAGGCCGCCCCCCCAAGACACGCCACGGCCCAGGAGCCCGCCCGCCCCGCAGCCGCCGAGGCCGCCGCCCGCCTCGAGGAGGCCGAGACGGTGGCAAGGGCCCTCTTCAGCCACGGCGAGTCTCTTGATCTCAAGTCCGCGGGAAGCTCCGAGTTTCCCGCAAGCCTTTCCCAGGAGGAGCTGGACTCCAGGCGCAGGACGATGCTCGTGGACGCCGCGTCCGCCTACCAGGAGGCCCTGGACCTGAGCCCCGGTTCAATACGCTACATGCGGGCGCTTTCCCGTGCCTCCCTGCGGCTTTCTGCCCTCGCGCGCTCCGAGGACGGCTTCCTTCCCCGTTTCGAGCAGGCGCTCTCCCTGGCGCTGTCCGCCGCCTCGCGCGAGCCGGACTCAGGCGGGGCGTTCTTCGCCTGGGGGAGGAGCCTCATGGAGGTCTCGGAGTCCGTCCCCTTCCCCGCCGCCCGCGAGAGAATGACCGCGGAGGCCCTGGCGGCATTCCGCCAGAACCTCAGATCCCACAGCCCCTTCGTTCCCGAGTTGAACGAGATGGCCGATCTGGTGTACCGGGCCGCCCAGCAGGCGCCCGGCCAGAGGGCCCAGGCCTACAGGCTCTTGACAGAAATCTGCCGGAGGCTGGCCGCCCTGAGGCCCGACGACCCGGACGCCCGCTTCGCCCTCTCTCTCGCCATGCTCCTGAGCTTCGCAGCCGACTCCCCCCGCGGGAGCCAGGCGACTTCGCAAGGCACTGTCACGGCCCCCGCCGGCGGCACCGCCGGGCCCGGAAACGGAGCCGGGAACGGCCAGGGCAGGAACGGGGCCGCAGCCGCAGGGAACGCCCTGAACGGGGCCGCAACCGCAGGGAACGCCCTGAACGGGGCCGCAGCCGCAGGGAACGCCCTGAACGGGGCCGCAGCCGCAGGGAACGGTCAGGACCGGAACGGAACCGCAGCCGCAGGGAACGGTCAGAACCGGAACGGGGCCGCAGCCGCAAGGAACGGACAGAACGAATCTGTCGGCCCGATGAACGGACAGAACTCAGCCGGGGCCGCCGCATCCCGGAACTCCGGAGCCCGGAACGGTTCCGCAGACGGCCGGGGGCTCGCGTCCGGCAACTCCCTGACGCCGGATGAGGGCTATCCAGGGCCCGTAGCCGGGACCCGGCAGGCCGGCTCCGCGTCCCAGGTGACAGGAGGCCAGGGGGGCCCGGGCGCGGCACCCGTGCCGCCCCCGCCGCCCGGGGCCTACGAGCACGGCGCCCCTGCCGGCTCAGGGCCGGACGGCATGAGCCTGCCTGCCCCCTGGAACAGCCCGGGGGACACGGTCGATCGCCGGGATTTCAGGGAACTCCTGAACGCCGCTGGCGAGGGCCTGGAAATCCTTTCCATGGGGGAGGAGCCCAGCGCGAACACGGGCTCCTCCCTCCCCCGTGACCCTCTGGAGCCCTACCGCAGGGATCCGGCAAGGATTCGCTTCCTGGAGCCCGAGGGCTTCCTGCGGGTGAACCTCGCGTCCGCCACCCGTGCGGAGCGCAACGCCTCGGCCCTGAACTCGTTTGTCGGGAGGCTCGCGGACCTGGCGCCCCAGCATTCCGTGGGACCCTGGCACATGCTGCAGCTGGCGTCGTTTCTCAGACGCTCGGCCGCCACCGGCTACCTCCCTCCCGAAGAGGAGAAGGCCTACTTCCGGCTGGCCCTGAAGATCCTTTCCGAAGCCGATGCCCTCCTCCGCACCGCCGGGGACAGCGAGCTCGCAGGTTTCGTCCTGGCCGAGCAGGGCCTGGCCCTTGCCGAGTCCACCCTAGGGGGCGGCAAGGGCGCGGAAGACGCGCTCGCCTCCGCCTCCCGTCTGTGGGACGCCGCAGACGCCGCCAGGGCCGGGTCCTCCGCGTACGCCAGGGCCCGCTGGGCCGCCTGGTCAGGGGGCCGCGCGGAGCTCGGCACACATCTCGCCCACAGCGCCAGCGACGAGGACGTCATGCTGTGGCCCAAGTTCAGTGAAGCTCTCCAGGAGCCGGCGTTCAGGCCCTTTGCCGCCGAGTCTTGGTTCAAGGCCCTCTGGTTCGGCTACGGCAGGGCGGGAGCCGCAGACGGTTCCGGCGATAACGCCGGTGACGGCGGGCGGGCCGAAGCCCGGACTCCGAAATAGACCGCCGGCTAGGACGGGGAGGCAGGGCAGCCGAGCCGACCGGAAGGGACGGCGTCCGGTCTTCATGAAGGGAAGCCGACCCTAAGAAACTTCGCCGGACGGAAGGGACTTCGACCGTCCCGAACGAAGGGCACTCAACCTGAAGAAACGACGACCGGCCGGAAGGATGGCTCACCTGAAGATACTACGGCCAGCTGGAACGAAGGGCAGCCGACCTGAATAAGAGATGACCGGTCGGAAGGGCTGCCGACCCGAAGAAATGACGGCCAGCCGGTCCTAAAGCTGCAACCTGACGGAGAGGCTGCTTGGCCCGGGAAGGAAGGCAACCGATCGGGGGTCAGAGCATCCGGCAAGAAGGACAGCCAGCCTGTGAGGTGGGGCAACCGGCGGAAGGCAGGACAGGCGGCAAGTGAGGCAAGGCAGCCGGTGAGAAAGGGCTGCCGGGATGGTATCCGTTCACGGGTAGGTCGCCCCGGCCATGGAGGTAGCCTGTCATTGAGCTGGAAGAAGGCCGCTCTGACTCTGGAGGATGGCCAATCCTTGCCAGGGGGGAAAGCCGTTCAGC
>JAISFP010000014.1 GCA_031263525.1 Deltaproteobacteria bacterium | reverse complement strand
CGGCTGTTTTGGCCGCTGCCAACTGGTCAACCTACCTTTCTCTCTCCGCCGAGTTATTTCCGATTCGACATGGATAGGCATGTGTTCCTTATCACTAGATTTATTGTCAGATGTCGTTTATAATAATAACTAAAGTAATTCAACTATCTTATAATCAGTCATATGGTCTATTCTGTCGTCAATCTTCACTTGAAATCATAATGAAAATATTTTTTATGTAAACTGTGAATTTTCTATAGAATAATTTACATATAAATTGAACAATCGGTGACAGATACGCTGAACGGAGCTGAGAGATGACCAAAATCCTTTTGCTTATAAATCGTGATGATAAGACTTTAACTCGCTTGCTCGATATCTGGGAATCTTCTGTCAGGAAAACTCATACTTTTCTTTCTTATTGCGATATTTTAGAAATCAGACCCGAAGTGAAACGAATATTACGGACTTTTAAACAGATATACTGCTATTGTGAAGATGATGGTATGAATCAGGGATTTATTGCTATAGTAGAACAAAAAATTGAAATGCTATTCCTTCACGCTGATGCCAGAGGGCAAAGTATTGGCAGGCAACTGTTGGATTATGCCGTTAGTAACTTAGGTGCGAGGTTTGTTGATGTAAACGAGCAGAACGAGCAAGCTCTTGGCTTTTATAAGCATATGGGATTTCATGTCATCAGCAGGTCTGAATTTGACGAGCAAGGAAGACCTTTCCCATTGTTGCATCTGAAGTATGATCAATATTTGTTGCCGCATAAGGCAGAGAGATGAGAAGGATATATCTTCCAAAGAGAAACTGTATCATCACTTTTAACTGTTAGTTATTTATAGTATTCCGAGATTAATTAACGTGAAAATCAATCTGAAATTTAGAATATTATATTGTTTTTATGCTTATCCTTGCTCTGTAGTCTCCCTTCGCTCCTCATCTCTCTACGTATACCTTCAAATCAATGTTTAATTCTTTTAATTTTCGCTATACCCAGTAGTTTTTTTTAAAAGTATATTTCAATATATATTTTAGGAATGACAATAAAGGTTAATTTTAATACTTGATGTTGATAATTTTGAAGCAAGAAAATTCATTTGAATCAAGGATTTACTCATTGATATTTATTTGTTTTATAGCTGAAGAGAGGAAAGTGATTGAAAGATCACATCCATGAAGAAATAGGCATAGAAATATTTATAGATATAATCAAATAACAGATAGTTTGAAGAAATGAATATATGGTTCTTAGTTCAACGAATAAAATAGGTATGAGATATCTAAATAGAATACATAAATATTTGTGACAATGAATAAGCTATATGTAAATATTAGGTATAATAAAACAATACAATTTAATATAAAAATTGGTGTATACTTATTTATTATGTTATTGCTAATACGATAAGCTATATGAGAAGAGTTTTTCAAATTAATTATTTAAATTTTGTTACTGTTCAGGTGCCCTTCTAATGAGTGCCTTTTGGGAGGAAGAATGCCCAGATGAGGAACTTTCAAAGTTGAATAATCAAAAATGGATACTTTATATGGAGGTAAAGAGTATATTTGTAGATCATTTTAGTTGAAAAGGCCTCCTGTTGAGCTTCCCTTGGGGGGTACCTGAACAGTTACTTAATATTTATGAAAATATTAATTGTTGCATGTCAAAAGCGAAACCATCTATTAAAATTTAAAATATTATAAGAATACATATGTTAAATGATTGGAAATTTACTCTAGGATTAGTGGCGAAATCAAATTATATTCTTGTCAATAATGTAAATTTTAAATATGCATATGATTAAGAAGTAATTGGTAGAAGATGGAAAATATAAATGTAATTATTAATTACATATATTATCCTATTTATATGATAGTTACTGTTTCTTTCTAAAAAAACTAAAAGCTTAACTCAATACATTATAAAATAGTAGCTTCAAATATTGATTATATGGTTCTTAAAAAATGTCATAATAGAATTCAAGAATATAGATTTATTATATATTACTTTAAGAAAGTGATTTAATAGTTCTAGTTTTATCGAATATCTAAAGAATTGAAAAATAATGGAAAAAAATGACATCACAATTTGGCACGTAATTATTGAAATATTAGCTAATAGTATTTTGAATTATATAATTCAATTAAAGTATATTATGTACCAAATTGTATGGTTATAGGTTTATTCAGATAAATTATTGAGATATTAAAAAAGAAAATTAATATTTGAGTTGCGGTAGTAAGAATGTGTTAGAATATTGTTTAAAATACTAGTTTAATTATTAATATTAAATTTATATATCAATGCATTATAGGTAGTGTATAGAACAATGATAAATTCTAAATATAAATTTACGAATTGACATATCACAAATTTGTTCTTAAAATCGGCGAACGGTCGGCACATCTCGCCCATACGAGACGAGGTTGCCAATCTCAGGAAACTTGAATGCTCTCGTTCCGTGACCAGGCTGGCATCCATCCGCTGCAGACGGCTCACGTCCGGTTTGGAGGCAGCTTGCAATTGGCAGACGTCAGGCCGGATCTTAAGGGAGACCAGTGAGGCACACCTCCGGCAACGGGCATGGCGACGGGGGCGGAGGAAACAGGCAATTAAAAGTGCCAACCTGGCGAAGAAAGCTGATTTAGATGTCCGTAAGGTATGTGGGCAATAATTGTCATGGTCTGGAAAACCGCCTTTTGCAGGATTTTTCCTTCCATTTGAGGGCGATTCCGGGCCGAATGGCCTTGACAGGCGCTCCATCTAAAAGTAAGATTTGAACAAGATTCAGCCATAAGGCATGTACCCGTCGGGGATGGCCGACGACGGCTTCGGTTTTCGGGCCGGTTCTGCCGTTAGGATCCTGCGGGTGCCAGCTCAGTTGCCTGTTCGCGGCTGACTGCTCTGTTGGCTTTCCGTATGATTTCCACATAAATGCTTGTGTCAAAGTTCTTTTCGCAAGTTTGTCGTCCTGGTTACGCATCATTTTTTGTTCAGGACAGTCTGCTGCCATCGTCCGTGGCCGTCCGTGACCGCGCTGTGTCATGACGGTCGTAGCTGGGAAACCGAAACAAGCAACAAGCGGGGTTCGAAAAGAAAATGGCGGAGAAAGCCGTGAAAAAGCCTACCGTCCAGTTGCCGTTCTATTCTTTCAGGATAGAGCTCAAGGGGATAAAGCCGAAGATCTGGCGTTATTTCTACACCCCGGCGAACATATCGCTGGTCCGCTTCCACAATGTCATACAGGAAGTGATGGGCTGGTCGAACTATCACCTGTATTCCTTCACGATTCACAAGGAGGAGTACTTCGACGATCCGGAGGGCGACGACGCTTTCATGGACATGTTCCCATCCGCCCGCCACGTCACCCACTCCGGCCTCTCGAAGTTCAGGCTTGACAGGCTCGCCCTCCTGAAGGGCACCCAGTTCTCCTATCTGTACGACATGGGTGACTCGTGGGAGCACGTCATAAAGGTGCTCGACACCGACTACCTCCCCCAGAATCCGAAGCAGAAGTACGGCTGCTTCAAGGGGGAGAGGGCCTGCCCCCCGGAGGACTGCGGGGGGATATACGGATACTGCGACCTTCTGGAAACCCTGGCCGATCCGGAGAGCGACGAGCACGAGGACATGATGGAGTGGACGGGCGGCGGGGTTGATCCCGAGGAATTCGACCTTGAGGACATCAACGCCAGACTCCGCCATCTCAAGTGAGGTGCCGTCCCGTCCTCTGACAACCTGGGCCGGCTCTGACTCGGGAGCGCTCCGCGCCTTCCGGTTCTGACTCGGGAGCGTTCCGTGCCTGTTCCCTTCCCTCCAGGGTTTCATGCGACTATGCAAGTTGTGCCGTGGCGGGTTCATCGAACCGAAGTTGGCTGGGAGAGCCGTAGCTGGTCCGCTTCGGTAATCTTCCTGGCATAAGTCGGTTGTGAGAGCCGTAGCTGGTCCGGTTCTGCAATCTTTCTGACACCAATCGGTTGTGAGAGCCGTAGCAGGTTCGCTTCGGCAATCTTCTTGGCACCTCCCAACTGTGCATGCCACGTCCCGATGCCGGCCCCTGACCTTCATCAAATGCCGCAAGCACTGGCCTATTCATCCTGCTTGGGCGGCAAGAGAAATGTGGTCAGGCTCCGGATAGCCTCCCGAAGGTCTTCGTTTTGGCAGGGTGAGTTGCCATCTCTCGTCCCCTTTTGGGAACCGGACGAGACACCATATTTAGCGTCTGTTTTCTGTTTAACCAATATGCGCAGCCTATTTATCCGACAGATTGGCCTCCCAAAGACTGCCGCAGGGGAAAGGCGGCATCAGTTGCCATGATGGGCTGGCTCGGACGGGTCAAATGTCTTGAATATAGCTGTTGTTTTGGCTCCGGCCCTCCTGTTTGTCACGTCTTCGGGCCCCGGCCCCCTGTCTGTCGCGTATTCGTGCCCCGGACCCCTATCTGTTGCGTCTTCGTGCCCCGGCCCCCTGTCTGTCGCGTCTTCATGCCCCGCCCCACTGTCTGTCGCCTCTTCAGGCCTCGGCCCCCACTCGGCCTGGTACAGGCCCCATCCCCTCTCTTAAGTCGCGTCTTCAGGCCCAGACTTTCCCTCTTGGCCGCCTTTTCGTGCCCCGGCCCCTCTTCTCGACCAAGTCCAGGCCCCTGCCCCTCTCCAAAGTCGCATCTTCGGGCTTTGGCCCCCTGTCTGCCGCGTCTTCAGAACCAGGCTCCCTCTCTTGGCCGAATCTTTGGGCCCCGGTCTTCTTTCTCGACCTAATCCAGGCCCCTGCCCCTCTTTAACTAGTGTCTTCGGGCCACGGCTCCCTGTCTGTCGTGTCTTCGTGCCCCGGCTCCCCCTCTCGGCCAATTCGAGGCCCCGCTCTCCCCTGTCTGTCGCATCTCCAGGCCCAGGCTCCCTCTCTCGGTCGCTTCTTCTGGCTCCGCCTTCCCCCTCTCGGACGCGGCACCTGGCCACGTCCTCCCTCTGTCGGTCGCGTCTTCTGTCGCCGTCCCGCTATCGCACCCTTCCTCGTGAAAAGGTTTGTCATGCCCCTCTCCCCTGAAGAGCTCCGGAGCGTCGCGACTGATCCCGTGCCCGGTGACGCTCCCGCCGGCCGGGACGTACGTCTGGAGCCGGACTTCGCGGCCCTCCAGGCCGAGATAGACAAGCTCAGCTCTATGACCGGGGCTTCGGGCGGCGTCAACTGGCCTCTGGCGGAGACCCTGGCCGCCAAGATATTAAGGGAGTCCTCGAAGGACATCCTGGCGGCGGTGTACCTGGCTATTGCGCTGGAGGAAAACGCCGGCCCGGCCGGGATAGCCTCTGGGGCAAAGTTTCTGGCGGACTTCGTCCAGGCATGGTGGAAGGATCTCCTTCCCCCCGTGAAGCGGATGCGTGCCCGGGTGAACGCCGTCGAGTGGTGGCGGGACCGCACCCTCCAGCTCATCTCCAAGTACCAGGGGCCGCCTCTCCCCCAGGCGACAGTGGACGCCGTTCAGGTTGCCGTCGATAACCTGGACAGGACCCTAGCGGAAGCGGACGGGAACCTTCCCTCCGTACGCGAGGTCGCGAGGAACCTGCCCGCGCTCCCCGTCGAGGTGCCTGCGCCCGCTCCCGCCGCAGGAACGGCCCAGGCCCCCGGGGCCGGGGCAGCCCCCCAGGCGGCTCCGGGCGCTCCCGCAGGGCAGGGATCCGCGTCCGCCGCTCCCCCGGCCCCGGAAGACCAGGCTGGCCAGGCCCCGCCAGACCATGTGACGCAGTCCCGGACGGGACAGCCTACGGGTCAGGCACCGGCAGGCCAGCCCCAGACGGGCCAGGCATCCCAGCCGGAGGCCCCGATAGGACAGGAGCCGCAGGCCCAGTCCGGCCAGGCGGCACAGCCCCTGACACCTCAGCCCCAGGCGGAAGTCCCGCCGTCCGGCCCGGCGCCGGCTCTGCCGCCCCCGCCCCGAACCGCCCAGGCGGGGGAGGGACCGGACAGCCCGGGGGCCAGGGCGGCCCTGAAGGCCTTGACGGAGTGCGCGGACGCGTGTCTCAGCTACTTCGCCGGGCACATGGACAGGCCCCGCTACTGGGAGCTGTCCCGGACGAGGCTCTGGCTTCCGGTGTCCTCGCTACCGCCTTCGGAGAACGGCAGGACCCGGCTCCTGCCCCCCCCTCCCGAGATCCTCGCCGGCCTGAAGGTCCAGCTGGAAAGGGGAGCGTTTAGGGACGCCCTTGCCTCGGCCGAGGACCAGAGGGCGGCTTTCGTGTTCTGGCTGGACCTCGACCGGGTGTCGGCCGTCGCCCTGGACGCCATGAACCTTAAACCGTGTTCTGCCGTGCTTCTTTCCCGCGCGTCCTCGTTTGTCGCGTCGTTTGCCGGGTTAGGCGAGCTGGCCTTCGACGACGGGACGCCATTCGCCTCGACGGACACCAGGGAATGGCTGGCCTCGGCAGGGGCCGGGGCCGGCGGGCCGGGCGAGATTCCGGAGACTGCCGCGTATGACCGCTACCTGGAGGGGGACGCGGCCAAGGCGCTCTCCGATCTGGGGGAGCCGGGCGCGAGGCCCAGGACAGGACGCGAGACGCTTCTCTCCCGCGCCGCCGAGATGAGGCTCTACATGAGGACGGCAAGGCCGCTGGAGGCGGCCTCCCTCGCCAGATGGGCCGTCGCGGAGTGCGGGCGCCTGGAGTTGGCGTCCTACGATCCCGCTGCCGCCGCGAAGGCCATGTCGGCTGCGGTCTTCGTCCTGAAGGGTGCCGGTCCGGAATTCAGGGGAGACTGCCTGAAGGCTCTGGAAACTCTAGCCCGCTGCGGACCCCGGGCCGTTTCCGAGATCTCCCCGGCGGAACTGTCTTAGAGGCTTAATCTGTCCCGCAGGCTCGATACGGTGCATTTCGGAGAACGGAAAGTCCGGACTGCGTTTGGCATACGGAATTAGGAAATATGAATGGATTGAAGAAATCTATAATGCCTATGAATAACTGGATAATAATATAATTGGCTGAGCTCTGGAAGCTATGATGTGATAGTAGCACTGTATTGTCAAAATGACTAAATGTCCTATATAATTTATAAATATCATGAACAGTTTATTAGCATGACAAGGGTGAAATTAAATATAATAAAATGCCGTAAAGCAGAAATTAACATCAGATATTCTGCTGATGTCGGTAAAGTTAGACCATACAATCTGATTTACATAAATAATATGTTATCAATTATTGAAAATTATTATTAAAAGCTATGAACAATATGACTTATTTATTATCTATCAAAATTTTTGTACTTTACAAAACTAATATTTATTTATAATTACAATGTAATATAAGGGTAATTGAATAGTTATTGATTTCATATGATAAAAATTATACATTACGTATGAAATGATTTATTTAATAATATGCGATGCAGTCTATTGTGTATAATAATTTATTATATGTGAATTAATTAATTCTAATACAATCCTAATGAATAAGGGAATAATATTACCCTGGAAATTTAATCTGGCCCTGTGGGACCTCTTCAATAAAAGCTAGGCCGTGAAACTGGCCCTGCCCTCCCACTCCGCCCCTAACCTTTACCCCCAAGGCTCCCACCCATTCAGTTCTCGCTCCTTCCCAAAGCCCTCTTGCCTCTTGCCCATGCCTGAGGGCCAGATTTAATTTCCGGGGTAATAATTCTGAAATAAGCGCATTAATTACAATGTGTCAGTGACAAAATTGCCGGATGAAGGCGGCAGAATCGAAAGACGTACAGGTTAAGATGGTGCCGGATGAGAAGGCTATGTCGAGGATGTCGGCGAAGTCGGGTCAGTCGGGGCTGTCAGTGATCAAGAGGGCATGGTTGACACTGGAGGAACCGGTGTTGGCCCGGAAGTTGCTAGAGCCGTTCCTCCGGTGCTTCCACGTAGCCGGGGTTTGTCTGGCTGCCGACACGGTCCGCAGGGCCGGGGGGGGGGATCCTCCGGCTGTTCCGTGCGGCAGGGGATTTCTCGGCCTTGGCAGTGGCTCTTCGGGCTGCCGTCCCGGTTCTGCCTGGGCGGCGGCTCCTCGGCCAGCCGTCCCGGTTGTGCCTGGGCGGTGGCTCTTCTGGAAGCCGGCCCGGCTCAGCCTGGGCGGCGGCTTCTCTGGCCGTGGCCTGGCTCAGCCTGGACGGCGGCTTCTCTGGCCGTGGCCCGGCTCAGCCTGGACGGCGGCTTCTCTGGCCGTGGCACGGCTCAGCCTGGGAGGTAGCTTATCGGGCCGCAGTCCTGATCGGCATGGCCGGTCGGGCCTCCGGCAGCAGGTTCCGGCCTTTCGTCCAGCAGTCTGGACACGCAGTCGTGAAGGTGGCGCCAACTGAACGGGTCGCCCGCCCGGCAGGACGATGTCCGTTTCAACGCTTCTCGCGCAGTTCCGGCGACTTTGACGAGTCCTGCGGAGTCTTGCCGCCTTTGACGAGACGGATATGTGATTTTTTAAGATCCCGACGAGCTGTGAATTTGTCGAATTGCGAATGCTTTTCGTTTCTGTGTTTGTTTCAGCCGTGCAGTGATTTGCTCGAGTCATGCCCCTGGCATGAGGTCGCGGGAACCGAATCCTGCCGGAAATTGTCAATTTCCTGAGATGGTGTTAAGCTTTTCTTACAATTGGACAGGGCTGTGTGGATTTGTAAAAATCGGCATGGCAACGTGATAATTTTCAGTGCGGGGAGGGCCGGGCACTTCGGCATGGGCTGCCGGGGCTTAGGGAAGGCGGGAAGACCGGCAAAGGGTCGGGCAGAGGAAGCGGCAAGGCCGTAAGTTTTCTGATCTGGCGACTGGTACGGCGAACTGCTGGCGGCTACGTAAGTACTTGGGGGGTCCGAGGCATGAAGATTAGAAAGTTCACGCAGAGCCCGCTTCTGGCGTCCTGCCAGACGGTCCGTTTCGGGGGGAAGCCCTTTCTGGCCGTCTCGGCGTTCCTGGGTTTCAACATGGACGGGGCGCCGGGGATGCTCTCCCCTGCGGATGCCTTCGGGGCGGCTGCCAAGTCGCTCGGGCCGGTGTCCGACCAGGGGTGCGTCTTCGACCTGGGGCTGCCCAAGCCCCGGGGGGAGATGCTGGCGGCCGGAACCTGTTACCCCCCGCCGGGGGCGGACCGGGCTGGGTCCGCTGCCGTCCAGCTGAGGGTGGGGCGGATCGCGAGGGAGTTCCTGGCCATTGGCGAGGCCCCCCTGCTGGGGCCCGGCCCGGGGGAGCCCGCGCCCTTCCTGTCCGTCCCCCTGGACTGGAGGAGGACGGCCAGGGGCCCCTCCAACCCCGCTGGCCAGATCCCGGGCGTGACCAGGACGGACTACGGGGCCGTGCTGGGCTTCCCGCAGGTGACGGACCGCCGGGAGTCCGGGGGGGCGCTCGCCGCCGCCTGGCCTCCTGCGGCGTGCCCTCTCCCGGAGCCGTTCGGGGCGGCCGTCGCGGGATCAGGCACTTATGACCGGAACTGGCTCCTGGACGCCTGGCCGGGATTCCCGGCGGACTTCGACATGGGCGCCCTGAACATGGCGCAGCCTCCCCAGCGTCTCCCGGAAGGGTTCTTCCGCGGGGACGAGACCGTGTACGTCTCCGGCATGCATCCGGGCCGCCCGGAGCTCAGGTCGCGGCTGCCGGCGGTGTTCCCGCGGGTGGTGGTGGCCAGCCTCGCGCCAGGCTCGGAACCGCCCGAGCCCCCGGAGATAGCCCCGGGACCTGACGGGCTCATGCCCGTGCTGCCCGGCGTGCCTGAGGGCGTCCGTTTCGACGAGCCCCGGCTCGGCCTGGACACGGTCTGGCTCTTCCCGGCCTGGGGGACGGGAATCATGATCTGGCACGGGGCAATGCCGCTCGCGGACCACATGGCCTCCGAGGTCTGGGGGATGGCATCGTCCGTCTGGCCCCTTCCCGCGCAGGAGGCGGAGGGCGTCGTGGCGACGGCGGCGTCCCCGGGCGAGCTTTTCGCCATGGGCGTGGACGGCTACGCGGAGTTGCCGGTGCTTCCGCCCTACGCCGAGCAGATCCCGGCCCAACCCGGGCTCGCCGCAGTTCCCTCCCAGGAACCTGCCCTGGAGGCGCCGGAGCCGGAGGCCGGACTCCCGGAGCCGGAGGCACCGCCCCTTCCGCCAGTGCCTCCCCTTCCGCCCGTCCCGCCGCCGGAGACTCCCCCCGTCCCGCCTGCCGCCGCGGCCACGGCCGCCGCGATGGTGGAGAGCGTCCGCACGGAAGTGATGGGAGCGCTCCCGGAAATCAACCGCCTGCTGGGCGAGCAGGGCCTGAGCCCGGTGACCCAGGGGGACGTCGAGGACTCGCTGAGGCGCTACGGGGGCGCGCTTCACCAGGGGATGGAAGAGATGGAAAGGATAGAGGCCGCCGACGCCGCGAAGGCGGCACTGGCCCCTGCGGAACGGGCGGCGCAGGAGGAGGCGTCCATCATAGAGAATCTTGTCCGCGGCGGGGCCACGCCTTCCGAGGCGGCGGATCTCCTGAAGGCCGTGAACCTCCACGTGCCGCTCGCAAGCGAGTTCGCCACCCCTGACGAGTTCGAGGCAGCGCTCTCGGGCTACGGCCGCGAGTGGTCGGCCCTCACGGGGCAGACGCCCGAGCAGGGCGCGGAGGTTGCCGAGCGCCTGCGGGCGGCGTCCCTCATGGAAAGCGATCCTGCCAAGGGCCTGGAGGCCATGTTCACGCCGAGCCTCGGGAAGGAGAAGGCGGAGGAGCTGGCGCGTCAGATCTTTGCCCCGGCACCGCCGCCGCCTTCCGGAACGGAAGACCTGGCGGCCGCGCTCGCTGAGAAGGGGGCCATGTCCCCCGGGGAGGCGAAGGAGCTGGCCGAGGCGATCGCGGGCATTGACGCCCTGCCCGTGAACGCCGGCCTGAAGGACATCACCGCCGCCTTCGCCGCGATGGGGGCGAGGCTCTCCCAGGGCATGGGGGGCGCCTCCGCCTACGCCAGCAAGATCGCCAGCAACATGGGCCTGGCCAAGGCCGTGTTCTGGAAGGACAAGGCCCTGGACGACTCCCTGGAGAAGATCGCGCTCGAGTTCCCAGAGGTGAGGACGGCCCTCCCGGAACTCAACCGGATACGCCTCGAGGCGCCGGACAGCGCGGAGAGCCTGGAGGATGCGGCCCGCATGGCTGGGATCGGGTCGACTGCGGCCCTGGGGAAGATAGACGCCCTGGACCCATGGACAGCCCCGCCGGAAGCGCCCGTGCCTGTTCCGGCTCCCGTGCCTGAGCCAGAGCCGGAACCCGAGCCGGAGCCCGAGCCCGAGCCGGGACCGCCGCCTCTCGCGCTGGCGAGCCGGGCTCAGGCGGAGGGGCTGCTCGCCGCCGCCAGGGCCGGCACGGAGGATCGCGCCGTCTTCGCGGGCCGCATCATGCAGGGGCTCGCGCTTTCCGGGATGGACTTCTCGGATTTGGACATGACGGGGGCGAGGCTCACGGGATCGGATCTGGAAGGGTGCAACTTCGGGGGGACTGACCTGTCGGGGGCTGCCCTGGACGGGACCGCCGCGGCAGGGGCCGACTTCACCGGGGCCACGCTCGTCAGGGCGGACATGGGCCGGATGACCGGGGGCGGCGTGAAGCTCCGGGACGCCGACATGACCGGCGCGGACTTCACCGGGACGGACCTCGAGACCTCGGATCTGCGCGGCGCCAGGTGCCCGGACGCCGTGTTCGCGGGAGCCAGGCTCCCCCGGGACCTTTCCGGCGCGAGCCTTGCGGGGGCCAGTTTCTCCCGCTGGAACGGGGAGGGCGCGGATCTCTCGGGCGCCGATCTCACCGGGGCATCGTTTACGAACGTGAACCTGGCGGCGGCGAGCTTCGCCAAGGCCGTGCTGGACAGGTGCCATTTCGCGGCCTGCGATCTCAGCCGTGCCGGCTTCGCCGGGGCCCGGGCCCGGAGCGCCTCGTTCCATTACCTGACCCGCCTTTCCGGGGCGGACTTCAGCCGCGCTGACCTGACAGGCGCCACCTTGGACGTGCCGGACGCGACGGGGGCGGTCTTCAGGGGCGCCGTCGCGGACAGGGCGCTCATGGCAGGGGTGAGGCTCCGGAACTGCACCTTCGAGGGCGCGAGCCTTCGCGAGGCCAGCTTCCACGGGGCCGACCTGCGCGGGAGCGACCTTTACGGGGCGGACATGATGAAGGCGGCGCTGGGCGGCACCCAGATCTCAGGCGCGGACTTCACAGACGCGAGTCTGTACTCCGCCGACTTCTACCTCTCCCAGCCGGACACGTCCACCGTCTTCAGGGGGGCGGACCTGACAAGCACCATACTCGTGCTGGACGGGGAGAGCCTGGTGAAGTAGGCCGCTGTCCTGGGGGGGGGTGGTTACCTCACGGCCGGGAGAACTGCCGAGCTCGCGGGCCTGGCCGGAGCAAGAAGGAGGTCTCGGAGGGCCTGGCCTGGAGAGAGGCGGGCTCTTTGGGCCCCTCCTGGAGGAGAGGAAGGGCTCGGAAGGCCGGGCCGGGCTGAGAAGGAGGTCCTGGAGGGCCGGGCCTGGAGGAGAAGGAGGTCTCGGAGTGTCGGGCCGGAAGAAGAAAGGTTCGGGAGGCTGGGCCTGACAAAGAAGAGGTTCTCGGAAGGCCGGTACGGACGAAGCGGACGAAGAAGGGTTCGGGAGGCCGGTCTGGAAGGAAAGGAAGGGTTCGGGAGGCCGGGCCGGGAGGAAAAGAAGGGTTCGGAGGGCCGGGCCGGGAGGAAAAGAAGGGTTCGGAGGGCCGGGGCGGTCAGTCAGTTGACGGTTTCGGAAAGCTGTTTGAGCATAATCTAGTCGACAGACAGGATGGAGATGATGGCATGGACGCATTAGAGAGCATGGAGATTCTGAAAGCAGCAGCCGGGGAGGGGGGCAGGATTGAGGGCAGATCCTTTGCCGGGCTCGCCCTGGACGGGGCGAGGATATCGGGTTTCACGTTCGTGGGCGGCTCTCTCGGGGGGAGTTTCGCAGGCTCCAGCTTCACCGGTTGCGCCTTCGAGGGCGTGTCGCTCGGGAGTTCGGATCTGACCGGGGCATCCTTCACCCAGTGCCTGTTCGAGGGCGACGCTCTCTCGGGGGCGAAGCTAGAGGGGGCGGCGTTCACCCGCTCGCGACTGGAGGTCCCGGTCAGTCGGGGGCCGGACCTGAAAAAGTCCTTCTTCAACCTCTGCGACTTCGGGCAGGCTTTCGTGGTGCAGGGGGCCGATTTGGGTACCGCCGTCTTCATGGACTGCTCATTCAAGGCGTTCGGGGCCCTGGAGTCCGTGCTGGAGTTCTCGGTCTTCAGGGACTGCGGGTTCTCGTCGGTCAAGATGTCTAAGTCCAAGGCGAAGGGCATGCAGATGACGGGCCTGACGCTCCCCGCCTTCGCGGCCGGCGAGTCGGACCTCTCCCAGGCCGTGTTCATGAACTGCATCATGAGCGGCGCCAGGTTCGACACATGCAGGATGGACGGTGCCACGTTCTCCGGAGCCGACCTGTCGGGGTCGCATTTCTCGGCCTCTTCGGCCGCCAAGGCCAGCTTCCCCGGGGCGTCCTTCCGGTCCGCGGACATTGGCGGGCTGTCCGCGCCGTACGCCGACTTCTCCCGTAGCGACTTCGGCGGGGCCAGATGCCTGGGCGCGGATCTGGCGGGCGTGAACCTGCATCGGGCCAAGGAAATTGACCCCCAGGCGATGGGAATCAACGCGCCCGGCGCCAGGCTGACGGACCGGGCCCTGGCCAGGGCCGAGGACTTCAGGCCCCGGCTCAGGTGAGGCGGGCCAGAGCCCCGGGCCGGCCGGGGCGCTCCTTGATTCCGGGCATGCCCGGAGCCGGAGCCGGAGGAGGAGGCGGGCCCTGCCAGGCGGGCAGGGCAGTTTGATGGCCCGGAGAGGCGGACGGGGCAAGGATGATACGGGGCGGGTCTAAGCGGGTCAGGGCAGATAAGTAGCCCGGCGAGCCTGGTCTGGGAAGATATGGGGCAGAGCGAATAGGATCAGGGCAGATAAGGGGTAGAAGGGCGAGCCCGGTCAGGTCAGTTGCGGGGTGAGACGAAGCGGGTCAGGGCAGATGCCTAGCCTGGCGAGCCTGGTCAGGGCAGATGCGGGGTGAGGCGGAGCGGGTCAGGGCAGATGCGTAGGCCGGCTTGCCTTGTCAGGGCAGATGCGGGTTGAGGCGGAGCGGGCCAGGGCAGATGCTTAGCCCGGCGAGCCTTGTCAGGACAGATGCGGGGTGAGGCGGAGCGGGTCAGGCAAGATATGAGGCATGAAATGTGGGCCTAGGCAGGCAAGGGGCCCGGCGACGCGTGTTTGGCCCGGAATATGCCTGGTTCTGGCCGGATACACGGAGAAGCCGGAAAGCCGGACGGCATCAGGCACCAGGAAGGAGACAAAAATGTTCGCATTGACCATCAAGGGCGGCATGGCCAACTCGCTCGCGCCCGACGTCTGCAAGGTCCCGGCCCCGCCGGCGGGCCCCATACCCACGCCCCTGGTCAACATGTTCCAGCTGA
>JAISFP010000168.1 GCA_031263525.1 Deltaproteobacteria bacterium | reverse complement strand
CTCTGGCCAGCCCTCTTTGGGCCGGTACCTCTGGCCAGCCCTCTTTGGGCCGGTCCAACCGGTTAGCCCCCCCTTCGCTCCGGTCCCTTCGGCCAGTCCGGCTTCGGGCCGGTCCTTCCGGCCAGCCCGTTTTCGTGCCTTTCCTTCCTGCCAGCCCGCCTCCTGGCCCTTCGCTCCGGTTAGTCCGCCTTCTGGCCCTTAGCTCCGGCCAGTCCGCCTTCGGGCCCTTCCCTCCGGCCAGCCCTCTTTCTGGCCGGTCCCTCCGACCGGCCCTCCTTCGGGCCTTGCCCTCCGGCCGGCTCGCCTTCGGGCCGGTCCCTCCGGCCGGCCCGCCTTCGGGCCGGTCCCTCCGGCCGGCCCGTCTTCTGGCCTTTCCCTCCGACCGGCCCGCCTTCGGGCCGGTCCCTCCGGTCAGCCCGCCTTCGGGCCGGTCCCTCCGGTCAGCCCGCCTTCGGGCCCTCCGGCTCTGCCGCCGGGTCGGAAGAGGATGAAGTAGCTGGCCAGGAACAGGGCCATGAGGATGATGGACGCCGCGTAGATGGGCCTGTAGCTCCGGAAAAACTCGGCCAGCCCCCCCATGAACACCGAGCCCGCCCCTATGCCTATGTCGAAGGCCACGAAGAAGTAGGCGCTGGCCGTGGTCCTGCGTTCCGGGGGGACTGAGGTCATGGCCAGGGTCTGGAGGGACGGGAACATGGCCCCCGCTCCCAGCCCGTAAAGGACCGCCGAAACGTCCATGAGCGCCCGGCCGGGCACGCTCAGGAGTGACGCGTAGGTCAGCGCGACAAGGGCCGCCGCCGGGGGGATCACGTAGAGGTGGCCCCTGCGGTCGAAGATCTTTCCGGCCACGAGTCTGGACGACACGGTGCCCAGGGTCATCACCATGAAGAATTCCGCGACGGAGGGCATGTTGCGTTCCGAAGCGTACACGGCGAGGAAGGAGTTGATGGACGCCACCGCGGCGCCGTAGACGAGCATCAGGAGCGCGGGCGGCAGGGCGGCACGTTCTATGCGGGAGGGCCTGGGCAGCGCTGTGCCCGGGGCGGAGGCGGCACTGCGGGAGCTTGCGGTGCGGGAGGGCTCCCGCGCGGAAGCTTCGTCCGGCTTCTCCTCCCCCTTCTTCAGCTTTTCCTGCCCGTTCTCAGGCTTTTCCAGCCCGCTTTCCTCCTCTTCCCGCCCCTTCGGCTCAAAGGCCGCCCATTTCTCTTCCTTTTCCAGCCAGTTTAGCCCCTTTTCCTGCCCTATATCACCCTTTTCCTGCCCGTTCCCGCCCTTCTCCCCGGCCCCCTGCTCCGCGGCGGGGAAGAGAACCTTCGGGAGCATGAGGCTCACTAGACCTGCGGACATCGCGCAGGCCGCCACCGCGACGAACATGCCGGCGTAGCCGAATGTCTGGGCCAGGTATAGTCCCGAGTAAGGACCTATGGCCATCGCCACCGGGGCGCCCAGGCCCAGGTAGCCTATTCCCTCGCCCAGGCGCGACGGCGGCATGGTCCGGGAGGCGAGCGAGAGCATGAGCGTGGACGTGAGGCCGACCCCCGCGCCCTGGAGGAGCCTGGCCCCCATGTAGGACGCCATGGATTCGTGGAGGATAAAGGCCAGCGTTCCGGCGGCCTGCACGAAGAGCCCCAGCCTGGCGGCCATCAGGATGCCCAGGATCCCGGAGATCCTGTCGGCAAGGAGGCGGGCCGCCACAGCGGAGACCGTGAAGGTCCCGAAGACCACTCCTATGTCCTGCTTCGCGAGTCCCGCGCCCTCCAGGAACAGGGGGAGCGTGGGGAGGAGCATGTTGAAGCCCAGGAACACGCAGAGGTTCATGAACATGAAGGTGTAGAACGTGCCGGTCCACAGCGGCGGCCTGGGACACGGGGCCGAGCACGGGGGAAGGTTGTCTGGCTGGGTATGGGTCATCTGGGCCTTCTGGACAGGGGGGAAAGGCGCGCCTGGACGGAGTTTTGCCGGGCGCGGGAGGACTGGAGCGGGGGATGCCGGCACCGGGCGGGACGCCGGGCGGGACGCCGGACCGGAACGTCCGGCTGTCAGGCGAGGTCAGGGAAGAGAAATCTTTTTGGCTGGCTGGAACCGCGTCATTTAGATATGCCGCAGTTCAGTAAGATGTCAGGATTTTCGTGACGGCAGGGATTAGGAAAACCTATCAAAAGGCGATGTCAGTGTCATCTGGACACCGCAAAAGAAGCTGGATACCAAACTTTTTAAAAATTCCGGAGTAAAAAAATATTAAAAATTAGAAATAATAAAAATTTTTAAATAATGAAAGTAAGTAAGGTAGAAAGATTAATCGAGAATTATAATGATAAAAAAAATTTAGGATGGAAAATCGTCATCAAGAGGACATTGCGAGAGTCTCTCAGAAGTCAGGCTCATCATTTCATAGGCAGTCTGAAACATTTCAACTGCGGAACCGACAAATAAGCTGAATATTTCGGATATCCAGTAAAGCGATCAACCAGGTCATGCGGTCTGGCCAGCAATGAAATGTCTCGTCCGTTTCATGGGCAGACGCCGCATCCAGCCGGCCTGAAGGTGTCGTCCTCCCTGGCCCCCAGGCCCAGGGTATTCACGGCCACCCGGCGGCTCTCCGGGGCCCGTTACAAAGATAAGGTACTCATGGGCCCCCGGCAGGTCCTCCGTGCCCCTGGGTACTCACGGCTCCTCCGGCGGCCGTCCGGGCTCCAACCATAAGAGCGCTCTTGGGCATCCGGCGGCCTTCAGGGTTCCCAGGGTAATCACGGCCCTCGGAGGCCCTCCGGCTCCCGCCACAAAGGTTCTCATGGGCCCCCGGCGGCCCTCCTGACCCCAGGGTACTCACGGCCCCTGCGGCGGCCTTCCGGGCCCCAACCCCCAGGGTACGCGCGCGCATCCGGTGACCTTCAGGGTTCCCAGGGCGCTCACGGGCTCCCGGCGTTCCTGCGGAGCCCTCCGGCGAATCAGGGGCCCCTTCAGGCGGCCCGGGCCTCCTCTGGCCCCGTTTCGACCGTAGACGCAGACGCAGACTCGACCGCGACCGGGGTCGCGGACGCGTCGGCCGTGACGGGAACGGGCGGCGTCCCCGACACCGAGGCCATGCCGGTCCCGCCACCTGCGGACTTGGCGGGAGCGGGACCTCCGGCGCGGGAAGTGCCGCGCCGGCCGCCTCCGTCTCCGCGGACGCTCCCGTCCGGCCGGTAAAGCAGGAAGTAGCTCAGGGCGAAGAAGGCCATGAAGAGGACGGAGGCCACGTAGACCGCCCTGTAGGTGGAGAACATGCCGGCAAGGCCCCCCATGACCACGGACCCCGCGCCCATGCCCAGGTCGAAGGCCACGAAGAAGTAGGCGCTTGCCGCCGTCCTGCGTTCCGGGGGGACGGCGGTGAGCGCCAGCGTCTGGAGGGACGGGAACAGGGCCCCGGCGCCCAGGCCGTAGAGGACCGCCGCCGTGTCCATGAGCGCCCTCCCCGGCACGGCTATGATGGAGGCCAGGCTGAAGGCGATCAGGGCCACCGACGGGGGCACGACCCAGAAGTGGCCCTTGCGGTCGTAGAGCCTTCCGGCCCAGAGCCTGGCTATCAAGGTGCCCAGGGTGGACACCACAAAGAACTCCGCGGCGGAGGTCATGTGACGTTCCGCGGCGTACACGGCCAGGTAGGTGATGACGGCGGAGATGGCCACCCCGTAGAGGAGCATCAGGAAGGACGGCGGCACGGCCGCCCACTCTATGCGGGAGGGCCTTGCGGCTGGCCTCGCGGGTGCTGCGGCCCCCGATCCTGCCTCCACGGCCCGCCTGGCGTTCTCGGCGGCGGCCCTGGCCAGGCCGTCCCCGGGGAGGGCCCCGTCCGCCGGCCCGCCGTTCGGGGAAGGAGGCTCGGCCGTTCCTGTCGTTCCGGTCACTGCGGTTCCGGCATCCCCGACCGATCCGGCAGTCGCTCCCCTCCAGGCAGGCGCTGCGGTCCCGGCATTCCCGACCGATCCGGCAGCCGTTCCCCTCCCGGCAGCCGCCGCAGTCCCGGCATTCCCGACCGATCCGGCTGCCGTTCCCGTCCCGGCAGCGACCGCTGTCCCGGCATCCCGGGCCGATCCGGCAGCCGTTCCCGTCCCGGCAGCCGCCGCCGTCCCGGCATCCCCGGCCGATCCGGGAGCGGCTCCCGTCCCGGCAGCCGCCGCAGTCCCGGCATCCCCTCCGGGCCCACCGTCCTCCCTGGGGCAGGGTAAGGCTATCCCGGGGAGAAAGAGGCTCACCAGCCCGGCCGCCAGGCAGCATCCAGCGGCCGCCACGAACATCGTCACGTACCCGTGAACCTCTGCCGCGTACAGGCCGGTGTAGGGGCCCACGGCCAGGGCGATTGTTGCGCCCAGGCCCAGGTAGCCCAGGCCCTCGCCCATGCGGGAGGGGGGTATGGTCTGGGAGGCGAGCGAGACCAGCAGGGTGGATGTGACCCCGAAACCCAGGCCCTGGAGGAGCCTGGCGGCCACGTAAGAGGGTATGGAGTCGTGGAGGAAGTAGACCAGGGTGCCCAGGGCGGTGACGAAGAGGCCCAGCCTGGCGGTCATGACAGCCCCGAAGATCCTCGAGAGCCTGCCCGCGGTGATCCTGGCCGTGATGGCCGAGATCGTGAAGGATCCGAAGACTATGCCTATCTCCTGCTCCGTGAGGCCCGCTCCCTCCAGGTACAGGGGGAGCGTCGGGAGGAGCATGTTGAAGCCCATGAACACGCACAGGTTGATGAACAGGAACGTGAAGAACGTCCCCGTCCACAGGGGCGGCCTGGGACAGGCGTCCGGATCGATGTCGGGCGTCGCAGCGGACATGAAGTCCTTCCATGGCCCCGGGGGGCGGAAAAGCTACCCCCCGGCCGCCCTGGAAGGGCACGCCGGGGGTCAGGCGGAGGTCGGGTTCGTCCGGCTCCGGGTGGTGCGCCCGCCCGAGAGGGGCCGAGGAGGCCGCTCGCGCCCGGACGCTTTCCGGATCCAAAGGGTCACGGCCCCGCACCCGTTGGGCGAGGCCGCGCTTAGAACCCATTATGACACAATATGGGCCCTAGTGCCCGGAAAAATGAGCCCCTGGCCTGCGCGGGGGCGGGAACAGGGCGACCGGTCCGGGAGGGATGCCGGGCGGCAGGCCCGGAAAGGATGCCGTGGCGGGGGACCGGGCGGTCGGTTCAGGGGAGGTGCCGGCGGCAGGCCCGGAGAGGATGCCGTGGCGGGGGACCGGGCGGTCGGTTCAGGGGAGGTGCCGGCGGCAGGCCCGTGACGGGAGGCCGGGCGACAGGTCCGGGACGGATGCCATGATGGGGGGACCGGGCGGTCGGTTCTGGAGGGATGCCGGGCGGCAGGCCCGTGACGGGAGGCCGGGCGACATGTCCGGGACGGATGCCGAGACGGGTGACCGGGCGGCCGGTTCTGGAGGGATACCGGGCCGCAGGCCCGTGACGGAAGGCCGGGCGGCAGGTCGGGCCCGCCTGGCAATAGGGGGGCTCACGCGGTTCCGGTCGGAGCTCTGTCCCCGGCCTCCGCCGGCTCCACGCCGTCCCGGCCCCCGTAATTTGGGCGGTACAGGAGGAAGTAGCTCGCGGTCATGTAGGCCATGAGGGCCGCCGATGCCGCGAATACCGGTCGGTCCCCCCCCCGAGCATCGCGGCCAGGCCCCCCAGGGCCACGGCGCCCGCGCCCATGCCGATGTCAAACGAGATGAAAAGTAGGCGCTGGCCGTGGTCCTGCTCACGGGGCCGACCGAGGTCATGGCAAGGGTCATGAGGGTCGGGAAGACGGCCCCGGAGCCCAGTCCGAAGAGCACTGCAGCCAGCGCCGTCACGATCCTTACCGGCGCGGTCAGGACGAGGAGGAGGGACGCGGCAACGAGGGCCATGCAGAGCGGCATCGCGAAGCTGTGGCCCATGGAGTCGAAGAGCCTGGACGTAAGCCAGCCGAAAACGGAGATCGCGAAGAACTCGGCGGCCGACGCCATGCCCCTCTCCTCCGCGAAGACGGGAAGGAAGTTGATGACGGCCGCGTTCTCGGCCCCGTAGACGAGCATCAGATACGCCGGCGGCACGGCAGCCCATTCCGGGCGGGTCTTTCCCGCGCGGTCCGGCGCGCAGGTGGTCTTCATAGGTCGCTCGCCGGTCGCCAGCGTGGCGCTCGCCGCCGCGAAGGCACGGACTGAAGAGGGGGGTGGCACCTTCTCCTCCGCGCCAGAATCCATGTCGACGGCGTAGCCGCAGGCCCCGGCCCCGGCCCAGCGGGTTTCCCCGCCGGCTTCGCGGGCTGGCGCCTCCCCGGCCGTCCAGTGAGTGCCTCCCCGGCCGTCCAACGGGCACCGTTGGGGACGTCCGGACTGGGGCCGTCCGCGTCCCCGTGGCCCGGGACGTCCTTCCCGTCCGGGCGGCGGATGGCCAGGTCCGGCGGAAGCGTGAGGCTTAGGAGACCCGACGCCAGGCAGAAGAGGGCGGGCGTCGCGAACATGACGCCACACCCGAAACGGTCCGAGTCCCAGACCCCGAGGCAGGGGCCGGCCCTCAGCGCCGTCGAGGTGCCCAGGCCCAGGTGCCCCAGGCCCTCGCCGATGCGGGAGCGGGGGATGGTCTGGGAGGCCAGCGGGACGCGAAGGGTGGCCGTGACCGAGTCCAGGCCCTGGAGGAGGCTAGCCCCCGCCCAGGAACACATCGAGCTTCCCAGAAGGAAGACGAGCGGCCCTGCGGCGCTTAGGAACATGCCCGGCCGGGCGGCGGCCACCGCAGGAGGCCTGGTGCCGGGAGCCGTCATGGACGAAGTCGGAGGGTGACGGGCAGGAGACAGGAGACAGGAGGCAAGGAGAGGGGAGTCAGCCGAAGGCCTGGTGGAGAGAGACGGCAGGGAGGAAGGCGGAAGGTGACGGGCAGGAGGCAGGAG
>JAISFP010000013.1 GCA_031263525.1 Deltaproteobacteria bacterium | reverse complement strand
TCGGCCGCGCCTCCGGCTTCGCCGGACCCCTTTCCGGCCTTCATCGGCCCCGCCTCCGGCTTCGCCGGACCCTTTTCCGGCCTTCACCGGCCATGATCCCGGCTTCACCGGACCCTTTTCCGGCCTTCACTGGCCCCGCCTCCGGCTTCACCGGTCCTGTTTCCGGCCTTCATCGGCCCCGCCTCCGGCTTCGCCGGACCCGTTTCCGGCCTTCACTGGCCCCGCCTCCGGCTTCGCCGGACCCGTTTCCGGCCTTCACTGGCCCCGCCTCCGGCTTCGCCGGACCCTTTTCCGGCCTTCATCGGCCCCGCCTCCGGCTTCACCGGACCCGTTTCCGGCCTTCACTGGCCCCGCCTCCGGCTTCACCGGACCCTTTTCCGGCCTTCACTGGCCCCGCCTCCGGCTTCACCGGACCCTTTTCCGGCCTGCACTGGCCATGACCCCGGCTTCGCCGGACCCTTTTCCGGCCTGCACTGGCCCCGCCTCCGGCTTCACCGGACCCTTTTCCGGCCTTCACTGGCCATGACCCCGGCTTCACCGGACCCATTTCCGGCCCTCGCTGGACCCGGCTCAGGCCCCATTCACAGCAGGCCGACGGCCGGCATTCAGCCCTGGACGCCCGCAGGCGTCCCGGCCCGCTCGCCCTGACGCGAGCTCGACCGGACACGGACTCAGACTTCAACCTAAAGCAGCACGGGCCCCCGCCGGCCCGGGCGCGGAAAGGACTTACATGCCGCACTACAGCTTCATAGCCGGGGTGGTCGCGAGGATCGTGCCTGACCCCGGGCAGGGGCCGCAGGGGCTGCCGCGGGGGCCCCTCCTGAGGTCACCGGAACCCAAGATCATGGTATGCCTTGACCTGCTGATAGACGACGTGGACCCCTCGGGCCCGCGCAGCACGGTGGGAGGGGTCGAGACGGTGGAGTACAGAACGTCCTCGCCGCACCACGTGATCTTCCGCGGGGAGTGGGCCGAGACGATTTCCCTGTCCGGCCTGGAGGTCGGTGACGTCATGGGGGCCAGCTTCTCGATCATACCCTGGGACCCCGTGACCCTGGCCGAGACGGTCCGCTGCTGCGGGCCACGCGCCATACCCGTCCTGGGCGAGGGCGCGAGGCCGGTCATCTTCCTCAGGGCCTCGGATGGCAAGGTGCCCGGCGAACGGCCCCGGAATTCCCCCGTGACCGTAAGGCGGCCCGCGTCCGCCCTCCACGGGGGGAGCGCCCCGGCCCGCCCGGCCAGGCCCGCGGGCGACGTCGCGGGACCCCTGACGGCGGCCCCCGGAGATGGCGGTGCCGGAATCCCGGTTTCCGCTCTCGCGGGGGGCTGCTCGATGCCCTTCTTCACGGAGGAAGATCTGGCCGACCGGCTGATGGCCCTTTCGGAGAAGGACCTGGCGGCGCGGGTGGCCGCCCTCATGGAGGGCGACGCGGCAGGCTGGGCGGAGAATTTCCCGGAGCCGGACGAGTCCGTCCCCCTGTCCTGCGAAGGCCGGAGCCACCGGCAGAACCCCTGCCTTTCCGACATGGAGGGCGGCCGTTCCCTGCGGACCGGCGAGTGCCGGGAGCCCCGGTGCCGGGCAGGGCAGGACGGCGGGGGGGCGGGGCCCGGCACGGGCAGGCGGGCCGAGGAAATCGTGGCATCTGGCACCGGTGTCATGGGAGGCATCTGGGGTGCCGGCGGCACAGTCGGCACGTCCGGCACCGGCGGTACAGTCGGCACGTCCGGCATCGGCGGCACGTCCGGCATCGGCGACACGTCTGACAAAGACGGCATGGGCGGCATGGGCGACGCGCCCGGACAGGCGGAAGGAGGCAATGACAGTGAGTGATCGTTTTGGCCCGGATGACGGGCGTCCCTGCCCGGGCGGAGGGTTCATGGGAATGGCCGGGGATTACGGGGCGGGAGCGGAGCCGCCTGCGGAGCCCCTCGGCCCGCTCCCTCAGGCTGCGGGCGGCTCGGGCGGCGACGGGGACGGCGGCGGCGACGACCGCAGGCCCTCGCTCCCCTTCAACGGGGAGTTCTGGCGGGAGCCCGTCCGGAGCGGGAGCAGGCCGGGGCTCGGGGGCGGCGGCCCGGACGCGGCCGTGCCCGGGTTCCCGGAGGGCTTCTGGGAGACGGACGACGGCGTTCCCGCGAGGCCGTACTTCCCCCAGCCCGTCCAGCAGGAGATTGACAGCCTTCTTGAGGACTACAGGTTCCTGAGGAGCTACGAGAGGCTCCAGGGGGCGAACGGCTGGAGGGGCGACAGCGCCGACCTGGTCTTCGCGGGGTTCCTGGCGGAGCGCAGGTTGCGGCTCATCAAGGGTCTCTCCCCCGAGCTGAGGTGCTGGGCCGACCCCGTCCACCTGCTCTGGAAGGAGGACGAGGACCGCCGCAGGCTCCTCCTGGAGGGCGTGGCCGACCGAGACGCGGCCCGCGTTGCCGCAGGCCTCCCCTGGACCGAGGGTCCGGGCGCCCTGGTCCCGGACGCGGGCGGGCCCGGGGAGATCCGCCTGGCCCTGGCCGCGGGTGATCCGCCCCCGCGCGGGGGCGTCCTCGCGAGTATCTCGAGAGGCGTACGGGGCCTTTTCCGGGATCTCCTGAAGGCGGCGGGGGCGGGAAGCGCCGGGCGGGACGACGCCCGGGCGGGCGCCCGAGCCGGGGGGCCGGACCCCGTCCGCCGCTTCACCGAGCCCGTGGACGAGGACGGAATCGCTAGGCCCGACGGGATCTCCGAGACCCCCGACGTGTTCATTCCGGTCGTGCCCTACGCGGGGCACCGCCACGTCCCGGGGCCGGCGCCGGGGCGCTCCCCCCGGATCCGGGACCTGGGGCGGCGCAAGGGCCCGGCCGGAGAGGCCGGCAGCGGCAGTCCTTCCGGACCCGCAGGCACGGAGCCGTACTCCTTCGGCGAGGAGCTCCCCGGGGGGAACGACCCGGACTACGGCTGGGGAGGCGGCAGGCCGCGGCAGTAGGGGCGGTCGGCCGGGCATCGTACCATGGGCAGGACCCAGTCTTTCAGGGAGGTTCGGGCTGGTGGTTACCGGCATGTCGCCCTTCGCCTGCCTTCTGGTTACAGACTCCGGCAAGCTGGAATCGACACCTTGACCTTGAAAGCGATACCTTAACGCCGGAAACCGACACATTGACGCTTGAATCAAACACCTTAACGTCGGAAACAGACATCGTTACCCTTGAAACAGACACATTAACACAGGCTATCAGCACATTGACCCTTGAAACAAAGACTTTAACGCCGACAAGTGGAACCTAGACCCTTATAACCAAGTGATTATCGCAAGTATTTAACACTTAGACCATTGTAACAAAGGGATTGCCAAGGTATCCAACACCTGGACACTTGTAACAAAAAGCTTGACGCCGCAAACAAACACCTTGACGCCGACTGCCAGCACCTTAACCCCGGGACCCGGCCCGCTGGCTCCGGGGCCTTCCCTCCCGCCCGAAGTCCGGGACATCAGAGGTTCACTATGGACGCCAAAGACGACAGGCGCGACGCGCCGCAAACTGTGGAGACGACCCCTCGGGGACTCTCCCCCGGCTGTGAGCCGGTGAAAGACCCGGAGACGGCCCCGGCCCTGACGCGGGAGCCGGCTTCCGCCTCCCCCGCTCCCTCCGCCTGGACGACCGACGAGGAGGATCCCGAGAGCCGGGAGATAAGACGGATGGAAGCGCTGCAGCTGGCAGACTTTCAGGACCGTCGGCGGAGGGCCCTGCAGAGGGACAGGGACATGGAGATCGACATGGAGAACGCCGCGAGGCGCGCCGGGCTCGTACCAGCCAGGTACCCCGGGACCCTCGCCCCGGTCCCTCCCGTGTACTCGAACTTCGGGTGCCTGGAGTTCCAGGACGAGGACATGGACGGCGAGCTCTCCTGCGCCGGGCCCCCGCCCCGCCTGCGTCCTGCGGCGGCAAGGGCGGGGCATGGCGCGCCCGTCCCGCGGGTCTCCTTCCCG
>JAISFP010000012.1 GCA_031263525.1 Deltaproteobacteria bacterium | reverse complement strand
CCGGCCCCGGCCCTCGCCGGCCCCGGCCCTCGCCGGCCCCGGCCCTCGCCGGCCCCGGCTCATGCCCCGGCCCGCTCTGGATCCGGCTTATGCCCCGGCCCTCGCCGGCCCCGGCTCATGCCCCGGCCCTCGCCGGCCCCGGCCCATGCCCCGGCCCTCTCTGGACCCGGCCCATGTACCGGCCCTCTCTGGATCCGGCTCATGCCCCGGCCCTCGCCGGCCCCGGCTCATGGCCCGGCCCTCTCTGGCCCCGGCTCATGCCCCGGCCCCGGCCCCGTCTTCACTGGAACCGGCCCGTGTCCTCGCGGACTCCGGATATTGCATAGCCCCCTTCAACGCCGGCGTCCTGGCCCGCTCGCCCTCGCGCGAGCCCGCAAGGACACGGACTCAAGCCTCAACCTAAAGCCGCCCTGGCAACCGCCGTCCCGGGCGAGGAAAGGACTCACATGCCGCACTACAGCTTCATAGCCGGGGTGGTCGCGAGGATCGTGCCCGACCCCGGACTGGGGCCACAGGGGCTGCCGCGGGGGCCCCTCCTGAGGTCGCCGGAACCCAAGATCATGGTATGCCTTGACCTGTTGATAGACGACGTGGACCCCTCGGGCCCGCGCAGCACGGTGGGAGGGGTCGAGACGGTGGCCTACCGCACGCCCCCCCCGCACCACGTGATCTTCCGCGGGGAGTGGGCCGAGACGATCTCCCTGTCCGGCCTGGAGGTAGGAGACGTCATGGGGGCAAGCTTCTCGATCATACCCTGGGACCCCGTGACCCTGGCCGAGGCGGTTCGCAGCTGCGGGCCGAGCGCCATACCCGTCCTGGGCGAGGGCGCGAGGCCGGTCATCTTCCTCAAGGGCTCGGATGGCGCGGTGCCCGGCGAACGTCCTCGGTATCCCGCCGTGACCGGCAGGCGGCCCGCGCCCGACCTTCACGGGGGAAGCGTCACGGCCCGCCAGGCCCCGGCCACGGACGGCGGCACGGGACCCCTGTCGGCGGCCCCCTGTGAGGGCGGCGCGGGACTCCAGGCTGCGGCCCCCGGTGAAGGCGGCGCGGGACTCCAGGCTGCGGCCCCCGGTGAGGGCGGCGCGGGCCCCCTGGCTGCGGTCCCCGATGAGGGCGGCGTCCGCGCCCCGGTTTCCGCGCCAGCTGGGTTCAACCCTATGCCTTTCTTCACGGAGGCCGACCTGGCCGACCGGCTGATGGCCCTCTCGGAGGAGGACCTGGCCGCGCGGGTGGCAGCCCTCATGGAGGGTGACGCGGCAGGCTGGGGGGAGAGATTCCCGGACCCGTGCGAGTCCGTCCCCGTGTCCTGCTGCGACCGGAGCCCCCGGCAGAAGTCCTGCCTTTCCGTCATGGAGGGCGGTCGGTCCCTGCTGACCGGCGAGTGTCTGGAGCCCCGGCCCTGGGCCGGGCCGGGCGGCACGGGAGGGGGGCCCGGCAAGGACGGGCGGGCTCCGGAATTCGCGGCATCTGGCACCGGCGGCACGTGCGGCATCTGGGGTGCCGCCGGCATAAGCGGCACGGTTGGCCATGACGGCACGGGCGACATCTGGGGCGCCGGCGGCATAAGCGGCACGGTTGGCTATGACGGCACGGGCGGTAGGTCCGGAATCGGCGACACGGTAGGCAACGGAGGAACAGGTGGAAGGTTCGGCATCGGCGGCACTGTAGACAACGGCGGAACAGGCGGAAGGTTCGGAATCGGCGAGACGGTAAGCAACTGCGGAACAGGCGGAAGGTTCGGTATCGGCGGCACGGCTGGCAATGACGGCACAGGCGGCACGGGCGACGCGTCCGGGCGGGCGGATGGAGGCAATGACAGTGAGTGATCGTGTTGGCTTGGATGACGGGCACCACAGCTTGGGCGGGGTGTTCGCGGGAACGCCCGGGGATTCCGGGGCGGGAGCGGAGACGCCCGGAACGGAGCCCCTCGGCCCGCTCCCGCAGGCCGCGGGCGGCTCGGGCGGCGACGGGGACGGCGGCGGGCGCAGGCCCTCGATCCCCTTCCACGGGGAGTTCTGGAGGGAGCCCGTCCGGAGCGGGAGCCGGCCGGGGCTCGGGGGCGGCGGCCTGGACTCGTCCGTGCCCGGGTTCCCGGAGGGCTTCTGGGAGACGGACGACGGCGTTCCCGTCAGGCCCTTCTTTCCCCAGCCCGTCCAGAAGGAGATTGACAGCCTCCTGGAGGACTACAGGTTCCTGAGGAGCTACGAGCGGCTCCAGGGGGCGAACGGCTGGAGGGGGGACAGCGCCGACCTGGTTTTCGCGGGGTTTCTGGCGGAGCGCAGGTGGCGGCTCATCAAGGGTCTCTCCCCCGAGCTGAGGTGCTGGGCCGACCCCGTCCACCTGCTCTGGAAGGAGGACGAGGAGCGCCGCAGGCTCCTCCTGGAGGGCGTGGCCGACCGTGACGCCGCCCGCGTTGCCGCGGGCCTCCCCTGAACCGAGGGTCCGGGCGCCCTGGTCCCGGACGCGGGCGGGCCCGGGGAGATCCGCCTGGCCCTGGCCGCGGGGGATCCGGCCCCGCGCGGGGGCGTCCTCGCGCGACTCGCGAGAGGCGTCCGGGGCCTTTTCCGGGATCTCCTGAAGGCGGCGGGGGCGGGAAGCGCCGGGCGGGACGACGCCAGGGCGGGCGCCCGCGCCGGGGGGCAGGACCCCGTCCGCCGCTTCACCGAGCCCGTGGACGATGACGGAATCGCTAGGCCTTTCGGGATCTCCGAGACACCCGACGTGTTCATTCCGGTTGTGCCCTACGCGGGGCACCGCCATGTCCCGGGGCCGGCGCCGGGACGCTCCCCCCGGATCCCGGGCGAGGGGCTGAGAACGGGCCCGAACGTCGAGGCGGGCTGCGGCAGCCCTTCCGGACCCGCAGGCACGAGGCCGCCCGCTTTCGGGGAGGACCTCCCCGGAGGGAACGACCCGGACGAAGTCTGGGGAGGCGGCAGGCTGCGGCAGTAGAGACGGCCGGCTGGGCATCCGGTCACGGGCAGGACGGAGTCTTTCAGGGCGGTCCGTTCGGAAGGTCGCCGTCAAGTCGCCCTTCGCCTGCCGCCCGGCTTCCAGACTCCTGCGAGCCGGCCACATGGACCTTAACACTGGCAACCGATTGCATTAACCACGGGACCCGACACCTTAACGCCGGCAACCATCGCCTCAGCCCTGAATGACAAGACCTTAACGCCGGCAACCAACACATTGGCCCTGAAAAACGACATCTTAATGCCGGCAGCTAACACCATAACCCAGAATAACAACGCATTATCGCCGGCAAATAACACCTCAGCCATGAATGATAAGACTTAATCGCTGGATACCTACAGATTGGACTTCAATAACAACACCTTAACGTCAGCAACCAACACATTACCCTTTAAAAACAACTCTTTAACGCCGGCAACCAACACCATAGCCATGAATGACAAGACGTTATCTCCGGCAACCTACACATTAAACCTGAATAACAACACCTTAACGCCGGCAGCCAACATCTTAGCCCGAATAACAAGACCTTATCGCCGGCAGACAACACCTTGGCCCTGAAAAGCGACGCCTTAACGCCGGCAGCCAACACATTGGCCCTGAAAAACGACGCCTTAACGCCGGCAGGCAACACCTTGGCCCTGAAAACGACGCCTTAACGCCGGCAGCCAACACCTTAGACCTGAAAAACTACACCTTAACGCCGGAACTCAGTATCGGACCCTGCCCGCAGACCTCAGGGTCTTCCCACCGAATCAGGGACATCAGAGGATCATGATGGAAACCAATGACGACAGGCGCGACTCGCCGCAGGTCCCCTTGGGGACGGCCCAGGGGGGCCCCTCCACCGACCGGGCACAGGGGAGAGACCCGGCGAAGGCCCCGGAGACGGTCTCGGCTTCCGCCTCCCCCTCCTCCTGGACGACCGACGAGGAGGATCCCGAGTGCCGGGAGATCAGGCGGATGGAAGCGCTGCAGCTGGCAGACTTTCAGGACCGCCGGCGGAGGGCCCTGCAGAGGGACAGGGACATGGAGATCGACATGGAGAACGCCGCGAGGCGCGCCGGGCTCGTGCCCGTCAGGCACCCCGGGACCCTCGCCCCGGTCCCTCCCGCGTACTCGAACTTCGGGTGCATGGAGTTCCAGGACGAGGACATGGACGGCGAGCTCTCCTGCGCCGGGCCCCCGCCCCGCCTGCGTCCTGCGGCGGCAAGGGCGGGGCATGGCGCGCCCGTCCCGCGGGTCTCCTTCCCG
>JAISFP010000110.1 GCA_031263525.1 Deltaproteobacteria bacterium | reverse complement strand
CCAGTGCCTCCAGGGCCGGGATGGCGAAGGGCGCGGTCCCGAAGAAGAGTATTTTCCAGGGCCTGGAAGGACCGCCAGGGACCCCGCGCGGGCCGTTTCCGCCCTCGAAGGGGCCTCTTTCGTCCCCGACCGGACCGTTTCCGTCCCCGACCGGGCAGTTTCCGTTTGCGTCAGTCACCTGGTTCCGCGTCCCTTGCCCCCTTCAGGGCTCCGGGCATCTTGCCCTGCCCGGCCTCAGGCCTCCCGGTCGGCCTCGCGTTCCGGGCTCCCGGCCGACTGGCCTGTCAGCTAGTCCTTATGCTTAGTCCCTGCCCTTCTTCCTGCGCTTCAGGAGGCTCTTGGTGTACATGGACCTCTTGAGAGGGTTCACGTGATTCAGGAAGAGCACTCCGTCGAGGTGGTCTATCTCGTGCTGGAGGATCACCGCCATGCGGCCCTCCGCCTCCATGGTGAAGAAGTTGCCGTCCAGGTCCTGGGCCTCCACCTCCACCTTCATGTAGCGGGTGACCTCGCTCTGGAAGTCCTCCACGGACAGGCACCCCTCGTTGAAGACCTGGGAGCCCTCCGCGCTCATTATCTCTGGGTTCACGAGCGCCATGGGGTCAGACGGGGGCTGGGGATCCTCTTCTGAAGGCACGGCGCGCTCGATGACTATCATCCTCAGGAGCTTCCCCACCTGGGGGGCGGCAAGCCCAACGCCTGGCGCGGCAACCATGGTCTCGATCATGTCCGAGGCGAGGGTTTTGAGCTCTTCCCCGAACTCTTCGATAAGGACGGACTCCTCGTTCAGGCGCGGGTCGGGGAACTTCAGGATGCGTAGGATGGGCATGATGCCATGGCCGGCGGCGCCGGTGCCGCGGAAGGTGGTTGGGCTCCGCGGATCCCGAAGGCTCGCGGGACGCGGCCCGGAAGGGACCAGGCCGCGCCGGCTGCGGGTGGTCTTCCGAAGATACCATTGTATCCGATTGACGCCCCGAAGGGAAATGGCCCGGCCCGTGGCAGACATTCCCTGGACACGGCCCCGGCTTTCGTCAGGAAAGTCCTGCGGGACAGGGTGCCGGAGGCGCATGAGGGCCGGGTCGGCATGATGTCCGGGGAGGGGAGGCGTGAGCGGGGGGCCCCGGGCAGGGAGGGTGAGGGGGGGCCCCGGGGAGTGAGGCGGTTTCCCGGTGCCCCGCGCTCGAGACGTCTCCGGATCTCCTTCGCCACCTGATTCCCGTCGGAAGTTCTCCACGGATTTCAGCAGAGCCGGAAGTTCGCCCCGGACATGAGTCGCTTCCGGGGCCACGCTTCGGCCTGAGTCATTTGCAGGGCCACGGCCCAGCCCCGAGTGACTTCCGCGGCTCTCCCCCCGGACCGAGTCACTTCCTTGGTCGACATCAGGCATGAGTCACTTCTGCGGCCACCCCCCAGATCTGGTCGCTCCAGGTGCTTTCCTTCCTGCCGGAGTCGCTCCAGGTGCTTTGCCCCCCAGCCAGAGTCGCTTCCGTGTCTCCCCGTGGAACTGACACGTCCCGGACGGCATGCGTCTTCGTTCGGCCCGACCCTCCGTGAATGGCCGGACGGAAACGGTTCTTCCGGAAACAGCCTCCTTCAGGGCACCGTGTGTGGTATAATTCCGTGTTCCTGAGCCCATGCGCCGCGCCGGCGTCCCAGGTCTTCGTCCCGGAGCCGAGCCTGGGTCGCGCCTGGCTTGCCCTGTCTGTGACTTCGTCCCGTGACTGTCGATCCTGCCGTCCTTCCCCGGGCCGGCTCGCCGTGACCGGCGATCCAGCGCCCTTGCCCGGTCCGGCATCGGGCGCCCGGCATTCCCGTGCCCGCGGGCGTGGCCGGCCCGCCGTTCCCGGCATTTCGGGCGCCGCTGCCCTGTCCTGCATCGGGTGCCCGGCATTCCCTTGCCTGCGGGCGTGGCCGGTCCGCCGTTCCCGGCATTTCGGGCGCCGCTGCCCTGCCCGGAGCCCAGTTCCGGAGCCCCGGCACGGCATTCCTGCCGTAAGGGACCTTAAGTCCGCGCCCGGCTTCCCTCCCGCCCCTGGCGGGGACTGCGCCCCCGCCGGCCCGGAGGCAGGGCCCGCGCCAGCTTTCCGCCCCTCCTCGGCCAGCGCCCTGCCGAGCCGCCCGCCTCGAACGCAAAGGAGCCAGCTTGACCCCGGAAGAGTTCCAGAAGGAGATAAGGTCGGACGCGAGGAAGCACTTCTACATCGTCAAGGGGCCCGAGCCCCTGGGCCTGGAGGGGTGCCTGGCGGCGGCCATGGAGGCCCTCGACGAGTCCCAGAGGGCCTTCAACCTCCACGTCTTCCGCCTGGGCGACGACATGATAGACGATGCCATCCGGGCGGCCTCCACCTCGTCGTTCTTCTCGAGCTCGGCCAAGATCGTCGTCGTCAAGAACCCGGACGGCCTGAAGCGCGTCGGCTCCACCGTGACGGACGCCCTCCTCTCCTGGGCGAAGGAGCCAAGGCCGGACGCGACCATAGTTCTCTTCCAGGAAAAGCCGGACATGAGGACCCGCTACGTGGACGCGGCGAAGAAGATGGGGACCCTGGTGGACTGCGCCGCCCCCTCCAAAAAGGAGATGCTCCCCTGGATAAACAAGGCCTTCAAGTCCAGGGGGCTCAAGGTGGCCCCGGACGCTGCCAGGCTCATGCTTGACAGGGCGGGGGACTCCCTCTCCCTGCTCATGAACGCCGCCGAGAAGCTCTCCGTGTGGCCGGGTCCCTCCAGGCCCGTGTCCGTGGTCGACGTCCGCGAGCAGGTGCCCCTGGTCCCGAGCTCGGTCCTTTACGAGCTGGGCGAGCCCGTGGGGGAGAGGAGGCCCCAGGGGGCCGTCCCGGTGCTCCTGGATCTGATAGAGGGGGGCCAGGCGTTCGCCGTGGTCTCGGCCCTGTCCGGCCACATGAGGAAGCTCCTGGCCATCAAGGCCGCGGTCGCCTCCGCCGGGGCGGAGGGCAGGCCGGTGGACACCATGTGCGCCGAGCTGGGGATCAAGACGGGCTTCTACCTGGACAAGATGAAGGCCCAGGCCGCCCGCTGGACGCTCAGGGAGCTCCGGGCCGCCGTCAGCAAGGCGGAGCAGGCGTACCGGAGGCTCGTCACCACCAGCGTCCCCCCGGAGATCATCCTGGAGGAGCTGGCCGTGGGGCTCTCCCTGCCCGCCCCCCCGAGGCCGGGCTCCCAGCCCTACCAGGTCCCCGGGCGCTAGCCGGGGCCCCGCGTCCGCCTTCGGCGGCACCTGCCCCCGTTCCCGGCCGGCCGGCCGGGTTTTCCAGGCCGGCTGGCCACGGGTTTCCGGACCGGGGGCTCCGGCCCGCCCGGCCTTCAGGCCTTCCGGACCTTCGGCTTTCAGAGCCTCCGGTCTCCAGCCCCGGTCCCCGGCCTTCAGGCCGTCCGGGCCTTCGGCTTTCACGGCCTCCGGTCTCCAGCCCCGATCCCTCTACCTCCAGGCGGTCCGGGCCTCCGGCTTTCACGTCCTCCGGTCTCCCTCACCTGTCCCCGGCCTTCAGGCAGTCCGGGCCTCCGGCTTTCACCTCCTCCGGTCTCCAGCCCCGGTCCCCGGCCTTCAGGCAGTCCGGGCCTCCGGCTTTCACGTCCTCAGGTCTCCAGCCCCGGTCCACGGCCTTCAGGCAGTCCGGGCCTCCGCCTTTCACGTCCTCATGTCTCCAGCCCCGGTCCACGGCCTTCAGGCAGTCCGGGCCTCCGGCTTTCACGGCCTCCGGTCTCCCTCCCCTGTCCCCGGCCTTCAGGCAGTCCGGGCCTCCGGTCTCCAGCCCCGATCCCCCTGCCTTCAGGCCGTCCGGTCCTCCGGCTTCCACGGCCTCCGGTCTCCCGCCCAGGCCCCTGGCCTTCAGACCGTCCGGGCCATCCGGTCTCCTGTCATCGGGCCTCCGACCCTCCGGCCTCCCGCCATCGGGACCGGGACCCAGGCCACCCGGCCCATGGCCTCCCTGGCTCCAGATCGTTTCGGCGCCCCCGGACATTCCGCCGCTCACGCCCCCACCCAGAAAGTCAGGTGCAGCATGATCTCCCGCAAAAATCTCAGCCCCTCCATGGCCGGCCCCGCCGGGGCGGCCCTGCTTGCCCTGGCGCTCATGGCCCTCGTTGCCGCCGGATGCGCCGTGCCCCTCTCCGCCCAGGACGGACAGGGGGACGATGCCGACCAGTCAGGGCAGGCTGCCGGAACCGCCCCGTCCGGCCAGGCCGCCGGAACCGTCCCGTCAGGGGGGGCGGACGTCGGGCCGGACGAGTCCTTCATCGTGGCCGCCATGGGCGACATCATGCTCGGCACCGAGAACCTCCTGCCCCCGGACGGGGCCAAGGGCTTCTTCGCCGACGTGAAGCCCCATCTCCAGGGCGCGGACATAGTCTTCGGGAACCTGGAGGGGCCGCTCACCGACCGGGGCAGGCCCACCAAGGACACTTCCACGGGCCGGTCGTTCTGCTTCAGGACGCCCCCCTCCTACGGGGAGGTTCTGAAGGACGCCGGCTTCAACATCATGTCGCTGGCCAACAACCACGCCATGGACTACGGCCCCGAGGGCCGCGCCCAGACCGAGGAGACCCTCGGGGCCCTGGGCATCCTCCACACCGGAGCGCCGGGCCAGATAGCCCGCATGACGGTGAAGGGCAGGCCCTTCGCCTTCATAGCCCTCGCCCCCAACAACGGCTGCCAGAACATCAACGACATCGACGGGGCCGTGGCCCTCGTGAGGCAGGCCGTCTCAGAGGATCCGCGGACCATCGTCATAGTCTCCATGCACGGCGGGGCCGAGGGCACCGCCCACATGCGGCTCCCCGACGGGCCAGAGACCTACCTGGGCGAGAACCGCGGGAACCTGAGGAAGCTCGCCAGGGCGCTCGTGGACGCGGGCGCGGCAATGATCATCGGCCACGGGCCCCACGTTCCCCGCGGCGCGGAGCTCTACAAGGGGCGCCTCATAGCGTACTCGCTGGGGAACTTCGCCACCGCGAGCGGCATCAACGTCAAGGGGGCGACCGGCCTGGCCCCGCTCCTCCTGGCCGAGATCGCCCCGGACGGCTCGACCGCGTTCTACGAGTTCATAAGCTTCCGCCAGCAGATGAACAGGGGACCCAAGACGGACAGCTCGGACGAGGCAGCCATGACCATCAGGCGTCTCTCAGAGGAGCTGAAGTAGCCCGTGGAGGGCGAGTGCGTCCTGCGGCTGCCGGGGGCAGGGGCCTGCGGCCCTGACTGCCCCCGGCCCGGCGTGTCCCGGGCCCGAGGCCCTGCCGCCGGGGCACTGCGGGTTCTTGGTGATGAGGTGCGGCCCTGGGGGACGGCGCCGCTGTCGGCCCGGCCCGGGCCCCCGCGCGTCTTTGCGACTGGGGGTCGGCGCGGCGCCCCTCGGCGCCCGGCATCCCAGGTTTGACTTCTGCGGAAGCCTCCGTTGGAGGCTGGCACCCCTGGACCGGCGGCATCGGGGCATGGCCTGGGCAGGCGCCCTGACGTCAGCGGGGCGGGCCGGGACCGGCCCCTCCGGCGGCCTGCGCCTCCGGAGCGGGACCTCCGTCGGCCTGGACGGCTGGTATGCCTGGAGCGGGCGGGTTTTCGGAGGCGGAGGCTTCTGCCGCGCCGCCTGCGCCGTCAGCCGGGGGGGCAGGGGCGGCCGCCGGAACCGCGGGCGCGGAGGGCCTTCTCGTGCCCCACAGCTCAGGGTCCGCGCCCCAGCGGACGAGATCCGAGCGGGGTATCTCCAGGCGGTAGGGCCCCTCGGCCCAGGACCAGGCAGAGCTCGGGTCGATGTTCAGGACGGCGCCCTTCTCGGTCAGGACCAGGCTCCCCAGATCCTCCAGGTCCTCGGCGTCCGCCAGGAATCCGTCCGGGGGAGGCGGGACGGCCTTCCCGGAGCAGGCCGTCCCGCCGTAGAAGCGGGGCAGGGTCTCTCGGGGCGGATCCTTCAGGCAGGAGTCCGACCAGACGAGCGCCCAGAGCCCGGCATAGGCCTTTTCCCGGTCGGGGAACAGGTCGAACGGGGCCAGCGCCCTGCCGGTCGCCAGATCGAAGGTGTAGGCCGTGTAGCCCAGCCATCCCCTGGTCCCGCCGTCGTAGCCCCTGTCCGTGAAGAGGAGCCCCAGCACCCCGGGGGAAGGCCTGAAGAGCTCGTAGTCGATCTCCGTGAAGAGCCCCTTGCCGTCCGCCGCGTCGCAGGGGGCGGGAGCGCTCCCCAGATCGGCGAGCGCCCTTGCCCTGGTCTCCAGGAGCCACTCCTCGGCCATGGAGGCCAGCTTCTGGTCCGTGGCGTCGCCCCCGGTGTTGCGGGGGAAGCTTATCTTTCCCGTGAACACCGCCTTCTGCGGGCAGGACTGGTGGCGGGCCTCGAAGGTCCAGCTGACCGTCACCGGCGTGAAGGCTACCTGCGGCTGCGCAGAGGCGTCCCCCGCGCCGAGCGGCAGGATCAGGACGGCGGCGGCCGCCACGAGGGCGGCAAGCGCGGGCGTCCCGACCGGCCTGGCAGGAGAGTCCTGCCGTACGCGCAAGGCGCCGGCTCCTGGCCTGGCGGCGGGGCGGCTGGCAGGGCAGGAGAGGCGCTGCGATCCTGCTGGGCCGGCATGCGCGGGCCCGGGGCTCCCGGCCGGCACGGGGTGGGCGGCGCTCAGGGCGGAAGCCTTGCGGAAGGGGATGCTCACGGTTGGCTCCTTCAGGACGGCAGGGCAGGGGGCGGACTGCCGCTTGCTGCGTGGCAGCTACTCGGTTCCGTGGCCTGCGGGACAGGGGCCGGGGTCCGGACTTTGGGAGGTCCAGGAGCCGGTGTCGGGAGCCCGGACGCTGGGAGGTCCAGGTGCAGGGGGCGGGTTCAGGCGTCCCGTTGCCCGTTCCCGAAAATGGGTGAAGACTCATTTTTGTATCTGTTCACAGACGAAAACGGAGGAACCTACAGCAGGACCCAGATCAACCTCATTCCTGGAGCTGAACGGCTTTCCCCCCTGGCAAGGATTGGCCATCCTCCAGAGTCAGAGCGGCCTTCTTCCAGCTCAATGACAGGCTACCTCCATGGCCGGGGCACCTACCCGTGAACGGATACTCATTTTTTTATAACTTATTCTGCCTCGGAGTGCTAGATCCGTGCGATGCCGTATCCCCTGTCGTCCTCCGGCACCCAATAGGATGTGTCCCGGAGCAC
>JAISFP010000073.1 GCA_031263525.1 Deltaproteobacteria bacterium | reverse complement strand
TCCAGCCATCCCACAGTTCGCCGAGCGGCAACCGTGTGACGGTAAACGGAACTTCGGTCCCACTGTACAGAGCGTTAGGCGGTTTCAGTTCTGCCGGAGACAGCACAGGCAACGTACTCATCTTTGCCGGAAATTCCACCTTTACTCAAGGTATTTTTGGAGCATTGACAAATACTGGTGCGGCTTCAGGCAACACTGTGATTGTTGAGGAAGGAGTAACGGTAACTGCAGAAGGACTTTATGCCGGTTTTACAAACGACAACTCCAATTCATCATACAACACGATTATCATCAAAAAAGGTGCCAAAATCAACATCACCGAAACAATTTGGGACCGCCTTGCTCCCAGTTTTAGCTTAAACGGAGCACAAAATTGTAACACGGTCGTCATGTATTCAGAAACTGAGGTGACAGGTGACGTCTGGGGAACATACAGTGCTGGCACCAGGGCTGACAACTCACTGGTGCTGCGCGGTACGGGTCAAAAAATAATTCTCGATATCAGATATTTTGATTATTATGACTTTTTTCTGCCTTCTTCACTATCAGGTGGCGGTACAGTGCTGACACTCGGAGATGAAGCATATTTTGCCGACGGTTTGGTTACCGCAGCAACAGTGAGGATAGCCGTTGAAGGCGGCGCGTCGCCCCTCAAGGTCGGCGACAAGGTGGTCCTTATGGACATAGGCGGCACCATCCACGGAGCTCCGGTCAACCTCTCCAGCGACGGAAGCGGCATGCAGGAGGGATTCCTCCGCTACGTGTTCGACATCGGCTTCGACAACAAAAAACTTATGGGAACTGTCACGGATGCCCATGTTGACGTACGAGCCAAGGTTCTCTCCGAGGGACGCGTTTCTGGCCTGGCTTTCCTGAACCAGGGAAGCGATCTGATAACCGGGTCTGGCATAAAGGCCGCCATGGCTTCGGCAAGGGGCATTGACAGCGGAATCACGGTTTTCGAAGCAGGCCAGGGCGGAAGAAGCCGTTACGACACCGGTTCCCACGTTGACGTCGACGGCGTCTCACTAATGACGGGGCTCGTGTGGCGAAAGCCGTTCGACTCGGGCTCAGTATTCCATGCCGGGGTGTTCCTCGAGGCGGGATGGGGCAGCTACGACTCCTACAACTCCTTCGCGAACGCAGAATCCGTTCATGGAAACGGCGACACCAGCTACCTGGGGGCGGGCGGACTGTTCCGGTACGATTCACCCGGCGGTGTCTACGCGGACGCTTCGGTGCGGGCCGGTCAGACGAGGACGTCATTCTCCAGCACGGACCTGCGAAATCCTTCGGGACAGAAGGCCGAGTACGACACCGACTCGGCCTACATGGGAGCCCACATCGGTCTCGGCTACGTGGCGCACCTGAGCGACAGGACAACGCTTGATCTCTCCGCCCGTTATATCTGGACCCGCCAGGGCGCTGACTCCGTGAAGGTCCTGGGAGACACCGTTTCCTTCGATCCGGTTAATTCCCGCCGCCTGAGAGGCGGGGCGAGGATCTCCTTTGCCGCAAGCGAGCGCGTCTCGCCTTACTTCGGGGCCTACTACGAGCACGAGCTTGACGGAAAGGCAAGGGCCTTCGACAACGGATTCGCCATCGACGTCCCCGATCTGAAGGGAGGGACGGGAGTGGGCGAGCTGGGCATGGCGGTGACCCCGGCGGCCGGCTCAGGGCTGAGCCTCGATCTCGGCGTCCAGGGGTACGCCGGCATACGCCAGGGAATTACGGGACGCCTCCAGCTCAAGTGGGAGTTCTGACGACAGGGCACGGTGCCCGATCCCGGCTTGCCCAGGCAACGTGCGGGCCCGCTGACGAGGGGCACCATTCACGGCCCGACACAATCTCCATACGGAATGAAGCCCTGGAGAGCATATCCCGGACAAACGGCTCGCCCAGTCACCGCCTGTCCGGGCCGACTCGTGCTGCAGAGATGTCCGGAAATCCTCAGAAAAAATCCTGAAGTCCGGAAGTCCGGAAAATGCGACTGAAAATCACACGATGACACCGTTCCCCCTCTTCTGTTGTCGGTGCCAGTATCCGGAGGGATGCGGAATCGCCCATCGTCATGACAACGGCTGACGCTCTTAAACTGTTCATCCGTTCATGAATGGCCTTCTGACATGTCTCTGGAAATGGACTGTGACGGCCGTCTCTAAAATTTGAGAACACCCGTACATCTCCCTCATTCGCCACGGGCATGGCTGAGTCCGGCGGTCGGACACCGGCGGCCCCTGTCACAAAGCAGATCCCGCAACAGACAGAGAACAGAAACTGGCGAGTCTGCCCAGGGAATCCTATTAAGACATAGAAGACACAACTGTTCATGGACCGTAACATGGCGGCTGTCCCTGAGCTTGTCCATGCTTAAGAAATTTCTGAACTGTCTGATTAAGCTCCTCCACCCGCCTCACCTCCGCCCTCACCCGCACCACCGAAGCTCCCGGATCTGCCTGGCACTCCCACCCGCCCCACTTCCGCCCTCACCCGCTGCCCCCGAAACTCCCGGATCTGCCTGGCACTCCCACCCGCCACACTTCCGCCCTCACCCGCTGCCCCCGAAGCTCCCGGATCTGCCTGGCATTCCCACCCGCCTCACTTCCGCCCTCACCCGCTGCCACCGAAGCTCCCGGACCTGCCTGTCTGGCACTCCGGACGATCCTCCGCCCTCACCCGCTCCCCCCGAAGCACCCGGACATGCCTGTCTGGCTCGCCGGACGATCCCCCGCCCTCACCGGCTCCCCCCGAAGCTCCAGGACCTGCCTGTCTGGCACGCCGGACGCCCCTCCGCCCTCACCGGCTCCCCCCGAAACTCCCGGACCTGCCTGTCAGGCTCCCACCGCCGCACTCCCTTACTTCCCCGGCCCCTTCCCGCGCACCAGCACCTCAGCCGCCACCACTCACGTCTCTGCCCCGCCTCCCCCGATGCCAACACCTCGGTCGCCATCCTCCGGGCTCTGGCCCGTCTCTCTGCACCCGCCTCCCCCGATGCCGACGCCCACGCCACCCTCCGGGCTCTGCACCCTATCTCAGCACTCGCCTCCCCCGGCGGCGACGCCCGGTCGCCACCCCGACTCCAACCCCTCGCTCTGACCTCCCCTCCCGCTTGGCCGACGCCTCGCTCGCCGCCGTCCCGGCTCTCCCCCTCCCTCCTCCTTCGAGGTCGACGCCTCCGTATCCCCCCCTCCCGGCTCCAACTCCTCTCTCTGCTCTCCCCTCCCGCAGCGGAATCGCCTCGACCCCGGACTGCGGGGAAGCGGGCGGAGGGCCCCGCCCTGGGACCCGCGCGCCTACGGGAAAACTGCCCCGCCGCACGGTAGAAATCCCCCCGCCCGTTGACAAGCGGCCCGGAGGGAATTACTTTTCTGCCTGGAGTCATTCCACCGGAGGCTACCCAAGCATGAGATTCGACAAGTTCACCATCAAGGGCCAGGAGGCCGTGTCCGACGCCCAGACCCTGGCCGAGCGCAAGGGGCACCAGGAGATCCTCCCGCTTCACCTGGCGCTGGCCCTCATCCAGCAGCCCGAGGGGCTCATAGGGCCGGTCCTGAACAAGGCCGGCGTCCCGGCGTCCATGATAGCGGGCGACCTGGAGCAGGCGCTTTCCAAGCTCCCGCAGATCTCGGGGCCCGGGGTCACCACCTACTTCGGCCAGGAGCTCAAGACCTCCCTGGACCTCGCGGTCCGGGAGGCGGAGAAGATGAAGGACGACTACGTCTCCACCGAGCACCTTCTCATAGGGATCCTGGACAACCGGGCCGGCGCCGCGGCGCAGATCCTCTCGTCCAGGGGCCTCACGCGGGATCTGGTCTTCCAGACCCTCAAGGAGGTCCGCGGCCAGCAGAGGGTGACCGACCAGAACCCCGAGGAGAAGTACCAGGCCCTCCAGCGCTTCACGCGGGACCTGACCGACGAGGCCCGCCGCCAGCGCCTGGACCCGGTCATAGGCCGCGACGAGGAGATAAGGCGGGTGATGCAGGTCCTCTCCAGGAGGACCAAGAACAACCCGGTGCTGATAGGCGAGCCCGGGGTGGGCAAGACCGCCATAGTGGAGGGCCTGGCCCGCAGGATAGTGTCCGGCGACGTGCCGGAGACCCTCCGCAACAAGCGCATCCTGTCGCTCGACATCGGCGGCATGGTAGCCGGGGCCAAGTACCGCGGCGAGTTCGAGGAGCGGCTCAAGGCCGTCATCAAGGAGGTGGAGGCCTCGGCCGGCGACATCATCCTCTTCATTGACGAGATGCACACCCTGGTGGGCGCCGGCAAGACCGAGGGGAGCCTGGACGCCGGCAACATGCTGAAGCCCCCCCTGGCCCGGGGCGCGCTCAAGTGCGTGGGCGCCACGACCATCTCCGAGTACCGCAAGAACATCGAGAAGGACGCGGCCCTGGAGCGCCGCTTCGCGCCCATCCTGGTGGAGGAGCCCTCGGTCGAGGACTCCATCAGCATCCTCCGCGGCCTTCGCGAGCGCTACGAGGTCCATCACAAGGTGACCGTGACCGACGGGGCCATCGTGGCGGCCGTGACGCTCTCCAAGCGCTACATAACCGACCGCTTCCTCCCTGACAAGGCCATAGACCTCATCGACGAGGCGGCCTCGCGGCTGCGCCTCGACATCGACAGCCTGCCGGCTGACCTGGACGAGGCCCGCCGGAGGATCCTCACCCTCTCGGTCGAGCGGGAGGCGCTCCGCAAGGAGCACGACCCCGCCGCCCGGGACCGCCTCGCGAAGCTGGAGGTGGAGCTGAAGGCCCTCGCCGAGAAGGAGAAGGAGCTCACGCTCCGCTGGGAGGAGGACAAGCGCGTGGTCCAGCGCACCGGGGCCCTGCGCGAGGAGGCCGAGAAGGTCCGGGGCGAGATAGAGAAGGCCCAGAGGGAGGGGAACCTCGGGCTCGCGGCCGAGCTCCGCTACGGCCGGCTCCCCCAGCTGGAGGGAGAGCTCGTCCAGATGGCCGAGAACTCCCGCAACCTGGTGGTGAAGGAGGAGGTGGGCCCGGACGACATCGCCCACGTGGTCGCCAAGTGGACCGGCATCCCGGCGGGCAGGCTGCTGGAGGGCGAGCGCGAGAAGCTCGTGAACATGGAGGAGCGCCTCTCCGAGCGGCTGATAGGCCAGGCCGAGGCCGTGGCCGCGGTCTCCAAGGCCATCCGCCGCTCCCGGTCCGGCATAAGCGACCCCAAGCGCCCCATAGGCTCCTTCATCTTCCTGGGGCCCACGGGCGTGGGCAAGACGGAGCTCGCGAGGTCGCTCGCCGAGTTCCTCTTCGACGACGAGAACGCCATGATCCGCCTGGACATGAGCGAGTACATGGAGAAGCACGCCGTCTCCAGGCTCATAGGCGCCCCCCCTGGCTACGTGGGCTACGAGGAGGGGGGCCACCTGACCGAGGCCGCGAGGCGCAGGCCCTACTCGGTCGTCCTGTTCGACGAGATCGAGAAGGCCCACCCGGACGTCTTCAACACCCTCCTCCAGATCCTGGACGACGGGAGGCTCACGGACGGCCAGGGCCGCACGGTGGACTTCAAGAACGCCGTGATCATCATGACCTCCAACATCGGCTCCGAGCTCATCCTGGGCGCCGACTCCCCCGCCAAGGTCCGCGACAGCGTGCTGGCGGCGCTGAAGGCCCACTTCCGCCCGGAGTTCCTGAACCGCGTGGACGACATGGTGGTCTTCGGGGCCCTCTCCATGGACGACCTGAAGCGCATAGTGGAGCTCCAGATAAGGCTCCTCTCCGGCCGGCTGGAGGCCAGGAAGCTCACCCTGACCCTGACCCCCGCCGCCGTCGAGTGGCTCGCCAGGGAGGGCTACGACCCGCAGTGGGGCGCGAGGCCGCTCAAGCGCGCCATCCAGACCGAGCTCATGGACCCGCTGGCCATGAAGCTGCTGAGCGGGGAGATCATCGACGGCCAGCACATCACGGTGGACGTGGAGCCCGGCGCCCGCTCGCTTAAGATCGCCGCAGGGCTCTCCGACCGGAAGGCCCCCGCCGCCGCACCTGACCCGGACGGTGACGGCGACGAGGACGTCGACGATGACGGGGCGTGAGGGGGGGAGCCCCCCGCCCGGCCCCCGGGGAGGCCGGGCCGTGACCGCCGCCGGCCCTCCCGTTCCTACCCCGGAGGCGTCCGCCCACAGGCCCGTGACCCCCTGGCCTGCCAGAGAGGCTTCAGCCGGCGGTACCGGGTCAGCCGGGCCTCCCCGCGAGGCATCGCCGGCAGGGAGCGGGTCCGCCGGGCCTGCCCTCGAGGCGTCAGCCGACGGTCCCGGGACAGCCGCGCCTCCCCGAGAGGCATCGCCGGCAGGGACCGGGACCGCCGGGCCTGCCCACGAGGCGTCAGCCGACGGTCCCGTGACAGCCGCGCCTCCCCGCGAGGCATCGCCGGCAGGGACCGTGACCGCCGGGCCTGCCCATGAGGCGTCAGCCGACGGTCCCGTGACAGCCGCGCCTCCCCGCGAGGCATCGCCGGCAGGGACCGGGACCGCCGGGCATCCCGCCGGACCCCTGAACGCGTCCCCCCCGGCGGCGAGTGCCGCCCCGGGGGACGCCTCCTTTTCCGGGGGGGAGAGCCTCATAGCCGCCGTGTCCACCGCCCCGGGCCCCGGGGCCCTGGCGGTGGTGCGCCTGTCCGGGAAGGGGGCGCTCGGCGCCCTGAAGGCGGTCTTCCGCTGCTCCAGGGATCCGGGGGCCTTCCCGGGCAGGCTCTTGCTGGGCAGGGCGGTCTCCCCCTCTTCGGAGAGGCTCCTTGACCACGCCATGGCCGTGTGGTTCCCGGGGCCGGGCTCCTTCACGGGCGAGGACTCCTGCGAGATCCAGTGCCACGGCGGCGGGGTCGTGCCCCGCCTGGTCCTGGACTCCCTGATGGAGGCCGGGGCGAGGCTCGCCAGGCCCGGCGAGTTCACCGAGCGGGCCTTCCTGAACGGGCGCATGAGCCTCGACCAGGCCGAGGCCGTGGCGGAGATAGTTGCCGCGGAGTCCGAGGCCGAGGCCGCCATCGCGGCCAGGGCCATGGACGGGGCCCTCGCGGGAAGGGTGGGGCCGCTGTCGGCGGGGCTCCTCTCGGCCCAGGCGTACCTGACCGGGGCCCTGGACTTCGAGGTGGACTGGACCGACGGGGACACGGAAAGGCTCCTGGAAGCCCTCCTTCCCCTCCGGGACGGCCTGGCGGAGCTCCTGGAGCTGCGAAGGAGCGGCCGCGTGTTCCGGGAAGGCGTGAAGGTCGTCCTGGCCGGACCGCCCAACGCCGGGAAGTCCAGCCTCTTCAACGCCATCCTGGGCAGGCGCAGGGCGCTCGTCTCCACCGTGGCCGGCACCACCCGGGACTACCTCACCGCCTCCTCATCCTGGGGGCAGGTGAAGGTGGATCTGGTGGACACCGCCGGCCTCCGCGATGGGGGGGCCGACGAGCTCGAGTCCATGGGCATGGATCTCGCCCTCGAGCAGATGGCGGAGGCCGATCTCGTTCTGTGGCTGAGGGACCTCACGCTTCCCGGAGGCGGTCCCGCCCCGGCAGAGGCCTGGGAAGGCGGGCCGCCCCAGTCCGGCGGGACTTCCGGTCCCGCCGCAGGGGCCGGTAATCTCCGGACGGCGGACGGACAGGGGCCCGGCCTTGCCGCCGGGGCCGACGGGGACCGTGCCTGGGGGAACGCCTCAGACCTTCCCGTGGGAGACGCCTCAGACCGTGCCGGGGGAGACGCCGGGGAACGTGCCTGCGGAAAAGCCGCCTGCCCCCCCGACCCTCCGGGAACGCCTGCCCGCAGGCCCCCGAAGGTCCTGGAGGTCTGGAACAAGGCGGATCTCGCTCCGGGCTCGGACACTCCTCCTCCAGGGGCGCTTCGCATCTCGGCAGCCACGGGCGAGGGCCTGGGCGATCTCAAGTCTTCCGTCCTGGAACTCTTCGGCGCCGAGGGCACGTGCCTTCCGGATCTCGTGCCCAACCTCCGCCAGGAGCTCGCTCTCAAGGGGGCCCTCGCGAGCCTGGGCCAGGCGATCGGAGCCCTGGAGGCAGGTGAGGTCCCGGAGATTGCGGGCATTCTCCTGAAGGACGCGAGGGACTCGCTGGATCTCGTGACCGGGCGCACCATGACCGAGGACCTTCTCGCGGAGGTCTTCAGCCGCTTCTGCCTTGGGAAGTGACCGACCGCGCCCAGCGACTTCCCTGCCCTTACCGGTCGGATGAGTACCGCCAGTCCCCCTGACTCCAGCCGGAAGATCCCATTTCGACCGGGCAGGCCGGCGGCACGGACTGCGAGAGGGCACCCCGGAAGGGAGCGCACCGGAGGCCAGACGCTTCCGGATCCAGCTTCTCCGACAGGCAGGATGCCGGACAGCGGGCCTGCGCCCAATACCGTTGTTGGCTTAGCCCGCTCCTTGAAGGCGAAACCCGCCTGGTCAGTCTGCAGGCGGGGTCGGGAGCGGGCAGACGGGCTTCAACCGGCCCGAGTACCGGCGAAAGCCTGCGGTCGGATGTCGGGCATGGTCACTGCGTGACCGGTTCAGCAGGTCCTGAGGCCAGCGGGGCGCTCTGGCCGGGGTGGCTCGCGTCTGCAAGAACATCCGGAGGCTGGGGCTGTTCGCGGGCCGCGTTGGCAGAAGCCGGTGTGCAGGTGACCAAAATCAGTCTCCCCACGTCCACCCGCATATCCGCGATGTCCTTAGACAACGAGCGGATATCGGCATTGATCGAGCGGATATCGGCGCGGATATCGGCATTGATCGAGCGGATATCGGCATTGCCCGAGCGGATATCGGACTTAACAGCGGCAAACTGGGTATTAACTATGGTGAACTGGGTATGTATCATCGCGAAGATGCACCCCAAAAACACAACAGGGACAGAAATGAAAGAGGCAATGGCGAGTTCTCTTTGATGTTTCGAGAACCAGGTTTCCTTGGACTTCGCCTCTGCGGATGCGTCAGGAGCCAGCCTGCCCCTTTCAACCTTGCCGCTGTGATCGATTTCCTGAAGATACTTCATGGCATTGGCCCTTTCGGCTTCCGAAAACGAGAGAAAAGACTGTTTGAGTGACTGTTAAAGAGTTCCCCCCTCTGCTCCGACCGTGGCATCCAGGGAGGCGGTGTTGTCAGCGCTGAAATCTGCCATTGAGCTTAGAATTCACAGTGACATTTTAGCTGAAAGCCCTTGAGGAAAACAAGCCTTTTCCTAGAAAGTTCAGACCTGAAATCTCGGTGGATTTTGTAACTACATGCTTTATCTCGAAATTTTGAATTTACACTTATTGACTACGTTGGCCGTTATGCAGGTGATGATCTTGATGCCCTGCCAGCTTTGGCCATACAACATATGACCAGCTAGGATCGCTTTCCGATTTTAGGGAAATAACAGAATGCGATCTTGATTTCCCTGCTGGATTTCGCAGATCATCATTTGTCATTTTGAAATCCCTATTATCATTGGAAATTCAGCAGATGACGAACTTGGATCCCTTGTCAGTGCTCTCTTTAGAGCTGTAGCTGGTAGCTACTGTGTTGGAATTGTTTCAAATCATGCCACCTTACCCCGTTTCAACAGGAAAACCCTGTAGTTACAAAATTGTCACTTCGTTTTAGAGAATAAGTTAACTACTTTTTAGCTGGTTCTCTTTGTTAACAGTTACTTGTTCAATCTTGAGTTTTAATATTTTCAATATTAAAAATTACTATACCATTCTTAAATTAAATTTAGGTTTTATATTGTATGAGAAATAAAATTCAAATTTTTGAGATTATGAAATCAAAGGGGTATAGTTACAAAATCTTCAAGATTTCAGGTTCAGAGTAAGCTTTCCTGTCAGACCATTGCGTGACTGGGATCCGGTCTTCCCTCCCCGGCTGCCCACTGCCCAACCAGGGCGTCCTGGGCCCTGCCCCCGCCATCCCGAGCTCGCACGACCCCGGCCCGGCCTGGTCGGTTGCTGACCGGGCCCGGAAGTCAGCGCCCGTCGGGGTGGCGCTTCCCCGGCGGCGGGGTGGGCTTCCGGACCCCGGCGAGCAAAAGATGTTGCGAGGTCCGACTTGATGCGGGCGGTCCATGCCTAGTTATTTCAACATAATCCAACATATTAACGCAGAGATATTGCCATAATCAAAGACTGTTTCTCTTGAGTGTTGCAAACAGAGAAACAATCTGGTGTTCGCGTTCCAGCCGCGGAGCCTCGCGAGGGCCCAGAAAACCACCCGCGAGGGGCCCGTAATAAGGCCAGTGAGGGCCACCCACGGACAACAGACCGCTGGCGCGCGGCCACCTACCCTCGTCGCTCCATGCTCCTCAGGAATGGCGGCTCCGGCACAACTATTCGCGGGCAGGGCTCCGAACGGGTCTGCAACTGGAATCGTTCTTGTCTGCCCGGCACCGTCAGTCTGCAGGCGGGGCCGGGTGCGGGCAGACGGGCTTCAACCGGACGAGGCCCGGCGGAAAGCCTGCGGTCGGATGCCGGGCATGGTCACTGCGTGACCGATTCAGCGGGTCCTGAGGGCGGCGGGGCGCTCTGGCCGTGGGGGCCCGCGTCTGCGAGAACATCCGGAGGCTGGGGCTGTTCACGTGTCGCGTCGGCAGAAGCCGGTGTGCCGGTGACCAGAAGCAGTCTCCCTATGTCCACCCGCATGTTCGCGATATCCTTAGACATCGAGCGGATATCGGCATTACTCGTGCGGATATCGGCATTAACAGTGGTAAACTGGGCATCAACCCTGGCAAACTGGGCATCAACCCTGGCAAACTGGGCATCAACCCTGGCAAACTGGGCATTCATCGTGGCAGTCAGGTTGGTCATGCCGGACTGCGTAAGGGCGATGATAGCCCCCATTAACATGATAGGGACAGA
>JAISFP010000072.1 GCA_031263525.1 Deltaproteobacteria bacterium | reverse complement strand
ACGAAGTGTACCCAAGGGGACCCGACGTTTCGGAGCGCGGCCCAGGACGGCGCGGCAGGGCTCGCGTCGGCCCGGAGAGCAGGTGCAGAAGGGGAGGCCAGGGGTCGGTTCGGCCCGGAGAGCAGGTGCAGAAGGGGAGGCCAGGGGTCGGTTCGGCCCGGAGAGCAGGGACAGAAGGGGAGGCCAGGGGTCGGGACGGCTTGGAGAGCGGGAGAGGAAGGGGAGGCATGGCACGCGTCGGCCCGGAGAGCAGGTGAAGAAGGGGAGGCCAGGGGTCGGTTCGGCCCGGAGAGCAGGTGCAGAAGGGGAGGCCAGGAACCGGGCCCGGTGGGGCGCGGAAGGGGAGGCAGGGAGCTTGAAGGACATCAAGGCCGGGTTCCAGGCCGCCGGAAGGATGGCACGCGGGTCCGCCATCCTCTCCGCCCGCAGGCGCTTCCCGTCCGTGTCCAATCAGACGTACGTCTCGATGGTCACGATGAGCGCGCCCCTTCCGGTCCCGGACGGGGCCCCGTGGCCGGCGGCCTTGAGGCGGACGCCCGGCGCCGTGCCCGGGGGCACGGTGAGCCTCAGCGTCTTCCCGTCCAGGGTGGCGACCGAGGGACGGCAGCCGGAGGCCAGCTCCGAGCGCCTGAGCCTCAGGACAGTGAGGATGTCCCGGCCCGCGAGCCTGAAGCCCGGCTCCGGGGTGACGCTGACCTTGACCTTCAGATCCCCAGCCGGGCCCTTCGGGGCTGGAACCTTGCCCGGCACCGTTATGACGTCCCCGGTCCTGGTCCCCGGGGGGACGCGCACGGAGAGCTTCGTGACGCCCCTCGCGGTGTTGAAGGCGCAGGGCTTCAGGGTCCCGAAGACGGCCTCCCGGAGGCTCAGGGAGAGGGGCATGGACAGATCCCTCCCCCCCACTGCCGGGCGGGGCCGGGCGCCGGGCTTCTGGCCGAATCCGGCGAAGAAGTCCGTGAGCCTCGCCGGGTCGTGGGGATCACCACCCTCCAGGTCCAGGAGCCTGTCCAGGGTCTCCCGGTCGTCGGCCAGGCCGAACTCCTTGAACAGGTCCGAGGGGTCGAATCCCTCGAAGAGGTCCTTCTCCCCGAACTCCCCCCCGAAGCCGTCGTGGCCCAGCTCGTCGTAGCGCCTCCTCTTCTTCGGATCCGACAGGACCGCGTAGGCCTCCGCCACGGACTTGAAGCGCTCCTCGGCCATCTGGGAGCCCGGGTTGCGGTCCGGGTGCCACCGGATCGCGAGCAGGCGGTATGCCTTCTTCAGGCTCTCCTGGTCGGCGTCGGGGCTCACCTGGAGGATGCTGTAGTAGTCCTTCGAGATGGCTGGCCTCCGGTCAACGCTTGTCAGGTCGGATCAGGGACGGGATCGGGCGGGAAGGGAGGGGGAGGCGACGGGGCGGTCGCGAGGCCGGGACGGCTCCCGGAGGCCCCGGCCGGGGCGGGGCATGTGACAGGGCAGGGGGCGGACCGTATTCGGGCCGGCACGAGGCGGGGAGCGGGGGATTCGCCCTGGCCGGGGCGAAGCTTCCGGCAGGTCCGGGACAGGCCCGCTGCTGGGAGCGGGCGGGTTCCGGGCTGGCCTCCGGCAGGCCCAGGTCCGGCCTGGCCCGCTGCAGGGAGCAGGGGATCCGACCGGATCGCGGCGGGGAGGGGCCTCCGGCAGGCCGGCAGCCGTGACCGGCAGGCGGCAGGCTGGAACCGGGCTGGTCCTCCGGAAGGCTCTTGGGCGGCCCGAAGCAGGGAGCGGGGGATCCGACCGGGTCGGGGCGGGGCCTCCGGACGGCCGGGAGCCGTGACCGGAGGGAGGCATGGAACCGGGCTGACCTTCCGGAAGGCTCTTGGCCGGCGCGTGGCAGGGAGCGGGGGATCCGGCCGGGTCGGGGCGGGGCCTCCGGACGGCCGGGAACCGTGACCGGAGGGAGGCATGGAACCGGGCTGACCTTCCGGAAGACTCTTGTCCGGCCCGTGGCAGGGAGCGGGGTTTCCGGCCGGCCGGGAGCCGTGACGGGAGGGCAGCCTGGAACCGGGCTTGCCCTCCGGGAAGTCCGTGGCAGTGAGCTTGGGACCCGGTCCGGTCGGCTCGCGGCGAGGTCACCGGCAGAGCCGGAGCCGGCCCGAGGCAGGGAGCGGGGGATCCGGCCGGGTCGGGGCGGGGCCTCTTGCAGGGCGGGGCCGTGCCCCGGCAGCGGGCGGGCCGGAACCGGGCAGTCCTACCGGCAGTCTCGGGGCCGGCCCCTGGCGGGGATCGGGCCGGCATGGGGCGGGCCTTCGGCAGTCGGGCAGGCAACGGGCCTGTCGGGGGAGGAGGGATTCCGGAAGGCCAGGGTAGGACAGGGGCCTGTCTCGGAGGCGGGTGAGACAGGCGAAGGCTGAACCGGCGGCAGGGCGGATGTGAGCCGGGGACGGGGGCGGTCCGGATCCTGCGGACCGTCCGGGCAGGGGGCGGGGAAGCCGGACACGGGACCGGGGCAGGCCGCCCGGAGGGCTGGAGGTCAGGGGAGACGCCTGGCCTTGGTCCGCCCCTGGGGCCCGGACAGGGCGTCCCCCTTCCGGACGGCCCCGTTCCGCCCGCCGACGGGAGCTCCCGTGTCTCGCCCTTATGCGTTCCCGTCTCGGCCGCCGTCCGGGCCGTCCTGCCCGCCGGGCTCCCCGTCCGGCACCGGGCCGACAGGCGTCTCGTCCGGCGGGAGGCCGCCGTCGCCGTGCCCGTCCCGGTCAAGGCTGGGGCCGGTCTCCGGGGGGCCGAGGGAGTCGTCCGCCCGGTCGGCGGCGTCGGCTGCGTCCAGGGAGGGGCCGGCATCGTAATCCTCGCCGGCCTCGTCCGGGGCTGGGGCGGCCTCGTCCGGGGCCCCGCCGGCACTTGAGGAGCGTCCCGACGGGGACGCGCCTTCCGCCTCCTCTTCCTCCCCGTCCCCGTCCCCGTCGCCACCGTTTCCGTCGTCCCTTCCGTCCCCGTGGAAGCCAAGCCCGCGGACCGAGGCATCGCCGCGCAGGCGCTCGAGCTCCTCCGCCAGGGCCTCCGGGTCCTTCTGAGAGAGAATGGCCTCCCAGGCGCCGCCACCCGTCGCCACCAGGACATGTCCGCGCCCGGCCACAGCGGCGGCAAGGCTCCTCTTGACCTCCGCCTGGGAGATCTCCCCGTAGGGGATGACGGTCTCGCCCAGGAGGCCCCACCAGCGGCGTATGACGAGGGCCCTGCGGTCCATCACGTAGCTGAGCCCCGCCCTGTGGAGGATGAGCCCCAGGAAGAAGACCGTCATCACGATCCACAGAAGCTTCCTGCCCTGGGGGTCGCGGTCGAAAAGGATGATGGCCGGGCCCATCAGGAGGCCCGCGAACAGGAACCAGCTCCCCGCGAGGCTCGGGCGGAAAACCCTGGCGTCTTTCGTGTGCCCTGCTGGCGTCATGCTGCACCTCCGGCGGCAATTAGGTATCCATTCACGGGCCGGGCAAGCCGAAACGCCGTTTCCGGCAGGACGCAAGGAGATATCCGCGACACCTGTAGGGAACACCTTCGGGAACCATGGCGGACGCTCCCCGGAAAGTCCGGAGGGCGGGTTCTGGAGCGCGGCAGGGCTGTCCTTCAGGGGCACGGCCCTGCGCTTCAGGCCTTCGGGAAAGGCAGCCGGCCGGCGGCTCAGCAAGTTCGGAAGGTCAGGAGTCCGGGCATGTCAGGCGGGGGAAAGGAGGATGTGGGGATGCGCTACCCCAGCCTCAAAGACGCGGCAGGAGCCGATGCACCGCGCCGGAGCTGCCGTCCTCGGCAGGGGAGCCATGCATGTCGAATCGGAAATAACCCCTAGAATACAAGAAATGGGGGGGTGACCAAGTTGGCAGCTGACGGACGAAGGGGGCATCGCAGGGTACGGCAGAGGGGGCAGAACGCTGGGGCCGGGCGGTCAGTCAGGTGGAGGCAGGGCCGGAGGCCGGGGCGGCCATCCTCCGGGTCAGGGCGGCCATCCTCCGGGTCATGGGCGGCCTTCCTCTGGGTCCTGTGCGGCCCTTCCTTCAGGCTAGGGGCGGCCATCCTCCGGGCTCGGGGCGGCCTTAAAGGTTTGCACTGGTTGGCACCAGAGCATTGCTTCTGTTTTGGCCGCTGCCAACTAGTCAACCTTCCTTTCTCCCTCCCCCGAGTTATTTCCGATTCGACATGCATCGCAGGCGAAGCCAACGGGTTCGCCCGCGCCCGGCATCGTTTCGACCGCAGGGAAGTTCCGAATGGCCTGCCGCGTCCGAAGGAACCGGAAAGGGCGAGGCGGGAGAATCCCGGAAGGTGCCGGACCAGCCGGCGTGGCGGCTACTCGGACAGCGGCTTCGCCCTGGATCCCTCCTGGGTGTCCTGGTCGGGGTGCCTCTCTCCTGGAGCGACAGGAGTCCGCGTCCGCCGACGAATCGAGGTGCGGACAAAAGGCGCGTAGACGGAACCCTGCAACCGTCCGATGTCCAAATTCATGCCAGAGACAGTTGCAGCCAATCCGTCCACCTTGTCAGCAACCCTAGCATTGCTAGTTTTTAGGTCAGCAATGCTGGTTTCTAGGCCAGTCACGCTGGTTTCTAGGCCAGTCACGCTGGTTTTTAGGTCAGCTGTGCTGGTTTCTAGGCCAGTCATTCTGGTTTTTACATCAGTCATGCTGGTTTCTAGGCCACTCATGCTGGTTTTTAGGTCAGCTTTCCACTCGCTTTTCAATGATTTGGTTATGTTTCTGAAGTATATAGGTATCACCACCACGCTAATGGCAACGATTATGCTAACGAGGGCAACGATTATGCCAACGACCCACATGAACATTTCAAGTCTGGCGGCCAAGACATCCATTTCTACATTTTCCCGGAAGCCTGCCTGCTTCCCGCTTACTTGCCAACGAACGCCTCCGTCGGGCCTTGCCCAATGGCTGGCGGACATGAGGCATGCAAAGGTCGGAGGGCGGGGCACGCTGTGGCTCTGACCGGCAACAACGTCCCGTGCACGGGAACCTGTCAGGAAGACCGGGCGTTCAGCCCAGTCAGCGTGCCTGCCGTCCTGCAAGGCCATGATACCATCAAATCGGCTTTGTCGCTAATCATTCCTGTCTCCGTGGAGACATTGGATCACGGAGCGCTGCCGGAACACGGTCGCTGAACTTCATGAGGAAATCTGGCGGAACCCGGCGGAACGGACGTAACCCGCATTGAAGACAGGACCTGTGCCGCGCTGGCACAGGCTTTCTGTTCATTATAACCAGACCTGCGCCTGAAGGGCCGCGCGGGGCCAGGGAGCCGGAGGCAGAAGTTGAGGCTGAGGCAGGGGGTTGAGGAGGGGGATGAGGACAGGGGCGGGAGGGTCTGTCCGGATCTTGCGGGGCGGGAGGCGCAGGAGGGGGAGAGGGCAGGGACTGCTGGATGGAATGAGGGGAAGGGCGGAGTCGGGGAGGGATGGAGGGGAAGGACGGGGTCGGGGAGAGGCTCATCCGGTCCTGGCGGGTGCCATGAGGAGGAGTTCAGGGAGCCAGCAGCTGCCGGGCAGGTTCCTAAACCAGGGACCTGGATCGCCGAGATCTGAGCCGGTCGCAGGCGCTCCCGCAGGTGCCCTGCCGTGCGTGACTTGATGTGCCGGTGCCGCTTCCTGGAGGGTAGGGTCCGGTGGTCAGCCGAGTTAGGAGGCGACTCCGGCATCGGGCCGGACCTCCAAACATTCCTGGACTCTGGGGGAGGCGTATGGAACTCTGCGTCCAGGAAATGGTCATGTTGGCCGAGGCGAGGGGGCGGATGGGCTTCAGGGCGGGACCGCGAAGGGCCGGGGGCCGAAAACAGCGCGGATGCGCGGAAAATCAGAATGTGGTACCCTTAGATGCCGAAACTGGCGTATGCCGGAGGGCCGCTCCGGTTGTTCCGCGCCACCACGGGGTCTTGGCACGGATTTTGAACGCAACACTCGAAACCGCACCTGACATGTGCGGTCCATCAGGAGCGGAATGAGCTTCCGGAGTAACTGAATTGTTTGAAGCTACCGCAGCCGGATGACTGAAGCCGCTGACTGGCCGCAGCCAGCCGGCCTTAGCCTCTGACTGGCCGTAGCCGCCGGCTGACCGAAGCCGGCTTGCCTCGGTAGCTGACCTGCCGCGCCCGGCTGACTTTTAGTCGCAGACTGGCCGCACCCGGCCGACCGAAGTCGCAGACTGGCCGTACCTGGCCGACCGAAGTCGCAGACTGGCCTCAGCCGGCGAGTCTCAGTCGCCGATCGGTCGTAGCCGCCTAACTTCAAGACGCTGACTGGCTGCACCTGGTCTGCCGAAGCCGCTGACCGGCCTCAGCCGGCGAGCCTCAGTCGCTGGCCGGCCGCAGCCGACGGCTGGCCGAAGCCGGGGGTCCCCCGCCGGCTTGCCTGCCCTGCGGCCCGTCATCCTTTTGGCCGGGGGGCTCGCGGAGCTCTTGCGGGGATTTCACGCGGTGCCCCGAGGGCGGGGCGCCTTCCCCGGGCCGACCGGCCCGGAACATGCCTCACGGGAGGGTTTAGATGCCTGACACTCCTGCTGTCTCGATCCTTGCTTCCCTGGCCGTCCTGGCCCTGCTGGGAACCGCCTGGCTCCTGGCGCCCCCTTGCGCCGCGGCTGACGATCCCCCCGCCCCCGCCGTCGCCGGGTCCTCGGTGGGCCACGTGGGCGACCTGGACCTGGCGCTGGTCCCGCCTGAGGGGCTGAGCCCGGTTTACGGGCTGTGCGCCAAGGGAGACCGGTTCCTCTATCTCATGAACGAGCGCTTCAAGCTCATAGTGCTCGCGGCCTACGCACGTCCCGACGAGTACCGGGACTTCTGCTCCGCCATGGAGCGGGGGGAGTACCGCCAGGTGCCCAACATCGCCCTGGTCTCCGTGCCCCGCAGGATGCAGGAGCGGAGCTACGACGCCGCCAGGACCGCGAAGGAGATAAAGCGCTACGTCTCCTGGTTCACACTCGCCACGAACACCCGGCTCATAGCCCTGGGCATGGAGAACAGGGCCAACGCCGCCCTCACGAAGAAGCTCGGCGTCAACCTGGACTTCACCTACAGGCTGGGCGACGGGTCCAGGGTGTTCCACCGCACCCCCAGCTCCCTGGGCATAGGGGTGCTCGCGTCCTTCAAGCTCGGGAACGGGCGGAGCGACAACTACGTGGCCGCCGCCGTCTACCAGATGGCCGACAAGCTGGTCTTCCTGTCCATGGTGGGCCAGGACCAGTCGGCGGCGGGCGTGGAGGCTCTCCGCGGCGAGCTGCTCTCCTGGGGCAGGGTGATGGCCTCGTCCAACAGGCCCCCCGTTACAGCAGCCGGCGCGGCGGCGGAGGCGGCCTCGCCAGGTGCAGACGGGCCGGAGGGGAAGCCCCCCGCCTGAGCCGGATGCCCGGACGGCGGGCCGGAGTCCGGGAACGGCCCGGTGCCGGCGGCGGGCCGGAGACTCCGTCTCGCGCAGGCTGGGCGAGGAATGTCCTTCACGGTCCGCGCGAGACGGCAGGACCCTGTTCACCTGTTTCCGGAGATCTGTGCCAAGTCCTTCAGGTTCAACGCCGGGAGCCGGCTCGGTCTGCTTCTGGCAGTGTTGAGGCATCGTCTGTCCTCTTGCATGCTGAACGAATAGCATTTTGAAAATTGTTTTGCCAAACAATTTTTGTATCGGCAGAACAATGGCCAGCATTTTTACTTTTAAGAATATTGCCCGCTTAATTAAATGTCGGAATCTTCTTCCATGTCTTGAGAGCGAATTATGGTAAGTAGATACCAAGGCTGGGAGTTTGCCCAACCTTTCCACCCATGGGATGATAGCCATAATTCCGACATTTAACTAAACTGGTAATATAATTTTTCTCATAATTGAAATTGTAGTGGGTAAAAGTACTGACAAATTTATGACTTGCTTCAAATATTTGTATCCGTTCACGCGTGAAGTCTTCCTGAACTCGGCGGGAGTTGCCTCAGAGTACAGATTTGAGGTCTGCTGCTGCTTCGGAGAATGGCCTCCCAATCAGTATGGAGGTCGTGAGATTATCCAAAGAAGGCCCACCATGGGCTAGGAAATAGTCAGCCCCGGGTCTGGAGGCAGTCTCCTCAAATTAAGCTGTGGAAAGATACCCGTCATGTCAAGGACGAAGGACACGTGTCCTCAATTACTGATCTGGGACTGAGTGTGTGGCCATTTCTCCCTGGCCTCGGCGCTTTCCCCTCTGGCCGGTATTGTTTTGGCCTGAATTTTGTTAAATGAAATCTTTGAACTCACACCGCACATGTCGGACGAGGTGTGAGTCGGATGCCTTCCGGGGGCAGAAATGCCGCAATGCCTATCTGTGAATCCTAAGCCTCCACTCCCCCGTGAACAGATACGTCTAGCCAGTTTGCCTCATGGAGGGCAAATCTGACCCGTCTCATCACTCCTCCCCCCCGTGAGCCGATACTGCCAAGGTTCAAACGCAGCCGTTCCTCAGCTCATGGGCCTGCATTCTAATCTTCTTGATCCTCCTCAAGGCTGAGGAATTCGTGAGCCCTCTGGATGAGCTCTTCGGCGGGCATGCTTCTGATCCTCACATGGTTCCTGCCGCATACGGCTACAGCTACCGCGTGAACCGGGTCTTGACTGCCGACGTAAGGCATGAGGTATTCCTGTTTTATGATTTGCTTGAAAGCTGCTTTGATGCAGGAATCAAGTTTTCTGTCGTCCTTGGCGGATATTGCGGTTCCCGGCGGGGAATCGGAGGCGACGGGACTATCGGTTGACGTGCTGTCCGATTTGGCGTATTTCATTTCCGTAACCATGTTACCGTGCTCAGGAGAGCTGATTACAAGATCGATAATCCCTTGAGCAATTTTACGTTCAGGCACGGTTGTAAAATTGCACATCTTGAATATGGTCAATAGAAATACGTGGTAAAACGATTCCATTTCCAGATGCAAAGTGAACGGTATCGCGGTCAGGAAAGATTGCAGAAGCATCTCGGCCTGGAAAAATTGCAATTGGCAGAAGAGGGAGCAGAATTCTCTGCATCGCTCATGCGTGAAATTGTCGTTGCCCAAGGAAATGGACGGGATTACGCGGTCTTCGATAAATTTTTGAACGATAGTCATGCTGACTTCTTTGTTGGGCACTGCAAGATAAAGCATGGACAACTTTTTTGACACAGGTCGCCTGTGTACGGTGAGATAGCCTGCCTGTAACATCAGCTCCATCGGCTCGATTTTGCCAGCGTCCTGGACTGCAACGCTACCGCTGAATTGGGACTTCCCTTTGAAGACTTTGGAGAAAATATCGTCGCTGATATTCATTTGATTTAGAAAATTTGTTCCGGCAGAATTAATCCAATAATTGTCGAAAATTTGTTTGGATAGAAAATATTGTAAAGAAAAAGGATTAAAAACGCGGTCCTTGCCGTTCCAGCTATATCCGTCATAATAATCGATGATTCGTTTCATGAGCAAGTCGCTGGTGAAGTGTGGACCAAAATTTTCGTCGTCTTGGAATTCAGCTAAAGTAGCATCGAGATGAGGGGTATAGTATTTGGTGATTTCATCGCTAGTGAATCCGCATATTGTCGCGTATTCGGATTCAAACGAGATATCCATAAGATTGTTCATCGCCGAAAATACGGACAATTGGGAGAATTTGGTAATTCCTGTTATGAAAATACGGTCTATCATGTCTTCGCATGATTTCAATGCGTTGTAGAATCCATGGAGCGTCCTTGTCGCGATTTTAAGATTGGCCGAATCAGTGAGGTTGTTGATTATAGGCGCGTCATATTCGTCTATCAGTACTATTATCTCTTTCCGATTAGCGACCAGACCGTCTTCAGCATTGATACTTTGGGTAACTATCGGGATATCCGCATAATTCTTGTAAAGGGTATTAAGCGTATCGGTGAGGCTGGCAGCCGAGGTCCCTTCCTCGATAGCGAATCCGCTATCTTGTGCGAAACGGCGAAGGGATTTGGCAAGGCTAAGGTCGAGCGAGGACGGGTCGTCACCGAAAGCGTTCATGCTGATCCGTAGCACGTGCGAGCGGGGCCATTCGACGTCCTTGCGCAACCTTTCTATCTCGAGTCCGGAAAAAAGGTCTTTCCTCCCGGTAGCGGCATTCTCCAGGGTACTGACCAGAAGCGTCTTGCCGAATCCTCTGGGGCGGGAAAGAAAAAGGAATGGATTTGGTCCGGAAAGAATATCGTGGACGAATTTTGTCTTGTCCACGTAAACGTAGCCGATGTTCCTCAGTCGAGCAAAGTTGGCAATGCTGAGGCCTAATTTCGGTATGTCAGTTGCGTCAGCGTTTGACATGTGCATCTCCTATGGCACCCTGGTCTGCCTGTAGCCGATCGAACAGCTTCATGAAGACATCCTAGTATAACGGAACGACGGAAGCAAGCTGAAGGAGAGTCGGACATGGTGGGGGCTGTCTTGGACTCCCGCTTTGCAGAGGTTTTCTGACCTGGCCCGGGCTAGTGGACGGACGCAAAGAACGCATTCTTCTGGGTATGTATAATTATGTTTAATTGTATTGCAAATTGGGGCAAAAGGGAGTGAAGGTAAGTGTCAGACCAGATTTAAAATGTCCGGTTTTAACAGAATAAAAATGTCCGGACTTATTAAGAGCCATTATAAAATGTCCTATTTTTCAACTAAAACAGATTGTGGCTGTTCAGGAGTCCTTCTATTGAGGACCATTTTAGAGGAAGAGAGCCCTGACGAGGAGCCTTCGATGTTGTCGTGATAACTATGGATGCCTCATGTGGGGGTAAAGATTTTTTATAGAGGATATTTTGGCTAGAAAGATCCCCATGTCGAGTTCCCCTGGGGGGCACCTGAACAGTTGCTTTTGTCGGACCTTTTGGAGAGGCTCGCCGTCTGTCCGTACAACCACAGGCTATGGCAAGGTCGCCAATCCGTACGCCCACAGGAGAAGACTAGGCCGCATGCTGTACAGCAACGGGTGAAGGCCAGGGCGGCTTCCGTACAACCATGGTTGGAGGCCATGAGACCCGCCGTTCCCATAGGGGGATTCCTTCTGCCCCTCCTGGATATCGTGACGTAATTTAGCCGTGGGAGCGGGCTTCCAGCCTGGTCTTCCTGAAGTCCTTTCGCCGCGGGAGCGGGCGTCCAGCCTGATCTTCCAGACCTGCTCCCGTCGAGGGAGCTCGACCGTCCTGCCTGGCCTTCCAGACGGCATTCCACGGCGGGAGTCTGGCAGGGTTTTTTGCCTCCCTGACGGCCTTCCAGTGGTGGAGTCCTTCGGGCCTCTCAGGTGGCCTTCCGGCAGGGGAGGCCTGCCGTCCCTCAAGTCAGCCACGCAGGATGTCCGCCGGGGGGGG
>JAISFP010000537.1 GCA_031263525.1 Deltaproteobacteria bacterium | reverse complement strand
GCGAAGTTGCCCGGCTCTTGTTGTGGGCACCCGCTGGGCCGGCCTTCCCACATGTTGTGTCCAGTCCTCCCGCCACAGCCTCCAGCTGCGTGGACACATTTAATTTCCGACGTAATATGTGAATATGTGAATATGTAAAGGTGGTGAGACCGGAGAAGACTTGGCGCCTGTCAGGTCCTGGCGGCGAAAGCGATGCACTCTCTCATGGTCTTGACGGCAAGGCCGGACAGGTACCTTACGAAAGGCTGGAGCTCGCCACGGTTGGCCTTGTCAAGGGTGTCGATGTACGCGTCCCTGCCCTTGTCAGTCACGACAGGCGGCAGGAGGCCGGATTTCATGTACTCCATCGACGCGAGAGCTCTGGCGATTCTTCCGTTGCCGTCCTGGAAAGGGTGTATCTGGATGAAGCGGTGGTGGAGCCAGGCGGCCTCTATGTCAGGAGGAACGCTGTCCGACGCGTGCGAGGCGTGCATCGCGAGAAGCCTTTCCATCTCGATGTCCACCTGTTCCGGCGGGCAGTACTGGTGGAGCAGGCCTTCCGGGGTATGCGGGTTGTTGGGCCACTTCTTGAACGTCCCCTTCAGGAGGCGTATCGCGATTCTCTCGCCTGTCGGAGACCTTCCGGCGGCAAAATCCTGGTTCTCGACGAAGACTGAGTGCATGCCCTTTATGGCGAAGTTGGTGAGAGGCCTCCCCATCTCAATCTCTTCGTTCATGAAGACAGTTATTGCGCGGTGGTTTTCCAGGACCAGCGCTGGGTCTACAGGTCCCAGCCCGTCTGTCTGGACGGGCAGCTCTTCCGACGTCAGGCCATGGTCCACAAGCCTTCGGGTGATCTCGTCGTCAAGGCGGTAGATCCTTTCCACCTTGCCTGTCTCGACCGCCCACTCCCTCATGGTTCTCTCCCTGAAATCCGCAAGCTTGCCGGGGTTCATCCGGGTAAGGGCAGATGCCCACTCCTGCGCCGCCGAGTCAAACGACGGATCCGACATCTGGCGGTATCCGTCAGGCAGATCCGTTATAGGTTCCCACTTGTGATAAATCTCGGCCATTCTTGCTCTCCTTTCGCATGGACAAGTCTGGGAAGTTTAACTCTGGAAAAGTCGGGTAAGTTTTAGGCTGGACAAGCTGGGGATGATAAAACTGAACTTGAGAGGGGAAAATTTAAAAAATCATAACTGCAAGTTTAACGGACAGGCTTGGGAAGCGAGAACGAACTTTTCCTTGGACAGAACTTTGAAGTCCTGACTCTCCTTCCTGCCGGACAGATACGGGAGATTCTTCGGCAGAAGCGCGATGGCTCTCCCGGCTGGAATGACAGGTCTTCCGTTACGCATGGAATCATTGAGTGGACTACGCATGACTTCCCAGGATGATGCCGGAGCCTGCATGTACATCAGCTCTTGACGGTCAGTCGGATCTTGACGGAAGCTTGCCGGTCCGTCAGATCGTGACGGGAGAAACCGAGTTAACGAAATTCTACAATCCCGGCACTCGGCTGTCAATATGTCCCGAGACGGAGTGGAGAGGCCCCGGGCGAAGTTCGCCATTAAGCCCCGTCAACGTGATGCACTGCCCGCACCGTCTGCCCTGACAGGACGAGATGGGCCATGGCTGCCGTGTTAGTGAAGATATTTTCCGGCAGGGGGTCTACCTACCTGGATCCGCTGATTGACTTCATGATCTGCTGGACACCCTTCTCGGAGAAGGCCAGGCGGAAACCCAGGTCCGTGTCCCACATGGAGTCAACCTGGTCCTCGGGGGCGGGTGCAGCTGGACATTTTCCGGCATAGTGAGTGAACGAGTAGTTCCCCCTCCTCACGAAGGTGGCGCTCCGGTCTTCCCAGGGCCAGGCGCCTCCCCGGAAGAGCCTGGAGCTCCCCCGCTCGGGGCCCTTGGGATCCTCCGGGGGGGACTTGCGGTAGTAGTCCGCTCCGTAAATGTCAGCCACCCATTCCCAGACGTTCCCGAGGGTGTCGTGGATACCCCAGGCGTTGGGCAGCTTCTTGGCTACGGGACGGTGCCTGCCTTTGGAGTTTGCCTTGTACCAGGCGTGTTCGCCCAGAGTCCTTGGGGACTGGTCGCCCGGACGGTCGCCAAGTTCGCCGGCCCGGGCGGCGTATTCCCACTCTGCCTCCGTGGGCAGGCGGAAGCCGCTCCTTCCCTCCCTGTCGGCGACGAGCTGGGCGAATCTGCTCGCCTCGTGCCAGGACACGCACTCCACCGGGTCGTCCGGGCCGACGATCGCGCTGGGGTTCCTGCCCGTCACCGCCTCGTACTGGGCCTGGGTGACCTCGGTCTTCCCGATCCAGAAGGTCCTGGTGATGGTGACCTTGTGCGGGGGCCGAGCGTTTCCGTGCCCGCGTCCAGAACCCATGACGAAGGTTCCCGGCTCGACGCGCACGAGCTCTATCCCGTCCCGGGTAGTGAAGCTTTCGGCCATGAGCGGTGAAGCCCAGGGTGCCAGAGCCCCCGCGAGGACCAGCGCGGCTGCGGCGGCCAGAGCCGCCGGCCGGGGCATGGCTCTCCCGTCATGCTGGGCTGGCGGGCCCGGATGCGGCTGTGCCGGCTGAATGCAGGGCATGGGCAAGCGTTCCTTGCAGGGGCGGTCTTCGGGCAGTGTTGCCGGAGGGCAGGGCAAGTGATGGCTGTAAAGGGTCACCAGAGATGACATTTCACCACATCATGTGGGTTCGGTCAAGGCTTGCCCATGAGCCGCTTGCGGATCCGGCCATTTCTGGCTGTCGATCTCAGCGGAAGAAGTTTGGTTGCCGATAGTTGCGCCTGGAAGGACCTGAAAAGCGTTTCTGGGTTGCCATTCCGAGTTCTTCCCGTTCTCTCCGAACTTTATGGAACATTCCGGCTTTTTTAATCCCTCCGGATCCCTTCGATTATTACTTGAAACCTTTTGAAATCTCCGGAGTCCTCCTAAACTTTCCTGAACCCTCCTGAACCCTCTTGAAATCTCCTGGACTCTCCTGAATTTCCAGATACCTCTGGGTATCTCCGGATACCTCCCGACACCTCCAAACACCTCAGGATTTTGTCGGATTAATCCAATGTCCTAAGCATTCCTGTAGATTACTCTGATATTTTCAGGTTTTCCCATGTTTTCTCAGGATTTTCATGCCCGTCCATATCAAGTCTGTTCTATCAGATCTCTCTGGATTCCTCTTGATGTCTCAGTAACCCTCCGGATATTACCGGATTTTTCCTGAAACTTCGGATGTCTCTGGACCCGCCACTTCTCAGAATTCTCAGGTTCTCCCGGATCCCGCATGTTCCGCCAAATCTTTCTATTCTTCAGATTATTCACTATTTCACCAGATTCCTCCTAATAACTCACCTTTACTCCAGATCCGACCGGGTTCTCCGGAACCTTCCGCATTCATTTTGGGTTCTCGCGATATCTGCTGATTGTATCTGTTCACTGGTGGGGGACTGAGAGACTGGAGAAACTTTGGGTCAGGGCAATTGTCACCCTGGAGCATTACGGGACTGAAAAGCGCGGAGGGCTAGAGGCCCTGGAAGGATAAGGTGATGTGGGGGAGAGCGATTGTTGTCTGTGTATAGGGTAGGGCAGGCATAACTACCTTGCTCCCAGTGAACAGTATCCGTTCACGGGTAGGTCGCCCTGGCCACGGAGGTAGCCTGTCTTGGAGATGGAGGAAGACTGCTCTGGCCTAGAGGAAGACCGCTCTGGACCTGAAGGAAGGCCAGTCTGACTCTGGAGGAAAGCCGTCCGGGACCCGGAGGAAGGCCGTCCGTGCCCTGGAGTAAGGCCGTCCGGACCCCGACGGAAGACCGTCCGGACCCCGATGGAAGGCCGTCCGGACCCCGACGGAGGGCCGTCTGGGTCCCGGAGGAAGGCCTTCCGGGTCCCGGAGGAAAGCCGCCCAGGCCCGGAGGAAAGCTGTTCTGCACCAGGAATGAGGAAGAGCTGGGTCCTGCTGTAGGTTCCCCCGCTTTCGTCCGTGAACAGATACAGTGAACAGATACTGCTGATTTCTTATGATTCTTCCAGATTACTCCATATTTCTTCATATTTATTAAGATTTCTCCAAATGTCTTCAGATTTCTCCAAATGTCTTCAGATTTCTCCATATTTCTTCAGATTTCTTCATATTTCTTCGGATTTCTTCATATTTCTTCAATTTCTTCATATTACTTCATATTTCTTCATATTTCTTGATGTTACACCGGATTCCTTGATGTTACACCGGATTCCTTGATGTTATTACCCTGGAAATTAAATCTGGCCCTCAGGCTGGGGCAAGAGGCGAGAGGGCTTTGGGCAGGGGCGAGTACTGAATGGGTGAGAGCTTTGGGGGAAGGGTTAGGGGCGGAAGGGAAGGGCAGGGCAGGGCCAGTTTCACGGCCTAGCTCACAGTGAAGAGGGCCCATAGGGCCAGATTTAATTTCCGGGGTAATACACCGGATTCCTTGATGTTACATCGGATTCCTTTAGATTACTCCATATGTTTAAATATTACCCGTTTAATTAAATGTCGGAATCTTCTTCCATGTTTTGAGAACGAATCATGGCGAGGAGATACCAAGGCTGGGAATTTGCCCAACCTTTCCACCCATGGGCCGATAGCCAAAATTCCGACATTTCGCTAAACGGGTTATACTATACTGGATTTTTTCAGATTACTCCGGATTCCATCGGATTGCTCCAGATTACTTCATATTTATTCCGATTCTCCCGATTCTCCGGGTTCCTCTGGGACCCTCAGGATTCCTCGGGTTCCTCCGGATCCCTACGATTTCTATATATTCTCCGGATCTATCCGAATTCCTCATAATTCATCAGTATTAATCCTGATTCCTCAGTATTCCTCTGGATCATCCTGATGCATTCGGACACTTTCGGGAGTAAGTGCCGTCATTCATCTTCCGTTTCTGCCGCTCCGGTCATCGCCAAGGTCGTCGGCAAGGTCTCCGGGCATGAAAGGGCCGATGCCCCGTACGGGGCAGGACATCGGCCCTTAAGAAAATGCGAGTTGACTTGCGGACAGCCCCGGTTCGGTCGGTCCTGGCGGGTAGCCGCGGCCTTGCCTGCAGGCCCGTGCCAGGACGCCCCGGCTACTCGACCGTGTCGGGCACCCCGGGGAGATCCGTGAAAGCCGAGCTTTTCAGGGCGTCCACGTCGACCCTGTCCCCGAGGACCCCTATGGCCTTGAGTTCCCCGGCGGTGACCGCGAAGGCGTCACGGGCCCCGGAGACTGAAGGGATGTACCGGAAGCTCTTCAAGACCGACGCGTTGAACTCCGGCTCGCCGGCCACGTACTTCTTCTCGACCTGGATCCTCGCGGTCTCGTCGGGGTTCTTCTGGATCCAGGCCGCGGCCTTCTGCATGGCCCTCGTGTAGCTGGCCGCCGCCTCGGGGTCGGAGGAGGCGAGGCGGTCGGAGACGAATGATGCGCAGCAGTACTGGTCGGAAAACGGCTTGTCACGGGCGGAGTCGAGCAGGACGGTGAGCGAGTCGTTCTTGGCCGCGAGCGAGGCCACCGGATCGTTTGCCGATATGGCGTCTATGGCCCCCCTCTGCAGGGCAAGGGGGAGCTCTGCGTTGGTGAAGACCAGGAACTCCACCTCGGAGTCCTTGTCCCCGACCTTGACCCCAGCGGCGGCGAGAGCCCTCCTCGCGAACATTATGGGGCTCGAGTTCAGGCTCGGGACGCCTATCCGCTTCCCTTTCAGGTCGGCAGCCGTCTTGATCCCCGAGTCCGGCTTCACCAGCACCTTGTCGCAGCCGGTGTGGAGCCCGGATGTGATCTTTATGGGAAGCCCGTTCGAGAGCGGCTGGATGAGCGTCGCCAGGAGCCCGAAGCTCCCGTCTATCTGCCCGGCGGCTATCGCCTCGAAGTTTGCGCCCGGCTCGAGCTTTATGAGTTCGACGTCCAGGCCCTCCTCCCTGAAGAAGCCCTTCTCGTGGGCGATGTGTATCGGCCCCTCGCAGAGGCCTCCCGTGTAGCCGGCCTTGATCTTCACCACGCGGGGCGCGGCCGCGTCCTGTGCCGTGGCCGCCGCTGCCGCGGCGAGGGTCAGGGCGGCTGCCGCCGCGGTGATGTGCAACAAGCGGATTTTCATGGTGGTCCTCCCGCCGCCCCGGTCGAGGGGCGGCATCGAAACGTTTCTGCGCGACGGGAGCCGGACTTTCCGGCCGCCGCGAAGTGACGGGTCGGCCCCTCCTGGCCTGGCGCCGCCCGGAGGGCGGACGCGGGGGGGCAGCATGAGACCTGAAAGGCATCTGCGGGGTGCCGGGTCCGGCCGGGCGCCGGCTTGTCGTCTGGCGGGACCGGGGCCGCGTCCGGCGGCCTGGACCGGGCAGGACCGGAAGGCTGGCCAGCGCCGTCCGGAGGTTCGTGAAGCGGTTTGTTCCGGGCTGCAGGAATGCCGGCCAGTCCGTGAAGTCAGGCGGCCCCGGAGTGCTCTTCTGGGTGGAAGGCTCCCCGGCCTTCCCGCAACGTCAGACGGGGATGAAAATGTTATTTTTTGTCGATCGGCCCCGTTTCGCATTCCGCGGAGTCCGCGCAGGGCGGAGCGGCTTTTTCCGCGCGGACCGTCCGGGCAAGGATGCGTCCGCAGCTTCCGGAAAGATTCGGGGTTTGGGGGATGCCCTGCGGTCCTCGCGCGGGAGCGGGAGCGGAAACAGGGAGCGAAAGCCAGGAAGCCGAGCGGCGTTGACTGGGCAGTTGAAGGAGGGACGGAAGCTCCCGCTGGCGTCAGGAAGGGCGGCACGGATGTCCGTGCCGGTTACTGTTCCGGGTGCCGGACATGGAGCGCCCTCGACAGGCGGTGCCCGTAAAATGTGGAAACGCCGGGCGGAGAGTGAGCGTGGCGTCCGTGGGGCCGAACGGTTTTCCGTGCCGGCTGCTGCTCCGGTTGCCGGAAATGGAGCGCCGTCGTCAGGCAGTGCCCGAAAAATGTTGAAATGTTGGGCCGGGGTTGCGCGTGGTGTGCGTGTGGCATCCGGAAGGGTGCCATGTAAGGCCGGACCGGGGCTGATTTGTTTTCCGGACGGGAGGTGGTGACGTGTGCCGAAGGGAGGCCGTGCCGTATGCCGGACTGGAGGCCGTGTCGGTTCCGGACTGGTGCCGGAGTAGCATTCCGGACGCGAGGCCGTGCCGTGTGCCGGACGGGAGGCCGTGCCGGTTCCGGACTGGTGCCGGAGCCGTTTGCCGGGCGGGGGCTGTGCCCGGTGCCGGACGGGAGGATTTGCCGGGTGCAGGACAGGGGGCGTAGGGTACCTGCCGTGTCCTCAAAATGTTGGGATGACGGTACGCCGGGTGTTCGGGGAGCGGGACTGAATGTCGGCCCGGACAGTCTTCCGGGTGCAGTGCCGCATGCGGCCTTGGCCGGAAGCTCCCGCAAAATGTTGAGCGGAGGGAACGCGGGAACGCAGGTCCGGATGAGATGGGGTCCGGAGTCGGGGAAGTTCCGCAGCGACTGAGGGAAGGCGGACTGCTGGGATCCCGGAAACCCGCGCGGCGCGTGGCTTTCCGCCCTTGTCCCGGACGCTTCGGCTCCTCCCGGGGCCTTGTCCGGCACCTTTTGAGGGGATGAGAATTCTAGATTTGTGTGGCCTGGGCCGACGGATGTGTTACAATCGACCGAGCGGACAAAGGAGGCCGCGTCGCCGTGCCCGAAAAATTCGTTGTCGATCTTCCCGCGCGGGACTGGAAGAAGCTCAGCGACATTGCCGAAGATCCAGAGGAATTCGGCCTGCCGTACCTTCACGCCAGAATCCTCCTCATGAGCGACGTTTCCAGGAAGGGGGAGAGAAGGCGGGACTCGGAGATCTGCCTCGAGCTGGACGTCTCGCCGGGCACGGTCAGGAAGGTCCGCAGGAACTACGTTCTCGAGGGCGTGGACCGGGCAATCTCCCGCAAGCGCCACGTATACGCGAAGTTTCTCGGCAAGTTCGAGTCGACCCTCCTGAGGCTCACCAGGAGCGCCCCCCCGAAGGGCAGGCCCCGCTGGACCCACCGCCGCCTCGCGAGGAAGATGATCGACCTCGGCCTGGTGGAGAGGGTGTCCCCCACCACGATCGAGAGGATCCTGACGGAGCACGGCGTTGACATGGCCGAGAGGCGGTGCAAGGACCGCGACGAGCTCGGACGATACAAGAGCCGGCCGGGCTCCTCCGGCGGCTCGCGCCTCGGGTCCGCACCCGGCACCCCGAAGGCCGGGCACGGGGCGGGGGGCCGACGCAAGGCGTCCGCGTCCGGCAAGGCCGCCAGGTCCAAGGCGAGGGCCTCCGGGACCAGGTCCGCAAAGAGCGCGGTCGGGTCCGCCCGCTCCTCCCGTGCCAGCTCCGCGAAGGCCGGGGCCGGGACCACCTCCCACCAGGCGAGGGGCCGGGCCTCCACCGCCCGCGCCCCCGCCGCCGGGGCCGGGGGCCCGTGCGCCAGGTCCGGGGCCCGCTCCACCAAG
>JAISFP010000518.1 GCA_031263525.1 Deltaproteobacteria bacterium | reverse complement strand
GTATCTGTTCACAGACGAAAGCGGGGGAACCTACAGCAGGACCAAGAGCTCCATCATTCCTGGTGCAGTTCGGCTTTCTTCCAGGGCCTGGACGGCCTCCCGCCGGGGCCTGGACTGTCTTCCTCCAGGGCCTGAACAGCCTTCCTCCGTGGCGCGGACGGCCTTCCTTCGGGGCCTGGAGGGCTTTCCTCCAGAGCCAGAGCGGCCTTCCTCCAGTTCCAGGACAGGCTGCCTCCGTGGCCAGAACGGCCTTCCTCCAGCTCCAGGACAGGCAACCTCCGTGGCCAGAGCGCCCATCCTCCAGCTCCAGGACGGGCTACCTGCGTGGCCAGGGCAGCCTACCCGTGAACGGATACCTTCACCTCATCTCGAACGAGATCGCGAACCTGGTCGGCTGTCCTCAAATTCACCACATGTAGATAATCACTCAGCAGCGAACTCTATATAAGCCGAAAAACAGAAGATAAATACTTAATGCATAGTTTAATTACATTATTATATTGATAAAATAGTCATATCTGATACTGATATTAATCTTATTATTTTTTAAGAGCTCTATTCTATTTTATATACTATAAAATGTTATTTGAAGCATAATATTATTGTCTTCATGTTTTAAAATTAAATCACCCTATTAACTACAATAAATCAACCGTATACCATCGACGTAACTGTTTATGTGCCACTCTATTGTGGGCTTTTCCGGAGGAAGAGAGCCCCGATGAGGAGCCTTTGAAGTTGAAGAGTCAATAATGGATACTTCATACGGAGGGAAAGAGTTTCAGTGGAGGGCATTTTAGCTGGAAAGGCCTCTTGTTGAACTCCCCTTGGGGGGGGGCACCTGAACAGATACCCGTCGACCAACCGGCCCTGACCCCGTTCCCAGGCGTTCCTGCTTCCCCGTCCCCCTTCCCAGGACCGGCGCCCACGCCTTCGTCCGTGACGGCCAGCTCACCCCGCCGCCGATCCGGCACCCTTCCCCCGTTCCCCGCGCGGGGCCCGGCAAGGCCGGCTCACCCCACGCGAAATTCACTCCAGCCCTTGACCTCGCTGTCCAAAACCGGCAATATGGCTTGCGGCACCCGTCCGGGCCTCCTGCCGGCAGCCGCTCCCCCACCGAACACATGCCGCGCCTCCCCCCCGCGTCGCCCTCCACGGGCCCGGCGCGTTCGTCCCCGCAACCTGGAATGTCCATATTTTCCGCCGTTTCGCCCCCTCCCGAGGCATCCGCCCCGCCCCGGCCGGCCTGCCGGAAAGCCTGCCGGAGCCGGCTCAGGAGGCCGGGTTTTAGCCAAAAAGATTTGCTTTTGGGATCTCTTTTCGCTATAACATAGCGTCCAAAGCGGAAGGGTCCTGCCCTCCGGCCGCAACCGTCCTTCCCGCCTTGACTTCCGGGCCTTCCCGGGGATCCTCCGGGCCACCGGTCGCGCCCGGGACTGCCCCCTGCGGCCAGGCGGACATCTCCGCCCCCCCCCCAGCCAATCCCCTTAAGCCCCGCCAATTTCGGCGGCGCGCCCCCCCCAGCGGGGGGCCGCCCGAGCGCCATTCCGGGCCACGCGGGCGAACAAGCATCGATATAGCACAAGACCTCTCAAGGAAGGATCTTCTCAATGACCAAAGCTGAACTGATAGCAAAGATAGCGGAGGACGCCCAGCTGACCCAGACCCAGGCCAACAAGGCCCTCCTGAGCTTCATCAACACCGTGGGCGACGAAATCCGGAGCACCGGCTCCATAAACGTCACCGGGCTCGGGATCTTCTCCGTGTCCGAGCGCTCCGCGAGGACCGGCATCAACCCCCGCACCCGCGAGCCCCTCAGCATCCCCGCGTCCAAGGGCGTCAAGTTCAGGGCCTCCAAGGCGCTGAAGGACTCCCTGAACGAGAGCAACTCCTAGGATTCCCTGCCGCCCGCCCTCAGGCGGCGCGGACCCGCCCCACCACGCGACCTCACGGCCGCCCCGTCCAGCCCATGACCCCATGCAGAGGTGACCCATGGCCAGAGTGACCATCGACGACTGCCTCAGCCACGTCGACAACAGGTTCTCCCTCATCCACCTGGCGGCCGAGAGGGCGAGGCAGCTCAAGAAGGGCGCCCGCCCCCTCGTCCCGAACAGGAACAAGCACATCGTGCTGGCCCTCCGCGAGATCGCGGCGGGCCTCATCACGTACGAGAACATCAAGAAATTCGACCCGCCCCTGCACAGCAGGGACGACGACGACTCTTTCGGGGGTCCCGACGACGAGGGCTTGACCGACGACTAGGCCCCGAGCGGCTGCGCCCGAGACCTTCCGCGCGCGGGAGGGCCCCGCACGGCCTCCCCGCGCGCCTTTTTTTTGCCCCGCCCCGGGAGGCGGCCCGCCAGGCGGGGCCCGGCGGGCCGACCATCGTCTCTCCCCCGCCTGCTCCCGAGCCACCGTGTTCCCGCCCCCCTCCGCCGCTGCCCGGCTCCCCGCCCTGCCCTCTTCTTCTGCCCTGCCTTGCCGGCATCACCTTCCCCGCCCAGCCCCGTCTCCCCATGACGTCTTTCCAGCCGCCACCGTTCCCATGCCGAACCCGCTTCCGCGAAGGACCCGCGTCCCCAGGCGTCCCCGCCCCGACCCGGCTTCCATGAACGGGCTGGCTCTTCTGCCGCCCCCGACCCATGCCAGATCGCCCACATGGCAGGCCTCCCCGGGCATGCCCTCCCCGCGCTTCCCGGTACTGCCCGTCTCACTTGGTGTCCCCTCCACGCGCCTTCGGGAGCTGCCCGGCTCCCCGCGTCCCCTCCCCGCGCTCCATATTAGAGGCTGCCGTCCTCTCCATCGCCCTTATTGGAGGCAACCTACCTTCCACCGCACTATTTTGTGGTTGCCGCCCCACACGCCCCCTTGCGTATCTGTCACATATATCTGTTCATTGACGAAAACAGGGACACCTCTGGCAGAGAACCCACATCATCCTCCTTGGTTCAGGGAGGCCCTCCTCATATGCCGGGACGCCTTTCCTCCTGCGGCAGGGGCCTTCCTCCGGGTCCAGTGCGGAATTCCTCCAGGCCAGAGTGGCCTTCGTCCAGCTCCAGGACAGGCTACCTCCGTGGTCAGGGCGACCTGCCAGTGAACGAACACAGTCACAAGCTAAAGCGGATGAGACGGCACTGAGGCCAGGGCGGCCCTCCATTCAGGCCTGGCCGGCCCTGGTCCAAACCCAGGCGGCCATTTTCCAGGCCCAGGACAAGCTGTCCTCGGGGTTCTGAGCAGCCTCCAAGGGCCCAGGGCGGCCTTTTCCCGGCGAAGGGCATCATGAGCGCGTAAATCTCTCGCCAGTACTGGAAGGATCTGCTATCATTTTGAGGACAACTTGTGTTACGATGTGACTATATAGCGGAAATGGACCGGCCGGCGCAGACAGGCTACGCGCAAGGGTCCCCGGAACCCGTCAGTCCTGCCGGCATGAACAACAAAGCCGTTCGGAGGGACCATGGGACTGAAAAGACTGCCGGTAGACGAGCCTGCCTTCCGCTCAATCATCTCCGGGAACTACCTTTACGCCGACAAGACCCAGTATATCTACAAGCTGATTACAAAATACAGGTGCTGTTTCCTGTCCCGTCCCAGGAGATTCGGCAAGACTCTCCTGCTTGACACCATAGGAGAACTCTTCGGAGGCAACCGGGAGCTTTTCAAGGGCCTATGGATTGACACCAGGAAAAATTACAACTACCACCACCACCCCGTCCTCAGATTCAGTATGGCCTTTGAGGATCGCCCGGACCCCGCCTATCTTTGCGACAGAATCGAGAAAAAACTGAGGTATTTTGCTGAACGCGAGAAAATTACGCTGACCCAAGATACTTACGGCGACATGCTCGAGGAGTTGCTTGAGGCCCTCTCTATAAAGCACGGAGTCGGTGCTATCGTCCTGATAGACGAGTACGACGCTCCGGTTGCCTTGAACATAACAGTCAAAGAGTTTGCCGAGGCAAACCGCGATATTCTCCACCATTTTTTCTCTGCCATGAAAAGAAGCAAGGACTTCATTCGTTTCTCCTTGGTCACTGGCGTAACCAGGTTCGCGTTTACCGCCATGGATTCAGGACCGAACAATTTCGTTGATATCTCTCTGAAACCAGAATTCGCCGGAATATGCGGATTCACTATAAAAGAATTCTACAGACTTTTTAACGACAGGTTTCCAAGGACCCTCGCGTTTCTGAAAAAGGCCGGAGACATAAAGAAAGATGCCGATGAAACAGCGTTGCTGAAGACGATAGCTAGCTGGTACGATGGGTATAACTGGCTTGCCAAACAACGAGTCATGAACCCATTTTCGATAATCAGCCTGTTCGACAATAATTTGTTGTCCAACTACTGGCCGTTGTCCGGTAGGCCAACACACATTTCAAAGCTGGCAGCTGAAATGCCGCTGGATTACATGCAGCCAAAACTTGACAGCTATTTATCCCTGGAAATCCAAACCACCGACCTCGGAAAGATCTCGCCTGCTCCAATCCTCTTCCACAGCGGGTATCTTACAATCGACAGACGGATCCACCTTGAAATTCCTTTTCAAGATGACATGGTCAACCAGGAAGCCTTCATTTTCAAGATCCCCAACAGGGAAGTCGGGATATCCTTCAAAGCGTTCATTTTCGGACAAATATTCGACAGACCGTTTGCCTATTACCAAATCTTCACTAAAAATCTCATCATTGCCCTGTTGAATAAAGATTCCCAAAAAATAGCCGATTTGTTGCATGATCTTCTTTCTGGCATAACTTCCAAACAGCACACTGCAGAGGAAAAATATTACCATTCCCTTTTCCATGCAGCATTCGTCGGGGCCGGGATAGAAGTCTTGAGTGAGACCGGCAGTTCCGACGGCCAAGCCGATATGTCCCTGTTCCTGGAAAACAAGATCCGCGTGGTGATAGAGTTGAAATACAGACGGTCAAAAGACTCTGAGGTCGAAGGAGAATCTGAGCGATCCCGCAGGGCTCTCAGTTCCGCTCTCGACGATGCCGAGAACGCTATAATTACTAAGGACTGCCCCGGCCCTTTCAGAGCCAACGCCAAGAAAATAATATGCCTTGCCCTTGCCGTTCGCGGCAGAAACGAGGTGGCGGCCCGCTTCCTGGATTCCGTGGCAACTCTCGACAAGCCGCTTCCCTGAAGCCTGACGCCATCCCCAGGCCAATCCAAGCTCTCAGCTGCCGGAAGCGAGGAGGGCCGTCATGGACCAGGGGGAAGGCAACCACGCGCCTGGACGATGACGTCATGGACTCGGAGGAAGGTTGCCACGGTCCTGATGAAGGCCGAGCCGGCATCTGGCGTGGTCACTCCTCCTTTTATCTGTGTACAGATACGCCCTTGTTACACCTCCACGGGCATGGCGGCACCCCGGCACATGAAAGGCGCGTCATGTCATGCCGCCACGCAACATGTCGCGGCATACCCGGTGCCGGGGTAACGAAAAATTTTCACGTTCCGCCCCCATGCGACCGGGCGGCAACCATGCCTGTGAAAGCCGCGTCATGCTGCCACGCTGCCTGCCGCAGCATACCCGACACAGGTGTGCCGAAAATCATTTTATAGCAAATCCCTTTCATTTCCTTGTCCAAAATCTCCCGCGAAGGTTCTAATGCTCTAACCAAGGCTTTGATTAAAATTCCGGGAAGGTATATATCGATTCTGATATCTCAATGACCGTCTGCAAATCCTGACAGACCGCTTTAAGTTTCCTCCTTGCCGCCTGGCTTTCAGAAAGGCTCTTAACCCGTAGTGATAATATGACTGAAAATTTGCCGTTTCTGCCTATCGGACTGACGAATTTTGAGAATCTGAGACAGAAAAATTTCGTCTATGTCGACAAGACTAAGTATTTTACCGATTTGCTCAAGGAGGGAAAGTTCATCTTCTGTGCCCGCCCCCGCCGTTTCGGCAAGTCGCTGACGATTCGCACATTAGATGACTTCTTTTCTGGGAAAATCGATCTTTTCCGGGGACTCGCGGTTGAAAATTATATGAACTCCCCAGATTTCTTTGCTCGCCCTGTAATCTGGCTGGACATGTCTCTCGCGGCTGCGGGGACCGGCACTGACATATTGTTGAAAAAAATCAAGGTTGTTCTTGAAATAAACGCGGAGCGACACAATGTTTCATTGAGAGGTGACGATTTCACTACTAACTTTTTCTATCTCCTAAAGGACGTTCACCATTCTTTCGGAAAAAAAGTAATTCTCCTGATAGATGAATACGATTCTCCGGTTATAAATGTCATAGGGAAGACCAAAGATTTTTTTAACTCTGAACTGCTGTCCGAAAGACGAGCCGTAATGCAGGATTTTTACTCAGTAATCAAATCAGCTGAGAAAGAAATCGAGTTGGCTTTCATTACCGGGATAACCAAGTTTTCCAGAATAAGCGTATTTTCACAGCTCAACAATTTGATCGACATATCACTCTCGTCAAAATACAGCTCTTTCATGGGCTATACGCAAGAAGAACTTGTGGAGTATTTTTTACCATTCATGACTGTCACTGCCGACAAACTCGAGATTAGCCTTGAGAACATTTTGGAAAATCTCAAAGACCGGTACAACGGTTTTTCTTTCGATGGCAAACAACTGCTGTACAATCCTTTTTCCATGCTCTCTTTTTTTCATGATGAGAAATTTAGCAACTA
>JAISFP010000504.1 GCA_031263525.1 Deltaproteobacteria bacterium | reverse complement strand
ATCATTAAATAACACGTCCTTAAAAATTTCTTAACAAATACAACCATCAAAAAACATTAAACAACACGTCTTTTAAAATATCATTTTAAACTATCATCCTTCAAAAAGCATTAAACAACACGTCTTTTAAAATATCATTTTAAACTATCATCCTTCAAAAAGCATTAAACAACACTCCTTTAAAAACAATATTTTAAAATATCGTCCTTCAAAAATACATTATACTACACGCAATTTTAAACATCTAAATTAATTAATACTTCAAAATGGCTTAAGCAAACTGTTATATAAAATTATTTCAAATACATATCTTTTTGAAAGACTTAAAACAATAACTATTCAAAAAACTCTTCAAAATCAACCTGGAAAAACCGTAATGCAAAATCTCATTAGACAATCGCGTCCTTCAAATTGCCATGAATGATAGCTCCATTCCATAATCTCAAAGAAAAGCACGTCCTTGACAATCTCACTCCGAAGCAGGCCATTTTGATCCCCCGCGACGTCCGGACCTCGCGTCCTGGCCAGCGGAAGAACCTTCTGACAGCTTTCACAGGACGCGCCACGCGAACGGCCATCCTGGCCGGTCAGCCGGCAGCCGTAACCTGTCGGCACCCGCCTCCCGCCGAGCGACGCTTCGCGTCAGCAGGCGTCGGCAGGCGCGGCGGCAAGCCGCCCGTTAACTCCGGCCGCCACGTGCACCGCTCATGACGCCTGACGCACGGAAGCGTTTTCCGGCGCTCCCAGCGACGGGCCGCACGGCCCGCGGCAAACTACTTCATGCGGAGGGACGCCTTCCGGCCCGGCCCGCCATGGCGGGCCGCCTCCGCGGACAGAAACCAGTCCCCGCCCCCGTCCCGGCAGATTAGCGCCGGGTGGGCCCGCCTCGCTGCCGCTGGAGCCGGAGGCCGCGCGGGGACCCAGGCCGCGCGGCCCGCGGCCCCGCGAGGGGCCGGCGGTCCCCTGGCAAAACGTTTGGAGGTCCCAAAGCCATGAACGCATCACTCAACGACAACGACGGCTTCTGGCCGGCAGTGTACCGCTTCTTCAAGTCCACGGGCGTGCTCATCTTTGTCGACGTCTTTCTCTCCATGACCGCTCTCACCGCGGTTCTCCTCCTCCTGGCGACGCTCGCCAGGGCCGACGCCGGCTCGTACCAGGGCACCTTCACCTTCGACTCCGGCTCCGGGTACCCGGCGGAGGCGCCCCGCTTCGGCGGCGGCTTCGGGGACGACGAGGGCTGGGACCTCCGGTGGGACGGGACGGAGGACCCGCCCGTCACCGAGGTCGACCTGCTGGGGCCTAACGCCAGCCCAACGATATTTCCCGAGTCGGACGGCTCGGGCATGAGGACGCTCATAACGTCCAGCCTCCTCTACGGCGAGCCGGGAAGCAAGGACTACCTGAAGACGTACTACTTTCCCTACTCCGGGTTCGTCCAGGACCTCGATGGCGGAAACCCGCTATCGGAGGGGAACCTCCTGGTCATGGCGTCTCCAGGCACGGAAAGGATTAACGGCGGCAGGGCCGGCGCGGCCGGCTACGCCGAGGTGGTGGGCGGGAGCGTCGAGCTGGGATCCAGCGCCATCTCGCGGCACAACACAGTCGTCCTGCAGGGCGTGGAGTTCCATTACATGGGAAGCGCCCTGAGCGCCGGCGCCTCGGCGGTGATCGGCTACGGGACGGGCGTCTCCGAGTGGAACACCGCCGTCATCCGCGACTCGACCATGGACTACCTCGGCTCGTTCGACACCTCCACCTACGTCGCGGGAGGCAGGGTGCAGTTCAACAGGTCTCAGCCCGAAATCAACTACGCGGACGGCAAGGGCTACGCCAACCACAACCTCCTCTGGCTGGAGGGCGGAGAGCTCGCCAACGCCTACGGGGGCGTGGTCTTCTACCTCTTCGGGGGCGACAGCCCCTCCGGCCACTTCGGGGACGCCTCCTACAACAGCGTCGTCGCGCTCAACACAGTGGTGAAGGGCAACCTCTTCGGCGGCTTCACCCTCACCAACTACCCCACCAGCCCCTACATGACGATGACCAACAACACCGTCACCGTCGCGGGCTACACGAGGGTGGAGGAGAATCTCAAGGGCGGGTTCATGCACATGGACACCCCCCTGTTCCGGGAGCAGGTGGAGGGCAACGTCCTGAACGTCGTCCTGCCCGGAATTGACGGGATATACGTCGGCGGGAAGCTCGGGAACTTCGAGACCATCAACTTCGTGCTCAGCTCCGACGCCCCCGAGGGCTCGGTGGCCCTGAAGATCGGCACGGCGGCCGTGCTCTACGAGACGGGCTTCGACAGCAAGACGCCGCTCCTGGGCCCCAACGGCGAGCCGGCGCGGGTCACGCGCATCGGCACGATCGACTTCACCCCTTCCGCGAGCGGCGCCGCCCCCCGGGAGGGTGCCGAGTACGTCCTGATCGACGTGGGCGAGCCTTCCCAGGCGGAACTGGAGAAGGGGTTCTACGGCATCATGACCCCCGACTCGTGGGCCGCCGGCGAAGGGGCCTCGCCCATGAGCACGGATGAAAACTCCGGAGGGTTCCTCCAGACCACTGCCAAGGGGGCGGTGGGCGACGCGCTCGACGTCGATCTCGAGCTCTCGGCCACGTCCACCCGGATAAGCACCAGGGTGAGGGGGGTGAGGGCATCGCCGGGCGTGACGGCGGTCGCAGCCGCCGCGCACGGGTCGCTCGCCTTCGTGGGGCTCGGCCTCGACCTGCTCTCCGACTCCATAGTCGACCTGATAGCCTCCGAGGGCCAGCGGGCTGACAGCGTGAACGGTTACGAGCCCGCGTGCGCAAGGCCCGGGTTCGCCATGTCATACGGGACGACCTCGTGGGACAGGGGCAGCGGCAGGTTCAACTCCACCGGCTATTCCGGGCTCTTCTCGCTCTCCTGCTCCAGGGAGGCCTGGGGCGGCATCCTGGCGGCGGGCGTCTTCCTGGAGGGCGGGGAAGGCGAGTACACCTACTCCGCGTCGCCCTACGGGGACGACGCTGTCTCCCTGGGCGGCGACATCTCCTACCAGGCCGCCGGCATCTACGCCCGCTACGACTTCCCCCACTTCAGGGAGGGCCACTTCTACCTCCAGGGTGCCGCGCTCACCGGGAAGGCCGAGACCACGTTCGAGGACCGCCTCGAGGGGTTCGGGAACGGCTACAAGATGTCACGCCACTTCTCCGGGGGATCGCTATCCGCGGGCTTCGTGGCCTGGCTCGGCGAGTTCGACACGCTGGATCTCTCCGTGAAGTACATGACGCTCGACATGCGGGGCGGGCACTTCTACACCCACGCCGGCGACCGCGTGGACTTCGCGAAGGGCCGCTCGTCCAGGATACGCGTCGGCGGCGTCTGGTCCCACGAGCTCTCGGCCCGCACCGCCTTCCACGTCGGGCTCTCCGCCGACTGGGAGACGGCGGGCCACAGCAGGGCCTACACCTACGGCGTGGAGATCCCTACCCCGTCGCTGAAGGGGGTGACGACCAGGCTGGAGGCCGGCTTCAACTTCAAGCCCCGCATCGGGAGCCCCTGGACGGTGTCCATTACCGGGCTCGCCTACGCGGGAGTCAAGCGGGGCGGGGCGGGCAGCGTCAACTTCAGCTACTCCTTCTGACGGATCACCCCGGCCGGCGGCCCTCCCGGCCGGCCGGGGAACTGGCGCCGGCTGCCGTGCCGGAAGCCGGCGCCGAATCTTCCCGGACCGGGGCCCCCCCGGCCCGGGTTCAGGCCAGGGGCTGGATGCTTTCAGGACAGACTGAAAGGGGCTGTCCCGGACGGCATAGGCCGGCACCGGGAACGGGCAGACGCCAGCCGCCTTCCGGACGCCTCGAGCCAGAGCCCTTGGACCGGTCCCCACCGCCCGCCGCCCTCAGGGCAGCGGGCGGGCAAGGCCGGGCCTGCGTCAACGCCCGACGCCTGACGACGGAATCCGGCAAGCTCAAGGCGTCAGGCGGAAGCCGTCAGACGGAAGCATGAAGGCACGGCCCCCCACGAAGATTCCGGCCTGTCCCGGGCGTCGCAAGCTTCCGCTGGCGCGACCAAGTTTCCACGTTTCCACGGGAACAAATTTTCAGGTCCTGCGGGCCAGCCGCGCCCGGACGGGGCCGCATACGGGCCGGGACGGCCCGCGGGACGGCAGTGCCTCCCGCGCCGAGCCCGGCAGGAGAGACTACAGATGTCTGACCAGTTGCAGGAGCACGAGGAGATAAGCAACTCCATCCTCCTGGAGAGGCCCGCGCGGCCGTTCCACTGCTGGCTGTCCTTCCGCACGAAGGACTGGCCCGCGGAGCCGGCCGAGGAGGTGGGTCTCCCCCACAACCCCGACAAGACCGTCGGCATATCCATATGCTGCATGACGCACGGCTTCTTCGCCTACGCTTCCGAACTCCACAGCCGCGGGCCCAAGGACTACGAGGTCTGGTACGCGGACCGCGTCTCCAAGATCTTCATGAGGCTCAAGACCTTCGATTCCGAGCAGATGAACCCGAACTGCAAGTACTCCGTGCCCGGCTGGGCCAGGGTGGCCTCCGAGTGGCCCCCCCGAGGCAACATCTTCGATCTGCCCGACGGGGAGGAGCCCGCCGCCTTCGTCCTCGAGGGCCGGGACGCCGACCGCTTCGAGGCGAGCTGGTCCAGGTGGACCGGCGGCCCGATCGCCGTGGTGCCCGACGACTTCGAGATGGAGGACGGGCAGGGCCGCAGGGACGAGGACGAGTGGAAGGACTGGGACGAGTGGGACGACTCGGACGGCCATGACGGCAGCGCGGGACCGGACGGCCGGGAGTGCCTCGCGTGCCAGGAGGGCCGGGACGGCTGCGGGGACTGCCGGAACTGCGGCGGCTGCGCGGACGAGGACCGCCGGGATGGCCTCGGAAACGCCGGGCAACGCAGGGCCGCGTTCGGCGCGGAGGACTTCGGGGACGCCGAGGACATGGTGGACATTGCGGGCGGCTGCGACCAGGCCGCGGAGGCCATCGTGGACATTGCGGGCGGCTGCGACCCTGCCGCGGAGGACATCGTGGACATTGCGGGCGGCTACGACCCTGACACCGACCACCTGCCGGGCGAGAAGCCCGACCCGGCAGAAGTCGGAGCCGCCGTAGGGACGGACGCGGGCATCTGCCTCCGAGACCGGCTCGACGACGGGAACGGAGCCGCCCCCAGCGGGCCCGCCTGAACCTGAGCCCTCTTCAGGCGGACGAGCGGGGCCGGAGGGTCGGACGGAAGTCCGCCCCCCGGCCCCGCTCTTTTTCAGCCCTGCACTGGCGAACGCAGCCCAGTTCTCTCTTGCGTCTGAGATTCCTGCCCATCCTGCCCATCCGCCCCCCGAACATCCTGCCCCTTAGCCCCACGAACTCACTGCCTCCCAGTCCTCCGAACATCCTGCCCCTCAGCCCCCCGAACTCGCTGCCACTCAGCCCC
>JAISFP010000496.1 GCA_031263525.1 Deltaproteobacteria bacterium | reverse complement strand
GACCTCTAAAGAAACTCTTCCCCGCCACATGAGGTATCCATTATTGACTATTCTGCTTCAATGGTTCCTCATATGGGCTCTCTTCTTCCGAAAAGGCCCTCAATAGAGGGGCACCTGAACAGTTACGAAAAAGGAACCTCGAGCAGGTGCTCTCGTCCGGGGAGACTTCAAAGCGTGCCTTCCGATCTTGCACTGGGCAGGGGTTCACGGAGCCCCCTCACGACGTCCGGACAGCCTGGGCTCTCCCTTAGCCGTGATTCCAGAAGCTCGCCCGATGCCGGGACTTCCGGGCTCTCCCTTCGACGGGATTCCAGCCCCCACGATGCAGGGATTTCCAGGCTCTCTCTTAGCCGAGGTTCAGTAAGCTCCCCCGTCGGGACTTGCGGGCTCTCCATGAGTCGGGGTCCCGAGTTCCCCCCAATGCCTGGACAGCCCAAGTTCCCTCAGTTGCTGAGCTACCAACGTAACTCACGGACTACGGATGGCAGTACAGCAACAATGCCGGAGCGACACGATCAGTCCTGAAACCCCCTAACAGCACGGGAAACCTTGACTCGGGTCACATGCCCAAATTTAAGGTGATTTATCGTGACAGTGCTCCCTCACGGCGCATCGTAGACGTTTTGCAACTGTTCAGGCACCCCTCTATTGAGGACCTATTCGGAGTTAGAGAGCCCGAATTAGGAACCCTAAAAAATGAAGAGTCAACAATGGATACTTCATCTGGAGGGGAAGAGTCTCTGAGGAGGGCATTTTGACTGGGAAAATCCTCCTGCTGAGCTCCTCTTGAGGGGCACCTGAACAGTCACGACGTTTTTATGCACGGCTGCAGTCCGGGGACGGAACCCATGCCGGACTTGCGAGTAGTCTTGAACCGCCCTGCCCGTCCCGCACCCAAAACCAGGCACCAGCAGCCATGCCCTGCCTGTTCCCAAAGCCCGGAGTGAGGCGCCTGCCCTCCTGGGCCCTACCGACTTCCGAAGTCCGGCACCAGCCGCCCCGCCACGTTGGCCAGGGGCCCCTGGCCGGCCGGGGGCATGCCGGGATAGAGGATTTTCAGGGTCTCAGGAGCGTCGGAGCTAACGAAAGCCGTGCCGGCCCAGGCAAGCAGATCCTCGTCGTTGTAGTCATTACCCAGGGCCACTGCATCTTGTGCAGGAATGCCCAGGGATGCCGCGAGGGTCGCCGCGGCGATGCCCTTGGAAACTCCGGCAGGATAGATCTCCAGCCAGAGGGCCCCGTCCCCGTAGGGCGAACTGCTGACCACCAGGGAGAGATCCGGTGTCTCGGAGCGGAAGCGGGACTCGGCGACACGAACCTGGGGAGGGGCCCCCATAACGAGCACCTGGGCCAGCGTCCTGCCTCCGTCTCCGTCCCAGGGAGACGTGTCCCCGCCGCTGTGGAGGATCCTGGCCTCGAAGCAGGACGGGACAGTTCCCGAAGGAGGCTTCTGCCAGAACGTCAGGTGGGTCTCGGGGGGCGGGAGGGCCAGGAAGAAGCCCATGCCCGCCGAGCGGGCGACTGCTACGGCGGCCTCAGCCTGGGAAGGGGTGAACTGGTGGGACGAAAGGAGGGCAGCGTGCCCCTCCGGCCCGAAACGCGAGATGGCAAGGCCGGAGGAGCTTATGAGATAGTCTATCTCGAAAAGGGGATCCCAGTCCCGGAGAAAGGTCTTTATGCTCCTCCCGGTGGCTACGGCCCTGACGGCCCCGAGGCGCCCCAGCTCCTGGACGGCGAGGATGTCCTCCCGTGAGACGGGGCCGTTCAGGGGCTTGACCGTTCCGTCGAAATCCGAGATCCACAGCCTCGGGCTGATTCCGGGGGGCTGAATAGGGGTAGTTTGGGTAATTATGGTCACCCGAAAATCATGCCAAACGGCTCCGGTTCGGCGTATCCGGCCTGAGAGGCAGGCTTCCGGACAGGCGGAAGGCCCTGCGGCCAGGGCGTCAGTGCCGGCCGGGCTCGCTCATGAAATGTTGTTGAGGAACGGACGTTATGGCGGGGGCCGTCCGGAGAGGCTCCGGGAAGGCTGATCTGCGGGGGGCAAGGCCAAAAATTGAGCCGGAGTGGAGGGTGATCAACATTATCCGGGGACAGGATGCTCTGAGGCCTGAGCCCGAGGACAGGGCCCTGGAAAATGGGGACAGGAGCCGTGAGACCAGCGTCACAGGCTGAAGACAGCTTCGCGAGTCACCCTGGCGGGGCTCGGGGACCCGAGTCTAAAGCGGCGGGGTCGTTGGATCGCTATGCTTGAAACGTTCAGAAAAGGATGAAAATCCTGGGTGCGGGCCTGAAGGCATATGCGGGGAAGAACGGGCGATCGCGTTAGAAACACGGAGAATCTTTACCGGCAGGAGCCGGTGAGGCCGTCAGGCCGCCCTGAAACTGTCCTGTATGCCGAAAAGGGCTGGACGACTCTTGTTCTTCAGGGCCAGACGAGGCGGAACAGGGAGACCGTCTGCAGGCAGGTGTCTTATTTCTGCCTCGGAAAGAGGCATAAAGTCACGCGCTTGAGATGACGAAACTCCGGCGAGGGCCCCGGAAGGGGCGGCTGCCTGTCCGCGTCAGCTGAAAACCTTCTGGAACTCAAAGTCACGCCCTGCAGGAGCGCGTCCAGGCAGGAGGCGCCTCGCTGCGACGCGAATCGTCAGCCGTTGGCCCTCGCGAGGAGCTTCTTGTCGCCGCGGGGGGCCGCCGGGCCGCTGAAGACCTCCTCGCGCCTCAGCTGGCAGACGAGGTTGCTGCGGTTGGTGCAGTCCCCACCGAAGGTGCCGCTGGTCTCATACCAGCAGCATGTGGGTGCGCTGTTACACGCGGGGCCGGTGCTCTTTCGCTTGCTGTCGTTGATTGTCAGATCCGTTGCCATCTTCCACCTTCCTTCGTGTCAAGGAAGTGTCTTTGTGATCCCCTGGGGCCTAAGAGCCCTCCGGGAGGTCATAGAAGCGGGCGGCTGATTGCCGTCCGCCGGCCAGCCGGTCGGGTCCTCGACACGGTCCCGACGGGAAGGCCTTTTCGCCAAATATGTTATGCAAGAATCAAGCCAGGGTCAGACCGGCTTCTTGGGGGTACGGAAAAGGTGCGGGCCGCCCGAGAGTGACTGGCGGCTCGCCAGGTGCGGGTTCAAGAGCTTCAGCGTCTTGTATCCGACGCCGTAGCGCTGGGCCAGGGATGCCCAGGTGGTCCCGGACGGGAATGTCACCGACTCCTGGTCATAGGAGTCGGGGGAGTACAGACCCGCCGGGGCGCGGTCGTTGAAGCCGTAGGAAGGAGCGCCCTCCATCACCAGCTTTATCGCGGCTATGCGGTAGACGTAGCGCTCGGTCTCCCGGGGGAGGTTCAGCTCCCAGTAGTCGGCGCCCCCCTGGCCCATGGCCTGGGAGATGCGCCCGCCGCCCGCGTTGTAGGCGGCCATGGCCAGGGGCCAGTTGCCGAACCGGCTTCTGAGCTCGGAAAGGAACGTGAGCCCTGCCGGAAGGGCGACATCCGCCAAGAGCCTCTGGTCCTCGCCGCCGGAGACCTTGACGCCGTAGCCCCGGGCGGTGGAGGCCATGAACTGCCACAGACCTGCCGCTCCCGCAGGCGAGAAGACCGTCGGACGCAGGTCGCTCTCGCCGACGGCCAGGTATTTCAGGTCGTCAGGCAGGCCGGAGGCTCTGAGCGCTGACTCGATGAGGGGGAAGTAGCGGAGGGCCCGCCTGCGCCAGAGCTCCACCTGGGCCGGGTTGTGGACCAGGAGCAGGAACTCGTATTCCAGCCTCTCGTGGACCGCAGGACGGTCCACGGGTATGCGCTCTCCGCAGATGGTGGGGGAGGAGGGCAGCTGGAAGTCCGTCTTGAGGACTCCCGGCTCGCCCAGGTCCCCCGCCTGGACGCGGGGAGACGGCAGGACGCCCGCGGTCGACTCGGGCTGCTCGCCGATGGTCCGGCAGGAGCAGACGAGGGCCGCGAGCAGGAAAAGCGCCAGGCTTTGCCTTATGGGGAGGGATCGGCTCATAGATAAAATACGGAGTCCCCGCCTTTAGGGAAGCGGGTCCTCCTGGAGCGAGTGCCGGTGTCCGGACTTGGCCATGTAACCTCGGGATATTAAACCCCTTTGAGGATTATGGCAAGCACTTTCTCAGGCCCGCGCCGTCCTGGTGGATATGACCCGCAAAGGATACTACATGCGTTCGTCCTGTCAACCTTTCCAAGGGTATGCCCAAGAGCCGCCCGTTTCCTGGATTTCGTCCTTTGGCAGACGTCAATTCGGCCGATGAGACACTTCCGCGCCCGATTCCGCCCCTGTACGGCGCCCCGGGTGCCTGGTCCGAAAGGAGCCGGGGAGTCGCGGCAATGCCGGAAGAGCAGCTGGCTTAGGCAGGAGCAGCGAAACCTCGGCCATGAAGCCGGGATCTATCGGCTGAACCCCCTGCCCCGTTAACCTGGGGGAGGCCCGTGGGCCAGGCGGCTGAACTGCCTTGCCAGGGAGCCAGGCACATGACCCCGAGACCACTTGGAGGAGAATCTGGCCAGGCAGCGTGGAGCATGAAGCATGCCCCAGAACCGTGCGACGAAAATCTGGCCGGAGAGCATGGAGCATGCCCCAGAACCTGCGATGTAAAATGTAGCGGAGGAGCAAGGCGCATGGCCCAGAGCCTCAGGCGGAAAATCCGACCGGGGAGCAAGGCTCATGCCCCAGAGCCGCACGATTGAACCGCATGGGCAGTGAAGCTGGCTCATGAAACCGAATGACATGCAGCGAATCTCAGGCCGGGGATCCGCAATTGACGCTGAAATCTCGGGAATTCTGCAAGGTTCCGAGGACATTCCAGCCCGACAGACAGGAGACCCTGCCAATCAGGCTGAGATGCCGTCCGAACTGGACATCAGACGGAGACTTCCCGCAAACACGGGCCGAGAGGACTAGAACGGCGGACGCACGAGTTCATGACGGAAGTCATGTCCTCAAATGAGACTGAACCCTTCTGTTGTATACACATTACTGTTCACTAGTGACGGGCCGGACATGCCGGAAGGACCGGAAGGGCCGGGCATCCTGAATAAGGCTCCGGTGAAGCCCAGTTCGTCCTGAAGAGGCGCAAAAGCTGAACCGTGACCCAAAACCGGTAAGATCTCAAGACGCAGTTGTCATGAACACCTTCCCTCAACAGACGGGAAGGACTTAAGGACTTTTCCAAAGCACTCAGACAGCTATGAAGCTTGGCCCAGCCACGCCCAAAGCCTATGTTTCCAGGGCGGCCCCTCCAACTCGACCTTGACTGGAGAGGCCGGTTCCGAGCCCTCTGAAATCTGTGCTCGGAAGGACCCAGCCGTTCCGACCGGCCAAAGCCCTTTTGTCTTTTATCGGCTCACGGAGCCGCTTTTCATAAGAAATCAGGTGACCTCGAAAGAATTGACCAAGAACTGAACAGACTTCTCAGGCATCTCTCGCAACTGACTAAAGGCAAAACTGTTTCCTGTGCGGGGGGAAACATCCTGACATGGAGAAAGGCAACCTTCGTTACCTCCCACTCTCATTCTATTTATAAAATAATCACTAAAATATTATTTTCAATACCTTTCAACTTTCAAATAGATGCGAGCACTACAGCATCAGATCAGGACACGAATATCATCACGTCTATAATGTTCATGCATGACTCGCAGATAGTTCTTAACAAATTAGCAAAATGTTCAGATGTCTCACAAATTGCAACACAATATATAGTATTAACCACCATCCAATTCCATCATCAATTACTTTTCCCTTCCACATGGATATCCATTGTTGACTCTTCATCTTTTATGATTCCTCGTTAGGGCTCTCATCCTCCTATGCCGTCCTGCGGCAGGCGGCACCCCGGTCCATGATAGGCGCGTCATGCCGCGCCACAACATGTCAAATTCATCCTGGAGACGAAGCCCCGTAAACACTTTCATGATATGAGGTTCTCAACAGAGCGGCACCTGAACAGTAGCAATGCCGTATCGAAAACAAGTCCTTATACAAAAACTAGGATAAAGATGCACGATATGATCTGGCGCTCCTCATAACTGACAAACAGATTATTTGTTTGTTTCGTGCATTTTTAATCCATAATCGGTATTAGACGCTAGAAAAAGGGGGTTGACCGAGTTGGCAACGGACGAAAGAGTGGGGGCATGGAAGCAGGGGATGGGAGGTGGTGGACGGGAGAGTGAGCAAT
>JAISFP010000495.1 GCA_031263525.1 Deltaproteobacteria bacterium | reverse complement strand
ATCTTCTTCCATATTTTAGTAGTGAATTATAGTGCGAAGATACCAGGACTGGAGGTTAGACCGACATTTCCACCCCTGGACTGATAGCTAAATTCCGACATTTGATTAAACGGGTAATAATAAAGATGGGATGTAGGGAATAGGGATGACTTCAGCTGATGACATTGGGGCCGGATGAGGTCCCAGGCGATCATGATCGGGTTCTGACAGTGTAGCGGCAAGCTCCGGGTAGTTCATGAAGACCCGAGCTCCGAGGCGGTCAGGATCGGCTTCCGAGGGGGATGCGGTTTGTTCCGCAGGGATTTTAGGCGGTCCCGAGCCCCGGGGCGGTCAGGGACGGGTTCTGAGGGAGTGGCGGCGAGGTCCGAGGAAGGTCAGGCAGGGTCCGTGGGTCAGGTCGGGCTCATGAGGGGGCAGGGGCAGGAGAGCGGTCTGCCCTGCTACTGGCGTGGTCCGTGACCGGGTTCGTACGGCCTCGAGGCGGTCAGGTGCGGGTCCGGAGGTGACGGCGGCGAGATCCGGAGGAGGGTCAGGCAGGGAGCCTGGCAGGGCCACGTGAGGGTCTGGACTGGGTCCGGATGTGCTCAGTGGCCGAGTTCGGGCTGGGCCCGAGGCGGCCAGGATCGGGGCCGAGGGGAGGCGGCGATGTCCGGAGGTGGAGCAGGCAGGGTCAGGAGGTCAGAATCGGGTCCGGAGGGGGCGGCTGCGAGGTCAGGAGGAGGATCAGGCAGGTGCCGGGGGTCAGGGGGGCTACGAAGTGGGCCGAACAGGGCCTGGGAGAGCGGCCTGCCTGGGATCGTACGCGGTTCGTGGCCGGGTTCGGGCAGTACCCGGGGGTCAGGATCGGATCCGGAGGGGGCGGTGGCGAGGTCCGGAGGAGGAGCAGGCAGGGTCCGGGGGTCAGGACAGGCTGAGGGGGCAGGGCAGTGCCTGGAGAGCGGCATGCCCGGCTCCACGCGAGGTCCGTGGCCGGGTTCGGGCTGGGCCCGAGGGGGGCAGGATCGGGTCCGGAGGGAGTGGCGGCGAGGTCCGGAGGAGGATCGGGCAGGGCCAGAGGGGGGCGAGATCGGCTCCGGAGAGGGTAAGGGCAGGCTGTGGCTCCGGAGGGTCCTGGAATTACGGGGCGGCATTGGGTCTCCGGAGGCGTCCGCAGTTTCCTGGAGGTCCCGGCCTAGTCACGGGGTGTCTCCCCAGTTTCCCTCCGTTGCCCCTCGAGGGAGTCTCCCCGGAGTCTCACCGGAATCCCGGCTGACAGGGCGCGGCCCCCACGGGCGGAACCCCCGGAAGCGGCGGGCGGCGTGGATTCCGGGCCCCGGGCCACCGCGCCGGGCCCGCCAAAAAGATTTGCAACGGGGGGGCCGTTCTGGTATTTTCGTCACTGCGGCAAACGCCGCCCCAAAGCTTTCCCCCCCAAAACGCCGTCCGTCACCTTGAAGCCCCTGTTCCCTGGCTTTGGCCTCCGGAGGCTAATAATGGAACATCCCGTAATGCTCCTCGTCTGGCTCCTGGAGAAGGTGGGCCTGGGCCACTTCGCCCACGCCTACCCCCACCTCGTCTACACCTGGTTCTTCGCCCTGGTCCTCATCGCCATCGGCTGGGCTGCGGGCAGAAGGATCGCCATGGTCCCCGGAAGGCTCCAGGTGCTCTTCGAGTTCATCGTGGACTCCATGTACAAGTTCCAGGAGAGCATTATGGGAAAGAAGGGCATGCTCTTCTTCCCCATGACGACCACCCTGATCGTCTTCGTCTTCTTCTCGAACTTCAACGGCCTCATCCCCGGCTCCTTCGCCCCCACGTCGAACCTGAACACCACCATGGCCTTCGCGCTCATGATAGTGTTCCTCACCCACGTGATGGGCTTCAAGGTCCACGGCATAAAGTACGTCAAGCACTTCCTGGGGCCAAGCCCCTTCCTGGCGCCCCTGATGTTCCCCGTGGAGATCATCAGCCACGCCGCGAGGGTGGTGTCCCTCTCCTTTCGTCTTTTCGGCAACATCCTGGGCGAGGATCTAGTGATAGGGGTCCTCATGATGCTCGCGGGCCAGTTCTTCGTGCCCCTCCCCATGATGTTCCTGGGCCTCTTCACCGGCTTCCTCCAGGCCTACATAATTTCGCTCCTCGCCATGGTCTACATCGGCGAGGCCATGGAGGGGGAGCACTAGAGGATTCGCCACGGCCTTACGGCCGTCCGGCGAGGGTGCCCCGCGCGAGAACCGAAGCTCGCGCGGCGCGGCGCCCTCCCGGCATCGGCCCGGTCGCCGGACTGACTGCCGCCGGCCCGGGCCAGGACATGCCGCAGGGCCGCCGCCCCTCCCCCCGCAGGTCTTTACCGGGGTCCGCCCCTCCCTTGGGCGGCCCCTCCGCGCCACACGGACCAGAACAAGGGAAACCACCCCTCGAAGGAGGAACGCCTCACCATGAAAAAGCTCGCCCTCTTCACACTCGCGTTCATAGGCGTGCTCGCCGCCTCCGCGGTGGCCTTCGCCAGCTCCGAGGAGACCGCGGCGCTGGCCGTCATCGGGAACGTCGCCCTGGCCGCCGGCATCGGCATCGGCCTGGGCGTCGTGGGCCCCGGCATCGGCCAGGGAATATGCATGTACGGAGCGCTGTCCGGGATGGCCCGCAACCCCGAGCAGACCGGCACGCTCCGCGTCTACATGCTCATCGGCCTGGCGCTCATCGAGTCCCTCGCCATCTACGCGCTGGTCGTGTCCCTGATCCTCCTGTACGCCTTCCCATACAGCGGCAGGCTCGCCCAGTACCTCGGGGCGGTATCCTGAGGCGACCGGCCCCCCGGGGCCGGCCTTCCGCCCGCACCTGTCATACCTGCGGCTCCCCGGGCTTCCGGGGGGCCGTTTTCTGTTTTTTGGGGAAATCGACGTAGCCGGGCTTCCCCCCGGAGCCCTTCCGGCCCCGCCGGCCCGTGGTGATCTCTCAGTGTCCGGCCCTTCCGGTCCCCGTCCCGAGCCGGGCGGTCCAGTGTCCGGCCCTTTCGGTTACCCGGCCCGTGGCGACTGGTCCAGGGCTTGACTCTTCCGGTCCTCCGGCCCGGGGCGACCGGTCCAGTGTCTGCATTCCGGTCCCCCGGCCCGGTGCGACCGGTCCAGTGCCTGTCCATTCCTTCAATGTTGGCTCTGGATACCATACATGCGGGGTAACTATTCAGGTGCCCCTCTATTGAGGGCCTTTTCGGAAGAAGAGAGCCCATATGAGGAACCATTGAAGCAGAATAGTCAATAATGGATACCTCATGTGGCGGGGAAGAGTTTCTTTAGAGGTC
>JAISFP010000459.1 GCA_031263525.1 Deltaproteobacteria bacterium | reverse complement strand
GAAGCCCCCCGTTCCACCCAGAGCGCTCCGGAGGACTCGACTCCCGGGCGGCCCTCTCTGACGGCGTCCGCCGCTGGCGGCACGCTCCCATCAGAATTTGGAGGACGGTCGAAAGGCCTCCTCCCCAGCGAATTGGATTTATAGTGCGGCGTAGTCTAGCTTAAATGCATGCCGCCCCCTGCTTGCAGGGTGAACAGATACTGACTCCCTTTCTTCTTCCGGAGCTCCGCCAAAGTCCGCGGCTCCTGCTTCTCTCCAGGTCCCGGCTCCCCCCTGAATTTAGGGATTCCCCCGACCCCAGCCTTCTTCCGAGGCTCCGGCTTTCCCCGATGCCCCGTCTTAGGGAACTGCGGCATGGCAAGGGAGGAGAGGGGCTCGAGGCTCGGGTTCTGGTCTGGCTCCAGCAGAGCCGCTGACCGCCAGACCGGTCGATCTGACCTGGCCGGTGGCCGCGGGGAGGCACTTGCTGAACGGGACCTCCTGACGGGGGGGCGCAGGATGGCCTGGCTGCCTTCATGCCTCGCGTCCTCCCTTCCGCATGGGGGCCCCGACTGTGCCGAATGGGTTCCCCGACTGGCCCGGATGCACCACGTTGGGAGCCGCTTGCCCTCTGAAAGGTGACGTATGCCCCTCATCGGGTGCCGCTTGCTTTCCGTCAGGCGCGGCTTTCAGGCCGTCAGGCGTGGCTTCAGGCCGTCAGGCGCGTCTTTCAGGCCGCCAGGCGCAGTTTCAGGCCGCCAGGCGTAGTTTCAGGCCGCCAGGCGCGGCTTTCTGGCCGTCAGGCGCGGCTTTCTGGCCGTCAGGCGAGGCTTGCCCCCACGTCGGGGTAGCAGGCTCCCCTGAAGACGGGACGTCCGCCGCCGAACACGCCGCAAGGCGGCCGCACGGTTGGGAGGGGGCCGTATCAAACCCGGTCCTTGTGCCCCCCTTGTGCCCCTCCTTCTTTGTCATATAAGCTGGTGCTGTGTTAGAATGGTTGCCGTCCGGCTCCAGGAGGGCGGTCGGGCGCCCGGTTCGCGGGGACCGGGCTGACGCAGGGCCGTGCCCGGTCCCGGCGGGCTAGGAGCGCCAAGTGAGCGATCACTTACAGGAATTCGTCTGGGACGCCAGGGAGCACCTGGCCACGGCCCAGAACCAGCTTCTGGAGCTCGAGCAGGATCCCTCCTCGCTCGAGAGGCTGAACGCCCTGATGGGGACCCTCCACACCATCAAGGGGAACTGCGGTTTCGTCAACCTGCGCCACCTCTACGATCTCCTGCATGCCGCGGAATCCCTCCTCCAGACCGTCCGGGAGACCGGACGCGACTGTCCCAGGCCGGTGGTGGACAGCCTCTTCCAGGTCCTGGACACAGCCGAGGCCATCATGGGCCGCCTCGACAACGACGAGGACGACGAGGTGGACTGGATGCCCTCCCTCATGGAGGCCCTGGCCGACGTCTGCCGCTCGCTGGAGGCAGGAGGCGACGGCTCCCCGCCCGTCCAGGAGTCCGCAGGCTCTCAGGGGGACGCGGCCCGGCCCGCCCCCGGCGGAAACGTGGCCCCGGCACGGACGGAGGCCCCGGGCGGGGACGTGCGCCCCGGGCCCGGCGGCTCTTCCGGAGCGGCCGGAACTGCCGGGGTGCCCGGAACTTCCGGCTCCCCCTCCCCGGGTCCGAACGGCGGCTCCGCTACCCCTCCCGGCCCGGCTTCCGCCATACTGACGGTGAGCCTGACGGACGGCAGGATCGAGGAGGAGGGAGAGGGCTACCTAGTCGGGCCTGCGGATCTGCCCGGGAACGGTGCCGGGGGCCTCATCCTGGACATGAGGAAGATCACCGCCCTCACCGCCCCGGAGGCGAAGGTCTTCCGGCTTCTCCGGGACCGCTGGGGGATGCGGATGGCGGTCGTGGCCTCGCGGGAGAACCAGGCCGACCTGTGCAGAATCCTGGACGTCTTCGAGCCCGAGTCCTTCAGGAGCCTCTACCCAGCCGAGGACGCGGCCCGCGTCGCGCTCCTGAACGGCTAGAGCTTCCTGTGCGAGGGCCCGGCCACGGGCCTGGCCCGCCGCAGGGCTCATCGTCAACCTTTTCGGCCCCTGGCCGGGCCCCTCGTCCGCCTTTTCGGCACCGGGCCCGCGTCGGCCTCCTGGGCCCTGCCTCGGTCGGGCCGGCTGCCAGGCCCAGATGCCGACTCTGGCCCGGACGCCGACTCTGGCCCCGGCACGTCCCCTGGCTGACCGGTTCCCGGGCCAGTCCAAGGGCGGTCGGACCCCTTATTCGCCAGCTCCCTCCCCCTTTCCCCCCCGCCCCGGCACCCGATGCGGTCGCGGCTCTCGCCTGGCCCGCCCTGAGCGGTCCTCCCCGTCTCCCCCGGCCGCGAGGCCCGGGGGGGCTCGCGAACACTCAAAAAGACGGGCGGCCCGCCGCGCCCCCTTCACCCTGAAATCCAACCCGGGTCTTTAACCTATGATTCTCAGAAGGGACCTCCCCAAGGTGGCCGTGCTCGGCGCCGGATACTGGGGCAAGAACCTGGTGCGCAATTTCTACAGCCTCGGTTGCCTCAAGACGGTCGCCGACTCCAACCCGGACACGCTTGCGAAGATCCTCGCCGAGTACCCCGGGGTCATCGGGGTGTCGTCCCTGGACGAGATCCTCCAGGACGCCGACGTGCGGGCCGTGGCCATGGCCACCCCCGCCCCGGACCACGCTGAGGGGGCCATCAGGGTCCTCAACTCCGGCAGGGACGTCATGGTGGAGAAGCCCATGGCGCTCTCCATGGAGGACGGGAGGGCCATGGTGGGGCTGGCCCGGAGCAGGGGGCTCATCCTCATGGTGGACCACCTGCTGAACCGCCACCCGGCCATAACGCACCTGAAGGGGCTCATACGCAGGGGGGAGTTCGGGAGGGTGTGCCACATCTGGTCGAGGAGGCTGAACCTGGGCAGGCTCAGGGCCGAGGAGAACGCGCTCTGGTCCCTCGCCCCCCACGACATCAGCCTCATCACGAACCTCCTGGGCACGGCGCCCCTCACGGTCAAGTGCTCCGGGGGGGCGTACCTCACCGAGGGCATAGAGGACCTCGCCGAGGCAGACCTCCTGTACCCGGCCGGGGTCACCGCCCACATCTCCGTGAGCTGGCTCAACCCCTTCAAGGAGTGCCGCCTGGCCGTGGTCGGCCTGGACAAGATGGCCGTGTTCGACGACCTGGCCCCCTGGGAGGACAAGCTCGTAATCTACCCGCACCGCATCACCTGGCGGGGTCTCCAGCCCGACAGCGAGAGGGCCGCCCCCGTGAAGGTGCCGCTCACCCAGATAGAGCCCCTGAAGGAGCAGTGCCAGGCCTTCCTGAACGCCATAAGCTCCAGGGTCGAGCCCGAGGACTCCAACGCCACGGAGGCCCTGTCCGTCCTGTCGGTCCTGACCGCGATGGACCGCGCCTTCAGGGAGGGCAGGCCTCAGATACCCGAGCCCGCGGACCCGCGGGACGGGAGCTTCGTGCATTCCACCGCCGTGGTGGACTCGGACGCCATCATAGGGCCGGGCACGAGGATCTGGCACTTCTCCCACGTCATGGAGGGATCTGTCCTTGGCGACCACTGCAACGTCGGCCAGAACGTGGTGATAGGCCCCCGCGCCAAGGTCGGCGCCCGCTGCAAGATTCAGAACAACGTCTCCGTCTACGAGGGCGTGGAGCTGGAGGACGAGGTCTTCTGCGGCCCCAGCATGGTCTTCACCAACGTCAACAACCCGAGGGCCTTCGTGAGGCGCATGGGCGAGTCCCGGAAGACCCTCGTGAAGCGCGGAGCCACCATAGGCGCCAACGCCACGGTCGTCTGCGGCCACACCCTGGGGGAGTACTCGTTCGTGGCGGCCGGGAGCGTGGTCACGCGGGACGTGCCCGCCTACGCCCTGGTCATGGGCAACCCCGCCAGGCGCACCGGCTGGGTCTGCCGTTGCGGGGTCAGGCTGGGCGCCGACCTCCGGTGCCCATCCTGCGGGCTCAGGTACGCCGAGAGCGGGGGCGAGCTTAAGCCCGAGGCATGACGCGGCCGGGCCCTCCTTTCGTGTCCGTTACGGGGCTTTCCGGGTGCCGGGTGTTCCGGGAGGTGACGCGCGGGCCGTCCGGGAGGGGTGACGCGCGGGCCTGTCCGGGAGGTGACGCGCGGGCCGTCCGGGAAGTGGGTGACGCGGTCCGTCCGGGAAGGGGATCGCGGGACGTAACGTCACGCCTCGTGACGCCGTGACATGGCGGGCTAGCCCGACGTTGCCCCGTGACGCGGCTTTCCGTTTCCGCGCGGGGGCTTCCCTGGACGGGACCCTGCGGGCGCGCTGGCTTCCGGACGCGTCCTTTGCCGGACGCTGGCCCTTCCGGCCTGCGGTTCCGGCCGTTCCAGGATTTTTTAAGGTTTCGCGACTAAAGCCTTTCGCCTTTCCGTTTTCGGATTTGCGGTTTCCGTTTTCCTGCATCGGACTCGTGCGTTTCTTATCCCGGCCTTCGCTTTCCCTTTTCCGGATTTTGAGGTTTCGGCATCCCCTCTTTCGTTGCCAGGCTTTCCTCTTTTAGGGCTTGACGTTTTCCTGTCCTTCGGCATTCATTTTCCGATTTCTTCGTTGCCTTGCTCTTTCCGGTCATTAAAATTTCCTGCCCGGTAAAATTTTGAACGTGAAGTTTCTGTTTCCTGAATCTTTCTGATTTTTAAAACTTTCGGCTTTGCGGAGTTTTGTTCCGAAATTTTTGTTTCCTGGTTTTTGCCGGCCTTAAAATTTTCCTTTCCCGCCACATTTTGTTCCTGACATTGCCTTCTCCGGCCTCTTTCCTGCCTTGAAACTTTTCTGCCCCGCCGCATCTCGTTCCTGACACTGCCCTCTCCGGGCTTTTTCCGACTCTGGCTCTTTTCGGACATGACACTTTCCGATTCTGTTGTATTTCGGTTTGATTTTCTTTTTTCTCGTCTGTTTTTGGACGCCGCAGTCCGACTGTTCTCCCCGCAGGCGCATGAGGTTCGGGAAGGTGGGCGGACCGTCCCTCCCGGAACGGAGCTTTTTGCCCCGGCCTCGCGGCTTTTTTCTTGCATGCATTTTTCCCTGGAGGACTTTCCTGCCCGTTGGCCCCTGCCGGCCTCGCGGGGACGGTCCGCGTCGCTTCCGGGCGTAGCTTCTCCCCCTTCCGGCGGCCCTGCCGCGTTTCTTTCCTCTCCCGGCTGCCCCTCCGCGCTTCCAGGCGTAGCTTCTCCCCCTTCCGGCGGCCCTGCCGCGCTTTTTCCCTTTCCCGGCGGTTTCTCAGAACTTCCGGGCGTAACTACCCTCCCTTCCCGGCGGCCCCTTCGCGTTTCCGGGCGGCGCTTCCCTCCCTTCCCGGCGGCTCCCCCGCGTTTCAGGGCGTCGCTCCCGGTCCCGTCGGACGTTTTCTCACCTGCCGTACCCTTCCGTCCAGGCCGCCGGGACAGCGGCCTCATTTCCCAGGCCCCTCCAAGGAGAGCCCATGGACACGCTCCCGTTCATCGATCTGAAAAAGCAGCACGAGGCCATAAGGGCGGATCTTGAGCCGCGCCTGGCGAAGGTCATGGGTTCCGCGGCCTTCATACAGGGGCCGGAGGTGCGGGAGCTCGAGGCGGAGCTCGCCTCCTTCGTGGGCGCGCGCGAGTGCGTCACCTGCGCCAACGGCACGGACGCGCTGGTCCTGCCGCTCATGGCCTGGGGCGTGGGGCCTGGGGACGCGGTCTTCGTGCCGACCTTCACGTTCATAGCCACCGCTGAGGTGGCGTCACTGAGGGGGGCGGCGCCGGTCTTCGTGGACGTGGATCCCGAGACCTTCAACATGGACGCGCGGGACCTGGAACGGAAGATCGCTGCGGTCGCCAAGGAGGGCAGGCTCAACCCCAGGCTGGTCGTGACCGTGGACCTCTTCGGGCTCCCGGCGGACTATCGCGCGCTCACGGACGTGGCCGGCGCCTGCGGGGTGCCTGTCCTGGAGGACGCCGCCCAGGGGTTCGGGGGGTCCATGGACGGCAGGCTCGCCGGGAACTTCGGGCTGGCCTCCGCCACGAGCTTCTTCCCCGCCAAGCCCCTGGGATGCTACGGGGACGGGGGAGCGGTGTTCACGGACAGCGCGGAGCTGGCAGGGATCCTGAGGAGTCTCAGGGGCCACGGGGCGGGGGCCGACCGCTACGAGCACCTGCGCGTGGGCGTGAACTCCCGGCTCGACACCCTCCAGGCGGCGGTGCTCCTGTCCAAGATGAAGGTCTTCCCCGGCGAGCTCCGGGCCAGGGAGAGGGCCGCGCTGCTCTACTCCCGGCTCCTGGGCGAGATCGCGGGGGACGCGGTCGAGGTCCCCCGCGTGCCGGAAGGCTACTTCTCCTCCTGGGCGCAGTACACGGTAAAGCTCCCGGAGGGGACCGGCCGGGACGCCGTGCAGGCCAGGATGAAGGAGCGGGGCGTGCCCACCATGGTCTACTACCCGAGGCCCCTGCATCTCCAGCCGGCCTACCTCCCCCTGGGCGGGAGGCCGGGCGACTGCCCGAACTCCGAGAGGCTCTGCGGGCAGGTCCTCTCGCTTCCCATGCACCCCTACCTGGAGGAGGCCGACCAGGAACGGGTGGTCCGGGCGCTGAAGGAGGCCCTGGCCTGACCCTTGCGCGGGCCCCGGCCTGACCCCTGCATGAGGCCCTGGCCAGATCCTCTCCTGAGGTCCCGTCCTGATCTTCGCGTTGGGCCCTGGCCTGACCCTTGCATGAGGCCCTGGCCTGCCCTTGCGTTAGGCTCCGGCCTGGCCCTCCGCTTAAGTCCCCGGCCAAACTCTCGCCTGAGTCCCCGGCCTGACTTCTGCGTGAGGCCATGGCCCCCGCCGGCCCGGTCCGGGCGCCTTTCCGCCTTCCCTCCTTCGCGGCCGCCGCGGCCCCCTCCGGCCCTGCTCCGCTCTTTTCGTCTCACCGCCGTTGCGGCAAGGCCGCCGCGTCGGGCCGTCCCCCGTCTTCCCCTCACCCGAGCTGGGCGCGCGAGGCGCCCGAAAGGAGTCCGGACCCATGCCCGACTACGAGAAGAATTTCCTGGACAAGCTGAGGGGAACGGACAGGCAGGCCGTCATAGCCGTGGCCGGCCTGGGCTACGTGGGGCTGCCGCTGGCGCTGTCGTTCGCGGAGGCGGGCTACCAGGTGGTGGGGCTGGACGTGGACGGGGAAAAGGTCAAGAAGATCAGCCGCAGGGAGAGCTACATAGGCCACATCTCGGACACTCGGCTCAAGGAGGCGGCGCTGAAGTTCTCCGCCACGACCGACTTCAGGCTGGCGAACGAGGCGGACGCCGTGATCATCTGCGTGCCTACGCCGCTCTCGCGCCACCAGGAGCCGGACCTGAGCTACGTGAGGGGGACGATGGACTCGCTCCTGCCGCACCTGAAGGAGGGGCAGCTCCTGAGCCTCGAGAGCACCACCTACCCGGGCACGACGGCGGAGATCCTGAGGCCGCCCCTGGAGGAGAGGGGCTTCGTCATAGGGAGGACCTTCTTCCTGGTCTACAGCCCGGAGCGGGAGGACCCGGCCAACCCAAACTTCCAGACACAGACCATTCCTAAGGTGCTGGGGGGATGCACACCCGCCTGCTCCAGGGTCGGGCTGGCGCTCTACCGCGAGGTGGTGGAGATAATGGTGCCGGTGAGCTCCCCCGAGGCGGCGGAGCTCACGAAGCTGCTGGAGAACATCTACAGGGCGGTGAACATCGGGCTCGTGAACGAGCTCAAGACCGTGGCCGACAAGATGGGCCTGGACATTCACGAGGTCATTAACGCCGCCGCCACCAAGCCCTTCGGGTTCACGCCCTTCTACCCCGGCCCCGGGATAGGGGGCCACTGCATACCCATAGACCCTTTCTACCTCACCTGGAAGGCCAGGGAGTACGGGGTCCACACCCGCTTCATAGAGCTGGCGGGCGAGGTCAACGAGGCCATGCCCCGCTACGTGACCGGGAAGCTCGCCAGGGCGCTGAACGACCGCGGCATGCCCCTGAAGGGCGCGAAGGTCCTGCTGCTGGGCATGGCCTACAAGAAGAACGTAGAGGACATGCGCGAGTCCCCCTCCCTGGAGGTGCTGACCCTCCTGGAGGAGGCCGGCTGCGAGTGCCAGTACTCCGACCCGCACGTGCCGCGCATGCCCCGCCTGCGCCGGGGCTCCTGGAACTACGCCTCCGTGAAGCTCACTCCAGAGAGCCTGGCCTCCTTCGACGCGGTGGTGCTCCTGACGGATCACAAGGCGTTCGACCACGACCTCATATTCCAGCACTCGAAGCTCCTGATAGACACGCGCGGCGCCTTCCCCGTGGGCCCCACGGTCGTCAAGGCCTGAGGGGCCGGATGCCGCACCGAGAGTTGCGGGCAGTAGCGGGCACTCCCCGGGGACAGCAGCCAGACAGGAGGCGGGCCCCGTCCGCCAGCCTTGAAACCTCAGGCCGCCGCGGCGATGGCCCGATCCCTGCCTGTCCGGCTCCCGGAAGGCCGCTGGACCGTTGCGGGGCGGCTCCAGGACGGCCGCCGGAGGTCCATGGGATGAGCCGGAGAGTTCCAGGGGCTGGGCCGGAGAGTTCCAGGGGCTGAGCCGGAGCTGAATTGTGACCGAACCGCGTTTCCTGGTCCGGGCCTGCCTGGCCGGGGAGCCTTTCCGGGCGCACGGCGGGTTTCGTGGAGCTTCGCGGCGTCCGAAGGGCACTTCCCGTCCCGGGCCCCCTGAACAGCTGGGCGGAGGCCGGAAGGCGTCCCTCGCAAATGTAATGAAATTTCCTCGCATGGCGGCTCGGACGGCTTTTCCCGCCTTCCGGGCGGGCCCGGGGAGGCGGCCCGGCTCCGGGAGGGCCGGAGGGCTCCCGGTCCGCGCCTCCTGTGGGCCTGCGGGCCTTTAATCGCGCCAGCTTTAGTGCTAGAGTGTCCCCGTAGCATCAAACGCCAGACGCCAGCCGGGCGAATGTGCCGGACGTGCCCAGAGCGCCGTATCCGGGGCCCCCGGCCCAGTTTCCGGCCCGGTCACGCCCCTGACGGGGCGCCCCGGCCCCGGCCCAGTTTTCGGCCCGGCCACGTCCCTGACGGGGCACCCCGGCCCCGGCCCAGTTTTCCGCCCGGCCACGTCCCTGACGGGGCGGCCCGGCTCCGGCCCGTCTGCCGGTCGGGACGGCCCGGGGGCCGGGGGAGGGGCGTCCGCCCCGCGTTCGGGACAGGCACCTGCACCAGGAGGGGGATTCATGTCAGCCGCAGCAGCAGCCGTTTACAACCGCAAGGACCAGGCGTCGGTGAACACCCTGAGGATCCTGTCCGCCGAGATGGTGGAGAGGGCCAGGAGCGGGCACCCCGGGCTCCCGCTGGGGGCGGCCCCCCTCGCCTACGTGCTCTGGACGAGGTTTCTGAAGCACGACCCGGAGGCGCCGCTCTGGCCAGACCGCGACCGCTTCGTGCTGTCCGCTGGGCACGGGTCGGCGCTCCTCTACAGCTGGCTGCACCTGGCGGGCTACGGGCTCACGCTGGACGACCTGAAGGACTTCCGGCAGCCCCACAGCAGGACCCCCGGCCACCCGGAGCACGGCGTGACGCCGGGCGTGGAGGCCACCACCGGTCCCCTGGGGCAGGGCTTCGCGATGGGCGTGGGCATGGCCCTGGCCGAGAGGGCCCTGGCCGCCCGCTACAACCGGCCCGGCTTCACGCTCTTCGACCACCACACCTACGCGCTGGTCTCGGACGGGGACCTGATGGAGGGCGTGGCCTCGGAGGCGGCGAGCCTGGCGGGCGCCCAGCAGCTCCACAAGCTCGTCTACGTCTACGACGACAACAGGATGACCATCGAGGGCCCGACGGAGCTCGCGTTCACCGAGGACGTGAGGGCCCGCTTCACCGCGTACGGGTGGCAGGTGATCGTCGTGGCCGACGGCGAGGACCTCCAGGCGGTCCACCAGGCGGTGGAGAACGCCAGGCTGGAGACAGAGCGCCCGAGCCTCATAGTCGCGCGGACCACCCTGGGCGCGGGGAGCCCCAAGGAGGGACGCCCCGAGGCCCACGGCGAGCCCCTGGGGCCCGAGGGCCTGGCCGCGACCAAGGCCCGCTACGGGTTCGAGGGAAAGCCCGACTTCTTCGTGGACGACAGGGTCTCCGCGAACTTCAGGGAGAGGGCGGGCGCCCACAGGGAGACGAGGGCCAGGTGGGAGGCGACCCTCGCGCGGTACGCCGCCGAGTTCCCGTCCGAGCACGCGGAGCTTTCCCGCCGTCTCGCCGGCAATCTCCCGGCGGATCTGGACATGGGGAAGCCGTGCGACTTCCCGGCCGGCAAGCCCGTCGCCACCCGGACAGCGGGGGGGGCCGTCATAAACGCCCTGGCCGGGGCCCTCCCGGAACTCCTGGGCGGGAGCGCGGACCTCGGACCCTCCAACAAGACGCTGGTCTCGGGCGGCGGCTCCGTGCTCCCGCTGAACCCCGCGGGCCGCAACGTCCACTTCGGGGTCCGCGAGGCGGCGATGGGGGCCGTGGCGAACGGCCTGGCCCTGTCGGGCGGCTTCCTGCCCTACTGCGGGACGTTCCTCGTGTTCTCCGACTACCTGCGGCCCGCCGTGAGGCTTTCCGCGCTCATGGGTCTCAAGGTCGTCTACGTCCTCACCCACGACAGCGTGGGCGTGGGCGAGGACGGTCCCACGCACCAGCCGGTGGAGCAGCTGGCGGCGCTCCGCGCCGTGCCGGGCCTCCTCGTCATGCGCCCAGCGGACGCCTACGAGACCCGGGCCATGTGGGACGTCGCCGTCCGCCACCCCGGACCCAGCGCCCTGGCCCTCTCCCGCCAGAACCTGCCAGTCCTGCACCCCTCGGAGTTCCCGCCCGTGGCGCACGGCCCCGCCAGGGGCGGCTACGTCCTCAAGGACGCCGAGGGCGGAAGCCCCGAGGCCCTGGTGATCGCCACCGGCTCCGAGGTGAGCCTGGCCCTGAAGGCCCTGGAGGGATCCCCCCTGGCCCCGAAGGTCCGGGTGGTCTCCATGCCCTGCTGGGAGCTCTTCGAGGCGCAGGACGCCCCGTACCGCGACTCGGTCCTTCCCCCGGGCGTCACCCGCCGGCTCGCCGTGGAGGCCGCCTCGCCCATGGGCTGGGAGCGCTACGCGGGATGCCGCGGAAAGATCCTGGCCGTGAACGGCTTCGGGTTCTCCGGCCCCGCCGAGAGCGTGTTCGCCGAGCTGGGCTTCACCCCCGAGAACGTCCGGTCCCTCGTCGAGGGGCTCTTCGCCTGACGGGCCGGGTCCGGCCCGCGCTGTCCGGCGCGCCGGCCATGAGCCTGGAGGTGCATGGCCCGGCGGCCTGGCGGAACAGGCTGCCAAGTCCGAATCCGGGCGGCGCAAGGAACGGACGGGCATGGCGGGCCCGCAGGACTCCATGCTTGGATATGGCCAGCCTGCGGGACGCCAGGCATGGATACAGCAAGTCCGCAGGCCGCCAGGATTGAATATGGCGAGTCCGCAGGCCGCCAGGCTTGAATATGGCGAGTCCGCGGGACGCCAGGCATGGATATGGCGAGTCTGCGGGCCGCCAGCCGTGAATATGGCGAGTCCGCGGGCCGCCAGGCTCGGATATGGCGAGTCCGCGGGCCGCCAGGCATGATTGGCATGGCGAGCCCGTATGACGCCAGACATGGATGGACATGGCTGTGTGAGGCGACGTCAGGAACGGATGAATTTGGCAAGCTCGTGGGACGCTCGGAACGGCCTGCCGAAGCGTAAGGCGCAGGACGCCTGAAGCGGATTGGCAGTGCGGAGTCCGGGGACGTCCGGAGCCGTCAGGCAGAGCCGAGTCAGGGAGCTGGGAGGCGTGGATGGTCAAGGTAGCGTCGAAGGGCTGGGAGAAGCCTGGGGCCGGGACCTCCGTTCGCGGAACGCTCGGGCCGAAGGATGCGGCAGGTAGCGCCGGACCGAAGGCGTCCGGGGGCAGGGCTCCGGGATCCAGGACGGCGGTGCCAGCCGGAAAGCCGACACATGCGAAACGGCCTCCTGCCAGGCCGGTCCGGACCAGGTCCTCCCTGCCAGTGGCCGCCAGGGAAGGGGTTGCAGAGGGAGCAGATGTCGGGGCCGGTTCGGCTAAGGGCGTGGCCGTCAGATCCGGTTCGGCGGAGGGTTCGGCTAAGGGCGCGGCTGCCAGGTCCGGTTCGGCTAAGGGCGCGGTCGCGAGGTCCGGTCCGGCTAAGGGCGCGGCCGCCAGGTCCGGGGCTGCGGAGGGCGGTTCCGCCGCAGGACGGGGCGGTGCCGGCAAGGGCCTCTCGCCCGCCGACCGCGCGAGGCTCGTGCTGGACGCCTTCGACAGGCTCTACCCGGACGCGGACTGCGCCCTGTCCGAGCGCGACCCTTTCGGGCTCCTGGTCTCCACCATCCTTTCCGCGCAATGCACAGACCAGCGCGTGAACATGGTGGCTCCCAGGCTTCTGGAGGCCTTCCCCGGCCCCGCCGAGATGGCCTCCGCGCCACCCGGGGCCGTGGAGGACATAATCCGCAGCTGCGGGTTCTTCCGCATGAAGGCGAAGAACATCCGCGAGGCGTCCAGGGCCATAGAGGACAGGTTCGGGGGCGCGGTTCCCAGGACCCTCGACGAGCTCGTGACGCTACCGGGCGTCGGCCGCAAGACCGCCAACTGCGTCATGGCCAACGCCTTCGGGCTCCCCGGTATCACTGTGGACACCCACCTGGGGCGGATCTCTAGGAGGCTCGGCCTTTCCGTCCACGACGACCCCGCCAAGGTGGAGGCGGACCTGGCCGCTCTCGTGCCCGAGTCCCGCTGGAGCCTTTTCTCCCACCAGGGCATTGCCCACGGGAGGGCTCTGTGCCGCTCCCAGAGGCCCCTCTGCGGGGATTGCCCCCTGGACTTCTGCGACTGGCCTGGCAGGGCCGGGAAAGCCGGGCACTGAACCCGCCGGGGCAGGGGTGCCTTCCGCGCCGAACGCGTCCGGCCTTGGGCCTTGCGGAACCGGGCTGTTGCGAGGCCGGGCAGGGGGCTGGCCGGCCCTGCCAGGGCCCGGACTGTGCGGGACGGGAATGGACGTGCATGCTCAGCCGGGACGGGCGGGATCCGGGACTTTCGTGGCCCTGGCGCCTCCCGCCGCGTTACATGGACGAGAGCTCGTCGTTTACGGCGGCATTGTGGCCGTCCCCCTCCGGTCCGGCCCCCGTTATTTCAGCTGCCATGGAAAGGCATCTGCCAAGGGCAGCAGCTAGCCATTTCGCCACGCCAGATGGTGCAAGCTTTGTTGTTCGGCTCCCAGCTTGCCGGGCCTCGGAACATGCCATACGCATTCATTGCTCCGTCTTGCCCCTGCCCCTGCCCCTGCCCCTGGCCCTGGCAAGCTCAGGAAAATAGCCTTCACCCCTTTGAACTGCTTCGCCGCCATGATCCAGAAAATGGTTAAGCATTTGAGGTGAAGTCGACAGCAAACCAAATCAATCCCCTTGACATCAGGAGCTAGTGATTTGCAGAGAGAATCGGAACTGTGGTAACATTCCCTCTTTGTCCACTTGTTGAGTTGCAGCCATGGATATTCTGCCGTGACCTGAAGGAGAATGCAAATGTCTCACGCTATCATGAACCGGCATGTTGGGACAATCGCCTGCGTTTCGATCGTGTCGCTGGCGTTGACGTTGACGTTGACGTTGATCGCAGGCGGAAACTTTGCGGCGCAGGCCGCATCGGTCACGTGCCCTGATGACGGAGCAAGTTTCTGTACGACTACCGGGGACATAATACCGCCGGATCATTCAGGAAACGAACTGACTGTGAAAGAGGGTACCACCGGCAGCATCTACGGAGGGAAAGATGAACAACAATCTTCCGGCTTCGTCCGTTCGAGAGAAAACAAGCTCACCGTACAAGGTACCAGCATCGACGATACCATCGATGTTGGCGGTGGAATATTCGGCGGGTACGCGTCGCTCTCCGGCATTATTCCAGAGGGGGATTTAAGCGAATCAACCGGTAACACAGTAACGATTGAATATGTCGTAAATCACGATGATTTCAATTCCGGGTCGGGATTTTCAGCGGTTGGCGGAATGGCCAGCATTCAAAACAACGGATCTGCGAATGCGATCAATAACCGTATAACCATAACGGAAATGACCGCGGTGCAGTCAATAGTGGGTGGATATGCGGAACGAATTTCGCGTCCTTCTTATTCTGCAGAAGGTTCAAGTTTGGTCTCCGGTAACCATGTGGTGATAAGTGATTCGGAGATGCAATTCGGCACCACGCTGGGTACTGTCTCAGGCGGGATAGCCATGATCCTCCCTGATTATGGTGCGGGGGGCAGCAGCACCGTAACCGACAGTCACGTGACGATAAGTTCTTCCGACTTCACAGGCGGTGTAGTCAATATAAATCCGGGAGATCCTCAATCCCCAAATGTAATAGGCACTTTTGTTAGAGGAGGTTACATAGAGTTAAAAACTCAGTTTGTTGATAGCAGAAGATTAATTCTTACAAAGAACATCGTTAGAATCGAGTCCGCTGAGCTGAGGCTCGCGGAGATAGTCGGAGGACATATCGTAGTAAACAAACATAAATCCAGCATGGACATTTCAGAAAATGAAGTACACATTGGAGACGACACGAAGGTTACCGGAAACGTTTTCGGCGGACTGTACACACTTAGCGACACTTCCGGTTATGTCACTGGAGACGGCATTGACATAGTCACTGAAAACAAGGTGTTCCTGTACGGCGCAGTGGTAGGAATTTTTGCCGATGATGATTTTGTGGAAATCACTGGCGGAGTCTACGGGGGGTACGTATCCCACGATCCGACTTCTCAGGCCAAAGGTAACGAAGTCCACTTTCTTGGCGATCCGGATACGACGGCAAATTCAGTGCGTTTCGTGGATGCCGGAGGCACAATTTTTATCGAGGGGGGAAATAACTCAATTGCCGGTTTCACGAGTTCTGAGAACGGCAAGACATCCAGGGCTTGGGACGTTGAAATTTCAGGAGGCGTAACTCAGTTCGACAGCCATCTTGCGGTCTTCGAGACTATGAAGATGACGGCTGGAACAGCAGCTTTCGGGGACATCGAGCTCGGAAGAAGCTCGGGCAACGATGTGGCGCCCGAGCTTGAAGTGACAGGCGGCACGATGACTGTCACCGGAACTTTTACGATAGCCGGCGATCAGACGACCCAGGGAAAAGTCAATGTCAGCGGCGGAGAGCTGATTTTTGACGGCGCGACTCTTGCAACAGGCAGCACTTGGCCTGCAGCAATCGAGGTAGGTGATGACGTCGATACCGCCAAGCTCCTGTTCACAAGCCATTCTCATGTCCAGCTTGAGTCACTGACGGTCAATACGGGAGGAACGGTCCAGTTCGGCGATTCCGGAGCTGTTTTCTCGCAGGCAGGGTTCCTCCACGTCAACGGCGGAGAACTTGTTCTGAATGGCGGCGTCGGCATCAACCATGGAATTTTTGCTGGCCTGAACGAGTTGTCGATAGAAGAAGGCCCAGAGGGACGTCCCGCTTTGAACATGCGCGACGGATTTGAGGTGCAGACTGAAGATTTCACTGTCGGTGACGGTGCCTGGGTCTTCATGGACAATGGCTCCGAAGTCGTCGCCAGCCATGAGACCCGTGTCGGGGACGAAGCGACTGTCGATATCGGGGTCGATTCGATTTTATACGGCGGAACATCGGTCGAAGTGGGGGCAGGGGGCAGCCAGTGTCAACCTGTACGGCGACCGGGCAGCGCTGAGCGCTGCAGACATCACCCTCGCCGGAGGTTCGCTGGTTAACGTCGGCGGCGAGGAATCCGTTCTGGCGGTCGGCAACCGTCTCGCACTAGAGGCGGACTCGGAGTTAAACATTACCGGCGAAGGGTCGCATCTGGATGTCTCCGGCGTTGCCGACGTTGAAGGAAAAATATCCATAAGCGGCAGCGCATCCGACGGCTCTACATATTCCCTGGATGCCGGATCGCTCAATATTTCCGACGGCGGCTCGGTCATTCTCTACGGCGGTTCGAATTCAAGCCACAGAATTGTCGCCGCGAATATTGCCGTCAGGGCGGGAGGCCTGCTGGAGTCCAACGGCACGAACAAGATCGACACGTCAGCCCTGGCTGTCCAGAATAACGGAGTTTTTGAGGTCAAGGCCGGGACTGCCGTTGTAGACGGGAACGTGAGCGTGGCCGGGGAACTTAATTTTGCCGACTCAGACTCCAGACTCAGTACGCCTCAAGGGCTCGATGTTGTCAGCGGTGGACAGATTAATCTGGGAACCGGCACCATTGACGCCGGCGGCTCGAATGTCAGTTTCACTGACAACAGCACCCTGACGATCGGATTCGACGCCACTCATAACGGATCGATAACCGCAGCCAACATAGGTTTCAGCGGCAGCGTGACCCTGAATCTGGACGGTTTCGACGCCGTCAGACAGAACTTGACGATACTCGACGGAAACGTAAGCGGGTGGGGGAACGTCAATGTAACTGGCAACAGCTCGCTCCTGGCCGACGTGACGTTCGGGAGCGGCGGAATTGCCGTGAACTACGTAGGCGCGTCAGGCGCGGTGGTCAGGATATCCTCGAACAACTCGTTTAGGATGACCGGCAACTACGTCAACGCGGCTGGCTTGATTGCGGAGATAGAGAGCAATCCCGCCTACGCTCCGTTGGCCGATCGCCTGGTATCAGCCGTCTACGCCATAAACGGCGCGGGGCCGGGGCTCGCCGAAATAGCCCTGAAGCAGCTGATCGGCGAGTCGCTCCTCGGCGTGTCTGAGGCGGCGAGCGACATCGCGCTGAAGACCGCCGGAGCTGTCTTCGGGCGTCTGGACACGATAAGGGCGTCCTCCGCGCTCACCCCGCCTTCGGCAGGGAGCCCGGACGGCCTGAACCGTGTCTGGGCGGGAGGTTTCGGCACCTGGGCAAGGCAGGACAACAGGAACGACGTCTTCGGATACAGGTACAGGAGCGGCGGTTTCGCGATCGGTTACGACAGGTCGGTCGCGGCTCTTGACGGTCTCGTGCTTGGCGCGTCGATGGCGTTCTCCACCGGCGAGCTGGAGAGCAGCGGCGGCTTCTCCTCGGTAGACATCGACACCATCGGGTTCGGCCTATATGGCAGCTACACCCACCCGACCGGGATCTTCTTCGACCTTTCGGCAACTTTCGGGAGGAGCGACAACGAGTCCGAGATCTTCCTCGTGACGGGCGGAAAGAAGACCGGAAAGTTCCACGTGGACACCTGGCAGCTTGCGGCGCGGACCGGCTACGTCATCAGCACGGGGAGCCTGTCCATCGTCCCCTCTGTCGGCGTGCGCTATCTGACCTTCCGGCAGGGAGCCTGGAATGAGACCGTCACGGGAAGCGCCATTCCCGGGAACACGTTCGGCAAGAGATCGGAACATCTGGTCGAGATTCCGGCGCAGGTCAGGATCACCGGCACCTTCTCGGTCGGATCGGCACGGATCACCCCCGAACTGCGGCTTGGCTACACGTACTCGGCGAAGCGTCCCGACAACACTCTCAGAGTCGGGTTCGCGGGCTACGACGGGCAGACAGTCATCCAGGGGATCAGGGCGAGAAGGAACACCTTCCAGGTCGGCACGGGCGTCAAGATCTCCACGGGAAGCATGCTGGACGTCTTCGTCAACTACGACGCCAGCTTCGCGTCCGGATTCTACGAGCACCGCGGTTCCCTGGGCATAGGCCTGGAGTTCTGACAGTATCAACTTTTTGTTTTTTGTTGAGCCCAGTGCCAATTGACAGTGCAGGGAATGGTACCCCTGCGGACACAGGCCTGGCCGGGTCCTCTCTCTCCAGCAGAATAATTGGGGAAAGGGCTCTCGTTTCATGCATCCCTCATCTCCCGACCTGAACGGAATCAACCGTGCGTAAGAGAAAATGAAGGGGAATAAGGCGGGCGGATGCGGAAGAAGGGGGAGGAATGGGGAGGGACGCTGAGGAATGGGGAGTGACGCTGAGGAATGGGGAGGGATGCTGAGGGATTGGGAGGGATGCTGAGGAATGGGGAGGGACGCGGAGGAATGGGGAGGGACGCGG